>CAISEY010000256.1 GCA_903884435.1 uncultured Hyphomicrobiales bacterium | reverse complement strand
GCCGACGGCGCGCGCGAAGCGCCCGCGGCGAGACCGCGACTGCCAATCAGCGAAACCATCGATACACCGGAACCCGGACTTGAACGCGCGACCAGACTATGACGAAGGAAGTCGCGAGGTCCAGACCGGCGACCGTCGGGACGCGTTTCCCGACAGGCCAAAGCGTGCCATAAATCCTCCATGACACCCTCCCCCTGGCTCCCCGTTCCCGAAGCTCTCGCGCGCGTGCTCGCGAGCGCCCCCGTTCCCCTGTCCACCGAGACGCTGCCGCTGGCGCGATGCGCCGGGCGCACGCTGGCGCGCGATCTCGCGGCGCGCCGCACCCAGCCCCCCTTCCCCGCTTCGGCCATGGACGGCTACGCTGCGCGGGCCGCCGACATCGCGACGGTTCCCGCGACGTTGAAACAGATTGGAACCAGCGCCGCCGGCCATGGCTTTTCGGGCGCGGTCGGCCCCGGCGAATGCGTGCGGATTTTCACCGGCGCGCCCGTGCCGGCGGGCGCCGACGTCGTCGTGATCCAGGAGGACACTAAGTTCGAGGGCGACCTCGTCACCGCCCTGCAAAGCGACGCGGCCGGCCGCAACGTCCGCAAGGCCGGGCTCGATTTCACCGAGGGCGACGTGTTGTTGCGCGCCGGGCGACGGCTCGGCCCCTGCGAACTGGCGCTCGCCGCCGCGATGAATCACGGAACGCTCGCGGTCACGCGCCGGCCGCGCGTGGCGATGCTCGCCACCGGCGACGAACTCGTCCAGCCAGGCCAGACACCCGGCCCGGACCAGATCGTCGCGTCAAACACCTTCGCGGTCATGGCCTTCGCGGAAGCGGCCGGCGCGGACATCATCGACCTCGGCATCGCCGCGGACACGTTCGCGGCGCTGGAAGGCTCCATTCGCGCGGCCCGCGACGCGAAGGCCGACGTGCTGGTGACGCTCGGCGGCGCCTCGGTGGGCGACCACGATCTCGTGCAAACCGCGCTGACGCGCGAGGGCATGGAGCTTGGCTTCTGGAAGATCGCCATGCGTCCGGGCAAGCCGCTCATGCACGGCAGGCTGGGCGACATGCGGATCCTGGGCCTGCCTGGCAATCCGGTGTCCGCCATCGTCTGCGGCGTGCTGTTCCTCGTCCCGCTCGTCCGCGCTCTGTCCGGCGATCCGGCCGCCGGACGCGATCCCTCGGAACCGGCGATCCTCGGCGTCGATCTGAAAGCCAACGATTCCCGTCAGGACTACCTGCGCGCCAGCCTCGCTCGCGGCAACGACGGCCTGCCCGTGGCGACTCCGTTCGGACGGCAGGATTCCTCGATGCTGCGCGTGCTCGCGCAATCGGAATGTCTCGTCATTCGCGAGGCCCACGCGCCCCAGGCGAAGGCGGGCGATCCCTGCCGGATCGTGCGCCTGTGAGCGTCACCAGCCGAGCAGGATCGCGATCCGCATCCAGCGCATGAAGGCGGCGACCGTCGCGGCCGCGAAACCATAGGCGCCGCCGAAAACATGGCGGTTGAGAATGTAATAGCGGAAGAACTGCCAGGGGAATTCAATTGGCAGCCGGGCGAGAAGAACCGCGCGGCTCTTGCTCTTCTCCCGCTTCTGCAATTCGAAATAGGCGAGTTCCTTGCGCACGACGTCGGCGAGGCCGCGGTAGCTGCGGTGCATGACGCGCCCGCGCAACATCATGCAATCGGGCGTTTCCGGCACGTTGTCGTGGACGAGGCTGGGTGAAAACCGCGCGGCGCGCCTGTCGTAAAGACGCAGGCAAATCGTTGAATCCGCGAAGGGCGCGGGCGTCTCGCGGTGGGGATAAACCAGCGTCACGCGCATTTTGTACGTCTTCGCGGGCAGCGATGGCCCCGACAGCAAGGCGCGGATTTCCTCGCGCAACTCCGCCGACAGAAACTCGTCTGCGTCGAGGTTGAGGATGATGTCGTGTTTCGCCACGTCCTCGGCGAAACGCTTTTGCGGGCCGTAGCCGACCCAGTCGTTGTGGACGACGCGCGCGCCGAGGCGCTCCGCCAGCGCCTGCGTGCCGTCCGTGGAGCCGGAATCGACGACGACGACCTCGTCGACGAGTCCGCGGACGGATTCGATCGCGCGGCCGACGCGATCCGCCTCGTTTCGCGCGATGATCGTGCAGGAGACGGGAATCATCGGGAAAACTCCGCTCCCCGCCGGGGCTTCGTCCCCACTATTTCTCCGCCACGTTCACCCGCAGCGACAGCTCTCGCAATTGCTTCGCCGTCGGCTCGGAGGGCGCGCCCATCAGAATGTCCTCGGCGCGCTGGTTCATCGGGAACAAGGCGACTTCGCGCAGGTTCTGCTCGCCGGCCAGCAGCATGATGACCCGGTCGACGCCGGCGGCCATGCCGCCATGGGGCGGCGCGCCATACTGGAACGCGCGATACATCCCGCCGAAACGCTCGACGACGGTTTCCTCGCTGTATCCCGCGATCTCGAAACCGTTGCAGGCGATGTCGTACTGGAATGCCTTGATGGTCAGCGGATCCAGGGTTTGCAGCGCCTCGAGGCCGCCCTGCGGCATCGAGAAAGGATTGTGCGAGAAATCGACCTTCTTGTCGTCCTCGTTCCACTCGAACATCGGGAAATCGACGATCCAGGCGAGTTCGAACCGGTTCTCGTCGATCAGGTTCAAATCCTTGCCGACGCGGCTGCGCGCGTCGCCGGCGAAGCGCACGAATTTCTCGGGATCGCCCGCGACGAAGAAACAGGCGTCGCCAGCCTTCACGCCAACTTGCGCCGCGATGGCCGCCGTGCGCTCCGGGCCGAGGTTGTTGGCGAGCGGGCCCGCGGCTTCGGTCTTGCCATCGGCCTCGCGCCAGAAAATATACCCGAGCCCCGGCTGTCCCTCGCCCTGCGCCCAGGAGTTCATCCGGTCGCAGAAGGTGCGTTGACCGCCGGTCGGCGCCGGGATCGCCCAGACGCGGTTCTTCGGCTGTTCCAGCAGCCGCGCGAAAACCTTGAAGTTCGAGCCGCGGAAATGCTCGCTCACATCCTGCATGACGATGGGGTTGCGCAAATCCGGCTTGTCGGAACCGTATTTCTGCATGGCCTCGGCGTAGGGAATGCGCGGCCATTTTTGCGTCACCGGACGCCCGCCGCCGAATTCCTCGAAAATGCCCGTGATCACCGGCTCGATGGCCGCGAACACGTCGTCCTGCGTGACGAAGCTCATTTCGAGATCGAGCTGGTAGAACTCGCCCGGCAGACGGTCGGCGCGCGGATCCTCGTCGCGGAAACAGGGCGCGATCTGGAAATAGCGGTCGAAGCCGGCCATCATCAGGAGCTGCTTGTAGTGCTGCGGCGCCTGCGGCAGCGCGTACATCTTGCCGGGATGAATGCGCGAGGGAACGAGGAAGTCGCGCGCGCCCTCGGGGCTCGAGGCGGTGAGAATCGGCGTCGCGAATTCGTTGAAGCCGGCGCCCTTCATGCGGGTGCGCATGGAATCGACGACCTTCACGCGCAGCATGATGTTCTTGTGCAACCGCTCGCGGCGCAGG
>CAISEY010000255.1 GCA_903884435.1 uncultured Hyphomicrobiales bacterium | reverse complement strand
GAAAAAGCTTCATCGCGAAAGGCGTGCCCGCGCGGGACGTACAGGCATTCCTCAGGGATGAACTGGGTTATTGAACCATGCACGCCACCGGCGGAGAGGCCCTTCCAGTCGATCTTTGGGTCGCTGTTCTGATTGTCTTCGTTTGCCTTCTGCTGTCGGCGTTTTTCGCGGCCTCGGAAACCGCGATGACGGCCGCCTCGCGCGCGCGGATGCATGGCCTCGAGAAAAGCGGCGATGCCCGCGCGACCCTCGTCAACCGGCTGCTGGAGGCGCGCCCGCGACTGATCGGCGCCATGTTGCTTGGCAACACGATCGTCAACATCGGCGCCTCCGCCTTCATGACGAACGTGCTCACGGGCGTGTTCGGAGACGCCGGCGTGATCTACGCGACCGCCCTGATGACGGTGCTGCTGCTCGTCTTCGCGGAGGTTTTGCCAAAGACGATCGCCATCAATTTTCCCGACCGCATGTCGCTGATTTTCGCGCGGGTGGTTTCCGTTTTCGTCACGATATTCACTCCGGCGCTCGTGGCTGTCGATTTCGTCGTTGGCGGCTGCCTGAGTCTGTTTGGCCTGCAAAAGCGCGATCACGCCTCGATTCTCACGCCGAACGAGGAAATCCGCAGCACCGTCGATCTCCTGCACAAGGAAGGCGGCGTCGAACGCAGTCATCGCGACATGTTTGGCGGACTCATCGAACTCAACGCGCTGAACGTGTCCGACGTGATGGTGCACCGGACGAGAATGCGGACCATCAACGCGGCCTCGCCGCCACGCGACATCGTCCAGGAAGTGCTGGCTTCCGCTTTCACGCGCCTCCCGGTCTGGACCGGCCAGCCCGAGAACATCGTCGGCGTGATTCACGCGAAGGATTTGCTGCGCGCCCTCGCCGCCGTCCACGGCGAAGCGGAAAAGCTGAAGATCGACGAAATCTGTTCGCCGCCGTGGTTCGTCCCGGAAACGACGACCCTGCACGACCAGCTACAGGCGTTTCTCGAACGCAAGAGCCATTTCGCCCTCGTCGTCGATGAATATGGTTCCGTGATGGGCCTCGTGACTCTCGAGGACATTCTCGAGGAGATCGTCGGCGACATCAAGGACGAGCACGACACAGCCGTGCAGGGGCTGCGGCAATTGCCCGATGGCTCCATCAACGTCGATGGCTCCGTGCCGATTCGCGATCTCAACCGGGCCATGGACTGGTCGCTTCCCGACGAGGAGGCGACCACGATCGCCGGCCTCGTCATCCACGAGGCGCGGGCCATCCCGGAAGCGGGACAGGTTTTTTCCTTTCACGGATTCCGCTTCGAAATCCTGCGCAAGCAGCGCAACAAGATCCTCTCCCTCAAGGTCTCGCCGGAATACCGGGAAATCGACGGCTGAACCCGGCCGGTCACGGGGCCGCCGTCGCCGGAGCCGGAGCCTCCGTCCCCGCCATGAATTGCGCCCGCGCCAGCGCCGCGAACCGGCCATTCATCGCGACAAGCTCCTCGAAGGTGCCGCTTTCGACGATCTTGCCGTGGTCGAAAACGATGATCCGGCTGGCGTTTCGCACGGTCGCCAGGCGATGGGCGATGACGAAGGTCGTCCGTCCCTTCGTGGCCGCGTCGAGCGCCGCCTGAAGCTGCCGCTCCGTCGTCGCGTCGAGAGCGCTCGTGGCTTCGTCGAAGATCATGATCGGCGGATCCTTGAGCAACGCGCGCGCGATCGACACGCGCTGACGTTCGCCGCCCGACAGCGAGCGCCCGCGTTCGCCAACGATCGTCGCCAGACCATCCGACTGGGCGGACACGAATTCACTGGCCTGGGCGCGCTCCAGCGCGACCGCGATTTCCTCCGCGGTGGCCTCGGGCTTGCCGACGCGCAGGTTTTCCTCGATCGAGCGGGCGAACAGCATGGGTTCCTGGAAAACGACGCCAATGTTCTTGCGAAGCGACAGCAGCGTCATGTCGCGCAAATCGATCCCGTCGATGGTGATGCGCCCGTGATCGGGATCGAAGACCCGATGCAGAAGGGACAGCGTCGTGGACTTGCCCGACCCCGTGGATCCGACGAGCGCGATGGTCTGGCCGGGCTCGACGGCGAAGGACACTTCCGAAACCGCCGTCCGCCGCCCGTCGTAGGAGAACGACACGTCCTCGAAGGCGACGCGGCCCGAAAGGCGCCCCGCGTCCTTCGCGTCCGGCCTGTCCGTCACCGCCGGCTGGGTGTCCAGCACCTGAAAGAAGTCTTGCAGCTTCGGGATGATCAGGAACACCCAGTTGACGAAGCCCACGACCTGTTCGAGCCGGCCGATCAGCATGCCCGCGAAATTCATGAAGGTGACGATCTCGCCGATGGTCGCCAGCCCCTGAAGATGCAGCGACGTCCCCAGAATGAAGATCGCGACCAGCGTCAGCGTGGCCGAAGCGCGGGTCGCGACGGCCATCACGGCCCACCATGACAGAACCGGCAACTGGGCGTTGAGCAGGGCCGTCGTGACCTGACGCATGGCTCGCGTCTCGGCCTCGACGCGCGTGAAGCTCTGGATGACCGCGACGTTGCCGAGCGCGTCCGAGGCGCGTTCGGCGAGATCGTTGTGATAGCGCTCGACTTCTCCCTGCTTTCCCTCGGTCTTGCGCAGCACGTAGCCCGTCATGGCCGCGAACAGAATGACGAGAACGATGAGCAGGGACGCCAGCCGCCAGTTCACGAACAGCGACATGGGCAGCAGGATGAAGAGCGCGACGAAGGACGAACAATTCTCGCGGAAAAACGACAGCCAGACAGCCGCCATGTTCGAAGTGGCGTCGAGCATCGTTTTCAACAGCCGTCCCGAATGGGTCGCCGTGTGAAAGCCCAGCGGCAAATGCAGGACGTGTTCGAAATATTCCGCCATCATGGACAGCCGTCGCCTGTGCGACAGGCGATCCGCGTGCAGGGCGACGGTCACCGCGGCCGCGATGGTGAAAAGTCCAAAACCCACCCAGGCTCCCACGAGCGGAATGAGATCATCCCATTTCAGGGTCTTGCCCTGCGCCTGGGCGCCGGCGAGCAGGTCGATGATTCTCCCGAAAAGCACGGGCTCCGCGAATTGCGCGGCGGCGAGCGCCAGATTGGCGACGACCAGCATCGCCGCGATCCGCTTTTCGGATCCGAGAAGGCGCAGAACGCGCAAATAGACCCTTAGAAATTGCATGGCGCTCCGCCCAAAAAATAGCCAGAAATTGCCCGCGAAACCGGGATTTTTCTCTATATGTCACGGGACGGTTCCGATGAAGGGGGATTTGCAGGATTCTCGTGGCCGGGCTATTCAGGCTCCGAATTCAGGAGCCGAGAACCCCCATGAAAAAGGTATTTCCCGACGCCCGCGCCGCGCTCGCCGGCCTTGTGAAAGACGGCATGACGTTGATGGCCGGCGGATTCGGCCTTTGCGGCATTCCCGAGCAGCTGATCCTGGCGATTCGCGATTCCGGCGCGAAAAACCTGACGTTTATCTCGAACAACGCGGGCGTCGACGGCATTGGCCTCGGCATCCTCCTCGAGACGAAACAGATCCGGAAAATGATTTCGTCCTACGTGGGCGAAAACAAGCTCTTCGCCCAGCAATTCCTCGCCGGCGAACTGGAGCTCGAATTCAATCCGCAGGGCACCCTCGCCGAGCGCATCCGCGCCGGCGGCGCGGGCGTTCCCGCCTTTTTCACCAAGACCGGCTATGGCACGATCATCGCCGAGGGCAAGGAAACCCGCGAATTCAATGGCGAACATTTCGTCATGGAGCGAGGACTCGTCGCCGACATCTCGCTCGTTCACGCCTGGAAAGGCGACACGGAAGGCAATCTCGTCTACCGGAAGACCGCCCGGAACTTCAATCCGATGATGGCGACGGCGGGCAAGATCACCATCGCCGAGGTCGAGCACCTCGTGCAGCCCGGCGAAATCGATCCGGACCACGTCATCACCCCCGGCATCTACGTGAAACGCATCGTTCACGTGCCCGGCGCGGTCAAACACATCGAGCAACGCACCGTGCGCAAGCGCGCCGCGGCCTGAAACGGAGAACAACCATGGCATGGACCCGTGAACAGATGGCCGCGCGCGCCGCGAAGGAACTGCGCGACGGCTTTTACGTGAATCTCGGCATCGGCATTCCGACGCTCGTTTCGAATTTCATTCCGGACGGCGTGAGCGTCGTTTTGCAGAGCGAGAATGGCATGCTCGGATTCGGCCCCTTCCCCTTCGAGGGAGAAGAAGACGCCGACCTCATCAACGCCGGCAAGCAGACCATCACCGAATTGCCCACCACGAGCTTTTTCTCTTCCGCCGATTCCTTCGCGATGATCCGCGGCGGTCACATAGATCTGTCCATCCTCGGCGCCATGCAGGTGGCCGAAAATGGCGATCTGGCGAACTGGATGATTCCCGGCAAGATGGTGAAGGGCATGGGCGGCGCCATGGACCTCGTGGCTGGCGTCAAGAAGGTCGTCGTGGTGATGGAGCATGTCGCCAAGGACGGACCGAAACTGCTGCACAAATGCAATCTGCCGCTGACGGGCTCCGGCGTCGTCGACATGGTCATCACCGACCTTGGCGTCTTCACCATCGACAAGGCGCACAAGGGCGGCATGACCCTCGTCGAACTCGCCAGCGGCGTGACCCTCGACGAAATCCACTCGAAGACCGAGGCGACGTTCGCGGTCGCTCCGGGCCTGTAAATCGCGTCGGAAGCGGCGTCAGGAACGCCGCTCCAGCATGGCCGAGATCTGGTCCTTGAGCGACAATCGCTGCTTTTTCATGGTTTCAAGCACCGAATGTTCGGCGGCCTCGATCTTCGTCTCGATCCGGTGAATCGTCCGGTTGAGCTCGTGGTATCGATCCGCGAGATTGGCGAAATGCGCGTTGCCAATTTTCAGATCGTGCAACTGCTTCGTGAAGTCCGGAAACTCTTCCGTCAATTCGTGCGGGACGTGGCTCATTCGGTTCTCCTCTCGATTTATCGAAGCGGATTGAGCCCGGAACGACGGCGGCGCGATCTGAGATGGATCAAGGATTTCAGGGCGGCGCGAAACAAGGGCTTTCCCCGCCCCGAATCCTATCCCTGCCAGCGCGCGTAGGGATCCGGCTCCGGCAGAGCCTCCGCCTCGACCCGCGAGTGCGTGTCCGCCTGAATGTCGAGCATGCTTTCGGGCGCGTCGAAATTCGCTTTCCAGACAAACAGCCTGTGTTCGCCAGGCGCGACGAGAAACCGCGCCACGCCCGCCTCGTCGGTCACGGCGCGGTGGAAGCCAACGCGAACCTGCGCGTCGGCGACGGCGGCTCCGGTTCCCCGCTCGACGACCGTCACGGAAACCAGGTGACGCCCTGGCGCGACAACCATGAATCCGACAGACGCCCCGGCGCCCTGATGGGGCAACTCAAACCCGGACGCCGGAAACGCGACGGTCCATTGACGCAGGCCCTCCGTTTCGGGCGCCCTTGCTTCAATCCGCGTCCAGAAGAGCCCTTCCGTCCCCAGCCACGTCTCGGCGCCAAGCCGCCCTCCCGAAACGACGCGCCCCTCCTCGTCGCGCAATTCGACGATCTGTCCCTCCATGTGGCAACAGGCGGTGCATTTCGCGCCGACCCTGAACACAAAGGTCTCTCCGGCTTCGACGGGCGAGGGAACATCCCAGGCCGCGAGGCTGGTGCGATGCTCCGCCGTCGTGAACCGGAGGCGCAGCGACGCCTCGCCATGCGCGACGCCGCCGATCTCCTGCGCGGGCACCAGGAATGTCCAGTCAAAGGAGCCAATCCGCGCGGGCGCGGTCAACGAAACCGACGTGATGGCCCTCAAGTCGACGGGACCATTGCGGGGATCGATGTCGTCGGCGTGGGGATCGCGACGCGTCACCGCCGGCAGGGCGCCCCGTTCGACGACGGTCTCGCCGTCGAGAACCTGGAAGACCGCCCCCGAAAGATCGCCGCCGGACTCCGTCATCACGGCGATGACGACGGTAAACCGGGCCCCGAGATCAATTGACCCGGGAACCGGTTCGGACAGGTCGAGCCCGACGGGATAGATTCTTGTTTCAGCCATGGTGGCGACTTCGTCCCGTCCCGGCCCCTCTTCAGGAGCCGCGCGCGGCCTCCATGCCGGCGACACGCCCCGTGACGATGCATCGTCCGAGGCCATGGCTCTTGATTCCGCCCTGGGTTTCGCCGGCGCAATAAAGGCCGGGAATGAGCTTGCCCTGCATGTCCATGACCTGGCAATTGGTGTTGGTGCGAAGCCCCGTGTAGGAATCGTGCAGGCAGGGCGTCGCCCACGCCGCGTAAAAGGGCGGCTTTTCGATCTTGTGCGGCGGCGAGGGGCGGTTGAAGTCCTCGTCCTTGCCCGAGACGACGAAGGTGTTGAACCGCTCCACCGTCTTGCGCAACGTTTCGGCGGGCATGGGTTTTTTCTGGTAGATGTTGCGCGTCAGTTGCCCCGCGAGTTCCTCGAGCGTCGAGCCGCTGAAGAAATAGCCGCCGGCGCGATCGACGTGCGGCGTCGTCGTCTGCCACTTCTCACGCTCGACGGAAGCCGAATCGAAGATCGCCCAGATCGGCCCGCCGCCGTTGAGCTTCTTCGGATCGTGATAGGTCGGCTTCAACGCGGCGGAGAAATACCCGTTGGCGGTGTTGTCGAGCTCGTTGAAGAAACGCAGGCCATTTTCCTTGACCAGAACGAGATCCTGCCAGTCCCGCACGTCGAGGCCGAGCGCGCGATGACGGAAGAAAACCGCGGATTCAGGCCCGATCTTGCCGCGCACGTAATTGTCGCGCACCGCGAGCCGGCCCTTGTCGATGGCCTGGCCGACGCCGGTGTCCGTCTCGTTGCCGCACGCCCAGAGCGCCGCGCCGATCTGCATCGCCGAGATTTCACCCGCCGCGTTCGCCGGAGCCGTCGCCTGACCGTGATGCTGGTATTCCTCGGTGAGGCGCGGATCGAACATGCGGCGGAAATGCACGTTGTGCCCGTGCCCGCCGCTGCACAAAACGACGGCCTTGCGCGCGCGAATGTTGAGGAACCGCGCCTGCGGCTGAAACCAGCGATCGACCTGCTCGATGGCGACGCCAAGCACGCGCCCGGCGAAAGGCTGTTCCCGGTGGATCGTGCGCAAAGTCCATGACAGCATGAACTCGACGCCCTTGTCGCGGGCGCTGAGCTCGAGCGGGCGCACGATGCCGGAGCCGTTCCGGCCCTGATCGATCGTCAGCAAATCGGTGCGGATCGGCCACTCGTGCGGCCTGACGCCCGGCGTGTCGGTGAGGCCCGGCTTGCTCTCCTTCGGCACGCTTGTGTCCGGGCGGTCGAAATTGACGCCGTTTGCCTCGAGGAAGTCGAAGGTCGCGACGTTTTCGTCGGCGAAGCGCCGCACGAGATCGGCGTCGGCGAAACGATGCCGCAGCGGATGCGTCCATTTCCTGAAAACATCGTCGGCGGTTTCATTGACGCCCGCGGCCTTTTGCAACCGGTTGCCACCACCAATGCGGATGTCGCCGCCGCTCATGATGGCGATGCCGCCCGCGTCGAAATGATGATCGACGATCATCACCTCGGCGCCCTGATCCCGGGCCGCGATGGCGGCGGGCAGACCGGAGGCGCCCGCTCCGATAACAACGATGTCGACCTCGCGATCCCACGCGATATCCTTGCCGGTCGCGGGCGCGGCCACGGCGCTCGCGGCCGCGACGACGCTGGCGCCAGCGGCCGCGCCAGCCCCCAGAAAACGGCGTCTGTCGAGCCTCGACTCGGATTTTTCCGGCATCGTTTCCCCCTGAATCTGTTCGTCTGAAGCCTTCACGGCGCGGCGGACTCCGGTCAATGTGACCCGGCCCGGCGGTCGTGGCAAGCCGGTCCGAAGGTCGCGATCCGGACGGGCGGCGCGGCGCCCGACATGACAAAATTCTTCCCCCGGACGCCCCTTGAGACTACGCTGGATACAAATTTCATCCGCCGAGCCGCGATCCCGAACGCGGGGCCGATGACGGGAGGCGGCGAACCATGTCGAACTGCATCGAACGTTTCGATCACTTCGTGCTCCCCGTCGATGACGTGCTCGCCGCGGAGGATTTTTACACGGGCGTCTTCGGTTGCCCTGTCGCGATCAATTCGAAGGGCAGGCAGATGCGTTTCGGCCTGCATGTCCGGGAATGGATGGCGGGCCTGCGTCCACATACTTTTTTCATCGCGGCGGGCCGGCGCATCGGCGTTTACCTGCAATGCGAACCGCGTCCGCGGAAAGTCGATGGCCTCCGCGGCGCTCCAACCTGTTCTTTCGAATCAACGACGGACGGCCTCGACCGGATCGCGGCCTCACTGGATGCGAGGGGCGCGGCGCGCGAGGGCCCTTTTGATGAAAATTCATCGATCGCGGCCCGATCGCTCTACTTCAACGATCCCGCGGGCAACCACTTCCATGTCTATGTTCCGCGCGAGGGCGCGGGAAATCCCGCCCGGGGCGTCAGGGGCGAAGGACCGATCACCGGCATCGGCTATCTTCGCGTCGAGGCGCCCGAACTGGAAAAGTCCATCCGCTTCTACCGGGATTTGCTCGGCCTCGAACTTGTTGGCGAGGGTCGGGACGCGAGCCTCGACGCTCGCGAGGCAATCCTGGCGCTGCCGAGCGGCCAGCGCGTCATCCTCACGGAAGTTCCCTTCGCCCATCCCGGCATCGACCTCGACAGCACGAAGGCCGGCCCGCATCTGGCCTATTACGTGCGCGCCGGGGCCTGGGACGAACTGTGCGCGAAACTCGAAGCCGCCGGGCTCGAACACGCGGACCATGGCGCGGCTCTGAAGGACAGGCACGGCGGCGAGCGCGACACCTACGTCTCCGATCCGGCCGGCTACGTCATTCAACTGGTCAGCGAGGCCAAAACCTGAAGGTCGACCGCCTGATAGCGGGACGTTCAGTCAAAATCACAATACGCGGAAACGGCCTGGTGGAGCTGATGAGATTCGAACTCACGACCTCTGCAGTGCGATTGCAGCGCTCTCCCAACTGAGCTACAGCCCCAAGGCGCGGCTGGTTTAGGGCGCGCGCGCGGGCATGTCAATCGCAAGTCCCGCCCGAACGCGTCATTTGCTTGCCCGCGACAGGTCGCGCGGATAAACCACGGCGGCTATTCCCGAAGCCGTGGAGTCATTGATGCGCGCCCTCATAGAAGTGATCCTGCTGGCCCTCCAGTTTTACGTCTGGGTCATCATCGGCGTCGCGGTTCTGTCCTGGCTGATCGCCTTCAATGTCATCAACATCCACAACGACCTCGTGCGCATGCTCTGGAATGGGCTGAACGCCTTGACGGAGCCGGTCTTGCGGCCGATCCGGCGTTTCCTGCCCAACATGGGCGGACTGGATATTTCTCCCATCATCCTGTTTTTCATTATTTCCTTCATCGAGCGGCTGATCCAGTACGATATCGCGCCCGCCCTGTTGCGGTGAGCGCGCGTGCCGGACAAGCCATGGACGGTTCAGACCGACGGAATTAATCTCGATGTCCGCCTGACTCCAAAGGCCGGCCGGAACGCTCTCACGGGGATCGACAAACGCGAGGGCGCGAGGCCGGCTCTTCGCGCCGCGGTTCGATCCGCGCCGGAAGACGGAAAGGCGAACGCGGCCCTGATTGAATTGCTGTCGGATGAATTGCGCGTGCCCGCCGGTTCCATCGCGCTGAAGTCGGGCGGAAAAAGCCGGACGAAAACGCTCTCCGTCACGGGCGATCCCGCGACCCTCGTGGCGAAACTCGAAACCATCCTGTCCCGGCCCGACGGAAAAAAGCGGGGCCAGACCCGGGATCAGTGAATGACCCGCTGGACGAAATCCCAAAGGACGCGGGGCGTGTTCACATCGTTGTTCTGCGCGCCGACGACGACGCCCCGATCCGCGCGGGCGGGACGCCCGGGCAACGTATGGCCTCCACCATCGACCCGCGCGAGCTCGACCGGAACCTTGCATCCGTTCAGCCGCTCGAAAATAACTCTCGAACCGTCCGCGGGATCCCTGTCGGGCGCTTCCTGCTTCGTCCGCTCGGGCCCGCAGGACGCCGCCATGGCGAAGGGCGCCATCGTGGCGTCGGTCGAAACGACGGAATCCCTGAAATTCGCGAGCGACGCCGTTCCGCCCTGCCATGGCATCAACGGATCCGCGGTCCCGTTCATGACCATGAGCGCCAGGGGTTTCGCGGGCTTGCAGGTCGGGGCCATTTTCTCCGGCATGTTGGCGATCATCACCGAAACGCCGGCGAGATAGTCAGCGCCCTCGCAGGCGATCCGCAACGCCAGAACGCCGCCGGTGGAAACGCCGGCGAGGAAAATCCGGCGTTTGTCGGCCAGCCCGTCGGCGACGAGCTTGCTCGCGAGGCTCCGGATAAATCCTGGATCGTCGGAGCCGCCCTGATCGAGAGCCCATTTCTGGTCGAGCGCGTCGGGATAGACGATCAACGCGCCCGTGTTGCGAACCACGGGACTGAGGCCAATGCCGCCACGCCTGTCGGTGGAGGCGCCGCGGACACGCGGACTGGCGCCGCGAAGGACGATGATGGTTGTCCGGGGCGTTCGCTTCAGGCGGCCGAATTCAATCAGCGTGGCGGTTCGTTTCTGACCGGCGACATCGACTGTGACGCGCCCTGTCGCCGCCCGCGCCTCGCGACTGAATGGAATCGTCGCGACGCCAAGGGCGACCAGGATCAGCGCCAAGGCTCGTTGATGCATGATCGCTCCTGAAATATTGCCAAAACGCGGGTCGCGAAGCCGTCAGCCTTGCGCGGGCGCCTGGTGCTTGACGCCCTGCTGGCCAAGATGCGTCACGAGTTCGCCCGACTGGAACATTTCGCGCACGATATCGCAGCCGCCGACAAACTCGCCCTTCACGTAGAGCTGGGGAATTGTCGGCCAGTTGGAAAATTCCTTGATGCCGCCGCGAATTTCCTCGTCGGCGAGAACGTTGACGCCCTTGTAATCGACGCCGAGGTAATCGAGGATCTGGACAACCTGGCTGGAGAACCCGCACATCGGCATTTGCGGAGTTCCCTTCATGAAGAGAACGACGTCGTTGCTGGTGACTTCCTGCCTGATGGCGTCCTGAATGCTGGCCATGTCCGGTTCCTTTCGGGGCGGAGGTCAAGGGTCCGCCGTGAGACCAATATAGTGCGGGAAGCAGCCCGCAGGAAGCCTTCCCGGCTTCAACTAGGCGGGAGCGCTGGTCTGCAAGGCGAGAGCGTGGAGCTCGCCGCCCATCTGGCCTTTCAGCGCCGCGTAGACGAGCTGGTGCTGCTGCACCCGGGTCTTGCCGCGGAAGGCCTCGGAGACAACCTCCGCGGCGTAATGATCTCCGTCGCCCGCGAGATCCTTTATCTCGACCCGGGCGTCGGGCAGCGCCTGCTTGATCAGCCGTTCGATTTCCTCAGCTCGCATCGCCATCGGCGGTCTGTCCTTCCGTCGTTGAAATTACTGGCGTCGGCGCGCCCCGGTCCCCGGCGACCGCGGCCTCGATCCGCGCGGCGATATCCGACGCGGCTTCGGTGCAGGCGATGGAGATGCCGCCCGCCATCATCACGCTGCATTTTTTTGGATCGGAAAACTGGACCGCGATCACGTCCGCGGCGCGAATGTAGTTCACGCCGGCCAGCGATTTCACCTCGATGAAGAACATGTCCGTCCCGTTCAGATCGCGGCCTTGTCCATGTAGCCCGGCAACCAGCCTTCGTGAACGTTCCGCAGTTCGGCGATTTCGACAGGCGCCTCGCCCGGAATCGTTAGCACGTTTCCGCCGGTTTCACCGATATTTTCAACGACGACCCCGCGGTCCGCCGCTTTCGCGAGGATGATCGCCGCGTTCCCGGCGCTGGCGGCGAGAAGATAACGGGCCTGGTCCTCGCCAAAAAACCATGCGTGATCCGGCGCTTCGCCGGTCTTTCGAACGCTGGCGCCAATACCCGCCGCCATGGTCATTTCCGCGAGCCCGACCAGCAGACCCCCGTCGGACAAATCATGCGCGGCGCTGACGAGTCCGTCGCGAATCAGGTCTCGCACGAAGTCGCCATTGCGCCTCTCGGCCGCGAGATCGACTGGCGGCGGAGCCCCGTCCTCGCGCCCGCAAATCTCCGCGAGCCAGGACGACTGCCCAAGCCAGCCGGCGGTCGCGCCAACAAGAAGAATGCATTCACCGGCCCGCTTGAAAGCGAGCGACACGGTTTTCGCGACATCCGCGACGAGCCCGACGCCGCCAATCGCCGGCGTCGGCAGGATGCCGCGTCCCTGGGTTTCGTTATAAAGCGAGACGTTGCCGGAAACGATCGGGAAATCGAGCGCGCGCGCCGCCTCGCCGATGCCCTCCAGACATCCGACGAATTGCCCCATGATTTCCGGTCGCTCGGGATTGCCGAAATTCAGGTTGTCGGTGAGCGCCAGTGGCGTCGCGCCAACCGCCGTGAGATTGCGCCAGGCTTCCGCCACCGCCTGCTTGCCGCCCTCGAAGGGATCGGCCTCGCAATAGCGGGGGGTCACGTCCGTGCAAAGCGCGAGACCCTTCGGCCCCTCGCCAACGCGAACAACGGCGGCGTCGCCGCCTGGCTGCTGCACCGTGTTGCCAAGAATCAGATGATCGTATTGCTCCCAGACCCAGCGCTTTGAACAAAGGTCCGCGGAACCAAGCAGTTTCAGCAACGCTTCGCGATTGCCGACCGGCGGCTTCACGGAGGCGGCGTCGACCGCACTCTTCTTTGGCGTCGCCACGTGAGGCCTGTCATAGAGCGGCGCCTCGTCGCCAAGTTCCTTGATCGGCAGATCGACCTTGATCTCGCCGCCGTGTTTCACGACGAAACGCAACGTGTCCGTGGTGTGTCCGACAATCGCGAAATCGAGTCCCCACTTGTGGAAAATGGCTTCCGCCTCGGCTTCTTTCTCCGGATCGAGCACCATGAGCATGCGCTCCTGGCTCTCGGAAAGCATCATTTCATAGGCGGTCATGCCGGTTTCGCGGCACGGCACTGCGTCGAGATCGAGCTCGATGCCGAGATTGCCCTTGGCGCCCATTTCAACGGCGGAACTCGTGAGCCCGGCGGCCCCCATGTCCTGAATGGCGATGACGCAACCCTTCGCCATGATCTCGAGGCAGGCTTCCAGCAAAAGCTTTTCTGAAAAGGGATCCCCGACCTGGACCGTCGGACGCTTCTCGTCGCTGTTTTCGTCGAATTCCGCAGAGGCCATGGTCGCGCCATGGATTCCGTCGCGACCGGTCTTGGAGCCAAGATAAACAATCGGCCGCCCGACGCCCGTGGCCCTCGCGTAAAAAATCGAATCCTTTCGCGCGATGCCCACGGCCATGGCGTTGACGAGAATGTTCCCGTCATAACGCGTGTGAAAACCGACCGAGCCGCCCACGGTGGGGACGCCAAAGGAATTGCCATAACCGCCGATGCCCGCGACGACGCCGGACACCAGATGCCGGGTTTTTGGATGATCCGGCGAACCGAAACGCAACAGATTGAGACAGGCGACCGGCCGCGCGCCCATGGTGAAAACATCGCGCAGAATGCCGCCGACTCCCGTTGTCGCGCCCTGATAGGGCTCGATGAACGAAGGATGATTGTGACTTTCCATCTTGAAGACGCAGGCGAGGCCATCGCCGATGTCGATCACGCCGGCGTTCTCGCCCGGCCCCTGGATCACCCAGGGAGCCTTCGTCGGCACTTTGCGCAAATGGAGACGCGACGACTTGTACGAGCAGTGCTCGTTCCACATGGCGGAGAAAATACCGAGTTCCGTGAAGGTCGGCGTCCGCCCGATCAGCTTCAGGATGCGCTGGTATTCGTCCGGCTTGAGGCCGTGTTCGGCCACGAGCCCGGGGGTGATTTCGGGTTCTTTGCTCTGCAAGGAAGCGGCCTCTGTTTCCGGAAACACGGCAAACGCCGGGACGGCGCCCCGATTAAGGCCCGCGTCAGGCGAACGCAACCGCGGGCGACGCGCCCGGGTTATGAAAATTCAGGCGGCGAGCGAAACGCGGGCGAGGCTTTCGAACAGGCCGCGCCCGTCAACGCCGCCAACCAGGGGATCGATCAGATTTTCGGGATGCGGCATCAGTCCGAGCACGTTGAACCGCTCCGAATAAATACCGGCGATGTCATGGGTGGAGCCATTGGGGTTCGCCGCCCCGCCGATCGCGCCCGACGCGTCGCAATAGCGAAACGCAACGCGCCCCTCGCCCTCGAGCCGGGCCATCGTGTCGTCGTCCGCCCGGTAATTTCCCTCGCCATGCGCGATGGCGACCTTGATGACCTGACCGCCGGAATATTGCCGCGTGAACGCCGTGTCGTTCCGCTCCACCCGCAAGTGCTGCATCTTGCAAACGAATTTGAGATCGCGATTGCGCATCAGCACGCCGGGCAGCAAGCCGCCCTCGCACAGGATCTGAAACCCGTTGCAAATTCCGAGGACGTAGCCGCCCCTCGCCGCGTGCGCGCGGACGGCGCCCATGATATTGGCTCGACCGGCGATCGCGCCACACCGAAGGTAATCGCCGTAGCTGAACCCGCCGGGCGCCACCACGAGATCGACGCCCCGGGGCAACTCGTGCTCGGCGTGCCAGACGATCGCGGGAGCCTTCCCCGTCGCTTGCTTCAGGGCGCGCGCGACATCGCCTTCCCTGTTGATGCCTGGAAAAAGCAGGACCGCGGCGTTCATGCGGATCAACCTATCTCGAAGCGGTAATTCTCGACGACCGTGTTCGCCAGCAGCTTTTCACACGCGGCGTTGAGGATGAATTCCGCCTGGCTCCGGTCGGATGTCCCGAGATCGATGTCGAACACCTTGCCTTGCCGGACGCCATCGACGGCCCCGACCCCCAGGGACTTCAGGGCGCCCTCGATGGCCTTGCCCTGTGGATCGAGGACTCCGGTCTTGAGGGTAACGATGACGCGCGCTTTCATGGGAGCTCTCGACTTGCCGGAGCGCGGACGGCGCCCCGGATAATTGCGTGTTATTGAACGAGCTTCGGACCCGTGCCGCGCGGCGGCTCGTTGTCGTTCATGATGCCAAGACGCCGGGCCACTTCCGAATAGGCCTCGACGAGCCCGCCCATGTCGCGCCGGAACCGGTCCTTGTCGAGCTTGTCGTTGGACTTGATGTCCCAAAGGCGGCATGAATCCGGGGAAATCTCGTCGGCGACGACGATCCGCATGAGATCGCCTTCCCAGAGGCGGCCGCATTCCATCTTGAAATCGACCAGACGGATGCCGACGCCGAGAAAAAGCCCGGAAAGGAAATCGTTGACACGGATGGCGAGCGCCATGATGTCGTCGATTTCCTGCGGATTCGCCCAGCCAAACGCGGTAATGTGTTCTTCCGACACCATCGGATCGTTGAGCGCGTCGTTCTTGTAGTAAAATTCGATGATCGAGCGCGGCAGCTGCGTGCCCTCCTCGATGCCGAGCCGTTGCGACAGCGATCCCGCCGCGACATTGCGCACGACGACCTCGAGCGGGACGATTTCCACTTCGCGAATCAACTGCTCCCGCATGTTCAGACGACGGATGAAATGCGTCGGCACGCCGATCTCGTTGAGATGCTGGAACACGAATTCGGAAATCCGGTTGTTCAGCACGCCCTTCCCGTCGATCACTTCGTGCTTTTTCGCGTTGAAGGCCGTGGCGTCGTCCTTGAAGTGCTGAATGAGGGTGCCGGGCTCCGGCCCCTCGTAAAGGACCTTGGCCTTGCCTTCGTAAATGCGACGGCGGCGATTCATGGGGATCAACCGTGGCTTGAGAAAATCCATAGGCGTGCTGTGACTCTCGAAAAAGCCCCGCGCCGCGCCGGCAACCTAACCGATCGTCCACCAGCGCACAATGCGACCTGTGGATTCCGCGAGGCGCGCGATTGACGACGCCCGCGCGAGCCTTCCGAAGCGCCCGCGGGTCGAGACTAGGAAAGGGCTCGCGCGATCGTTATATGCAGTTTGAGGCTTCTTCAGGGAAGCGGTTCTGGACACGGGAGACGAGGCGATGAGCACTTTCGACAAGCGCGAAGAAGGGTTCGAGAAGAAATTTGCGCATGACGAGGAGCTCCGTTTCAAGGCGGAAGCCCGGCGCAACAAGCTCCTCGGCCTCTGGGCGGCGGAAAAGCTCGGGAAGTCCGGATCCGACGCCGACGCCTACGCGCGCGAGGTCATCAAGGCCGATTTCGAGGAAGCTGGCGACGAAGACGTGTTTCGCAAGGTCCGGAAGGACTTCGACGCCGCCGGCGTGACGCAGTCCGACCACCAGATTCGCCGCACGATGGATGAACTGATGGCGCGGGCCGTCGCCGAGATCCAGGCGGGAACCTGAGCAACGAATCCTTATGAATTCGGGGCGAGTCTGTGATCATGGACGTTGTTCCCGAAAAAATTTCGAGCGACTCTTCCCGCGAAAGTCACTCGCTGGCCTTTCCCGCGGCGAATGGCGAACTGGCGGCGGTCGCGTCCGACTGGCTGCGGCGTCTGGCCGCCGAAAGGCGCCTTTCGCCCCATACCCTGGACTCCTACCGGCGCGACCTTCGCCAGTTTCTGGAGTTTCTTCGCGACAGGGACGAGGAGCCGGCTGGCCTCGGGACGTTTGAATCCCTTGTTCCGGCGGATGTCCGGAGCTTCATGGCGCAACGGCGGACCGAGAGCGTCTCGAGCCGCTCCCTGTTGCGAATCCTCGCGGGAGTCCGTTCATTCGCCCGGCATCTCGAACGCGAAGGCCTCGGGAAAGCCTCGGCGTTTTCCGCGGTGCGCGCGCCGAAAATCGCGCGCGGCCTTCCAAAACCACTGACCGCGGCGGCCGCGTGCGACGTCGCCCGGGCGGAAACCAGGGAGGGCGAAAATCGTCCGCCATGGGTTCTCGCGAGGGACGCGGCCGTGTTTGGCCTCCTGTACGGCGCCGGATTGCGAATTTCCGAGGCCCTGGCCCTGACCCGCGAACAAGCGCCGGTCGGCGGGCGCGACGCGCTCACCGTCATCGGCAAGGGACGGAAAGCCCGATCGGTTCCCGTCATCCCCGCCGTGCGGCAGGCCGTGGAGGACTATCTCGCCCTCTGTCCATGGGCATTGCGGCCAGCGGGCCCGCTGTTTGTCGGGACAAAAGGCGGCCCGCTGTCTCCGCGAATCATCCAGCTCGCGATCGAACGGCTGCGCGGGACGCTTGGTCTGGCCGACACCGCGACCCCTCACGCCCTGCGGCATTCCTTCGCCACTCACCTGCTGGCGCGCGGCGGGGATTTGCGCGCCATCCAGGAATTGCTGGGTCACGCGTCGCTGTCATCGACCCAGATTTACACGGCGGTGGATTCGACGCGCCTTCTCGAAGCCTGGCGCGGAGCCCATCCACGCGCCGGGGCCTCGCCTCAGGCGTTCCTCGCGCCGCGACGGCGAGCATAGCGCCAGACCGCCGCGACTTTCCTCCACAACCCCGCGCGGCCGCCCGTCAACCCTGCTTCCGCGAGCGCCCGGCGAAGCGCCGCCCTGATCGGCGCCACCTGCGCGTGAGCCCATTCATGCGCGGCGACAAACCATTCGTAAAGCCGGCGAAACCAGGGAATGGACAACAGCTTGTCCTGGCAGGTTTTGAACAGGAAGGACACCAGCCCGAGGCGCAGGATGTCGGTCCCGAGATAGGTGAAGACCCCCAGCGCCCACTGGCCCTTCGCGAGCAGCCAGACCGCGAGAATCTTGAGCGGCTCCACGACGACGAGAGGCGCCAGAAAAACGCACAGCGTGGGATAGGGCGAAAGACGGTCCATGAACCGCACGACCGCTTGCTTCAGACTTTCGAGCGGAATCCGGTCGATGATCCAGCGAACGACGGGATGGAGTTGTTCCCACAGCCAGGAAACGCCAAGGAAGGCCAGCGCGAGCGAAATCAGTATTCCGCGCTTGAAACGATGCATTCGGTGTCTCCCGGACAGGATGGCGACGCCGGCCAGCCTGCTTCGCGATGATTGTGGGACCGCCGCTCGTCAATCGCAAGGCGACCGGGATATTCCGGCTTGATTGTGACCGAAATCGCGTTAACTGTCCGGCGATTCCGAGGGGCTGGAGGGTGAATATGTCTGGTGGGCACGGCGCGCATGTCGATGGCGAAAACAAGGGCGTCGCCCTCCTGATCGCGATACTCGCGCTGATTCTGGCGCTCGCGGAAACCGGGGCCAAGAATTCCGAACACGAATCGAATTTCGCCAACATCGAGGCGACGAACCTGTGGAACTTTTTCCAGGCCAAGACGATCCGGCGCACGACGCTGCAAACCGCCGGAGAAGACGCCAGCACGCGGCTGCCCGGCATCACGGACGCGGCGGTGAAAGTGGCGACCGAGAAACAGATCGCAACCTGGAAGGCTAACGCCGACCGTTACGAAACCGAACCTGAAACCCAGGAAGGTCGCCGCGAACTCATGGCCCGGGCCAAAACGGCCGAAGACAGGCGCGATCTCGCCAATACGCGCCGGCACCATTTCGAACTGGCGTCCGCGCTTCTCCAGATCGGCATCGTGCTTTGCTCGGCGATGATCATTACCGGCATCGGCTGGCTTGTCTGGGTGGCTGGCGGTCTTGGCGTGATCTCCGTCGCCTTCAGCTTCATCGCGTTGTTCGCGCCAAACGCGATTCATCTTTTCTGAGAAGCGCGAAGTTCGATCTCAGACGTGAATGGCGCGCTTGTCGACGGCGAGCGCCGCCTCCCGGACGGCTTCCGACATCGTGGGATGCGCGTGACAGGTGCGCGCCATGTCCTCGGATGAACCGCCGAATTCCATCAAAACCGCGGCCTCGGCGATCAGTTCACCGGCGCCATGGCCAAGAATGTGGACGCCCAGCACCCGGTCGGTCGCCGCGTCCGCGAGAATCTTCACGAACCCGTCGGTGTGCCGCATGGCGCGGGCGCGGCCATTGGCGGTGAATGGAAACTTGCCAACCTTGAAAGCGATATTCGCCGCCTTGAGTTCCTCTTCGGTCTTCCCGACGCTCGCGATCTCGGGACTCGTGTAAACGACGCCCGGTATCACGTTGTAATTCACATGACCGTGTTGCCCCGCGAGAATTTCAGCGACGGCCGTTCCCTCGTCCTCGGCCTTGTGCGCGAGCATCGGTCCGCGCACCACGTCGCCAATCGCGTAAATTCCCGGAACGCTCGACTGAAAGCGATCATCGATCACGACGCGGCCGCGATCCATCGTCACGCCGGCGGCGTCGAGGCCGAGCCCGTCGGTGTAAGGCCGCCGACCCGTCGCGACGAGAACAACGTCGGCGTCGAGCTTCACGGCGTCGCCGCCCTTGACGGGCTCGAAAGTGACGCTGGCGCCCGCGCCGGTTTTCTCGACATGAGTCACTTTCGACGAGAGATGGAACGTGACGCCATTCTTTTCCTCGATGCGCTGGAATTGCCTGGCCGCTTCGCCGTCGATTCCCGGCAGAATTCGATCGAGGTATTCCACGACCGTGACTTTCGCGCCAAGCCTGCGCCAGACCGAGCCGAGTTCGAGGCCGATCACCCCCGCGCCGATGACCACGAGGTTCGCGGGAACCTTCGCGAGCGACAAGGCGCCGGTCGAGGAGACGATCGTCTTCTCGTCGAACTCGACCTTGACGCCCGGCGGCGTCGCCACGTCCGACCCCGTTGCGATGACGATGTTTTTGCTTTCGAGCGAAGTCAACTTGCCGTCCGCGCCAAGGACATCGACCTTGCCCGCGGCCTTGATCGCCCCGGCGCCCGTGAATGTGTCGATCTTGTTCTTTTTCAGGAGAAAGCCGACGCCATTGACGTTCGCGGCGACCGTCGTGTCCTTGTGTTTCATGAAGGCCGCCATGTCGAGCGCGGGCTTGCCGACAATCACGCCGAGGGACGGCAAGTCATGTTCCGCCGCTTCGAACATTTCGGACGCGTGCAACAGCGCCTTCGAGGGAATGCAGCCGACGTTGAGACAGGTTCCGCCGTGCGTCGCGCGTTTCTCGACGACGGCGACCTTCATGCCGAGTTGCGCCGCGCGGATGGCGCAGACATAGCCGCCGGGGCCGGTGCCGATGACAACGAGATCGTAGGACATGGCGCGGCCTTTACAGATCGAGAACCAGTCTGGCCGGATCCTCGAGCGCTTCCTTCACGCGCACGAGGAACGTGACGGCTTCCTTGCCATCGACGATGCGGTGATCGTAACTCAGGGCGAGATACATCATCGGCCTGATCTCGATCTTGCCCGCGACGACAATCGGGCGCTCCTGAATTTTGTGCATGCCGAGAATGCCGGACTGCGGCGCGTTGAGAATCGGCGTCGACATCAACGACCCGTAAATGCCGCCGTTCGTGATCGTGAACGTGCCGCCCTGCATGTCCTCGATCTTGAGCTGGCCGTCGCGGGCGCGCTTGCCAAAATTCGCGATGGCCTTCTCGATGTCGGCGAGACCCATCCGGTCGGCGTCGCGCACGACGGGGACGACGAGACCCTTGTCCGTGCCGACGGCGATGCCGACGTGATAATAATTCTTGTAGACGAGGTCGGCGCCATCGATTTCGGCGTTCACCGCGGGAATCTCGCGCAAGGCCTGAACGCAGGCCTTCACGAAGAAGCTCATGAAGCCGAGCTTTGCGCCATGTTTCTTCTCGAAGACGTCCTTGTACTTGTTGCGCAGGGCCATCACCTCGCTCATGTCGACCTCGTTGAAGGTCGTGAGCATCGCAGCCGTGTTCTGCGCGTCCTTGAGGCGCCGCGCGATGGTCTGGCGCAGCTTGGTCATGCGCACGCGCTCCTCGCGCGACGCGTCGTCCGGCGAGCCGCTCACGCGCACGACAACCGGCGCCAGCGGGGTCGGCGCGGCGACGGGCCCGGACGCGATCGCGGCGAGAACATCGCCCTTGAGGACTTGTCCCCGCTTTCCGGAGCCGGCGAGAGCATCGACGTCGAGCTTGTTGTCGGCGGCGATTTTCGCCGCGGCCGGAGAAGCGGGCATGGCGGCCATCGGGGAAGCGGCCGGGGCCGCGGGCGCGACGGCGGGCGCTTTCGGCGCGGGCGCCGCGGGCTGCCCGGCGCCTTCGGATATTTGCCCCAGAAGCGCGCCAGGCGCGACGGTCTCGCCGTCCCTGGCGACGATCTCGCTGAGGACGCCGGATCCCGGCGCGTTCACCTCGAGAGTCACCTTGTCCGTCTCCAACTCCAGCAAGGGCTCGTCGGCGCGGACCGTTTCGCCCGCTTTCTTGAACCATTTTCCAATGGTCGCCTCGGAGACTGATTCGCCCAGCGTCGGGACACGAATTTCAATTGCCATCACATCACGTCCGCGCCGCGCGCGGCCTTCCGGTTTGAACACACGTTCCGCCAGTCGATATCAGACGGAAAAAGCTTCCTCGAGAAACGCCTTGAGCTGCGCCAGGTGTTTCGACATGAGCCCGGTCGCGGTCGCCGCCGAGGCGGGACGCCCGGCGTAACGAACTCTCTTCGCCTTCCCGTTGACCTGACCCAGAACCCATTCGAGATAGGGCTCGACGAACGTCCACGAGCCCATGTTCCGGGGTTCTTCCTGACACCAGACCACGTCCGCCGACTTGAAGCGCGACAGTTCGGTCACGAGCGCCTTCAACGGGAATGGATAAAGCTGTTCGACGCGCAACAGATAGACGTCGTCGATGCCCCGCTTTTCCCTCTCTTCGTAGAGATCGTAATAGACCTTGCCGGTGCAGAGGATCACCCGGCGAATCCGCTCGTCCGCGACGAGCTGAATCTTCTCGCCGGGCAAATTTTGCGCGTCGTCCCAAAGGAGACGGTGAAACGACGAACCCGGTCCAAAATCCTCGAGGCGGGAAACCGCGCGCTTGTGGCGCAGGAGCGATTTCGGCGTCATCAGGATCAGTGGCTTGCGAATGTCGCGCTTCAATTGCCGGCGCAGAATATGAAAATAGTTCGCGGGCGTCGAACAATTCGCCACCTGCATGTTGTCCTCGGCGCACATTTGCAGGAAGCGCTCGAGACGCGCGGAGGAATGTTCCGGCCCCTGCCCTTCGTACCCGTGTGGCAACAGGCACACGAGACCGGACATACGCAGCCACTTGCGTTCGCCGGAGGAGATGAACTGGTCGAAGAGCACCTGCGCTCCGTTGGCGAAATCGCCAAACTGGGCTTCCCACATGACGAGCGTGTCGGGCTCGGCGAGCGAATACCCGTATTCGAAGCCAAGGACCGCTTCTTCCGAAAGCATCGAGTTGATGACTTCGTAGCGGGCCTGGCCGTCGCGAATGTTGTTCAGCGGCACGTAGCGCGCCTCGGTTTCCTGATCGATCAGCACCGAATGACGCTGCGAAAACGTCCCGCGTTCGCAATCCTGACCGGAGAGCCGCACGCGCCGGTCTTCGTCCACCAGAGTGCCGAACGCGAGAGCCTCGCCCATCGCCCAGTCAATTCCCTCGCCGGTCTCGACCATCTTGCGTCTGCCGTCGAGGAAGCGCTGGATCGTGCGGTGCACGTTGAACGTATCGGGCGTGCTGGAAATTTTCCGTCCGATGTCTTTCAGCTTTTCCAGATCAACCCCGGTCTGTCCGCGGCGCGGATCGTCGCCCAGTTCCGCGGCCGACTTGAGCCCGGCCCAGCGCCCGTCGAGCCAATCCGCCTTGTTCGGTTTGTAGGCCTGTCCCGCCTCGCCTTCGGCGTCGAGACGGGCGCGCCAGTCGGCCCGCATTTTCTCGACTTCGCCGGCGCTGACCACGCCCTCGGCGACGAGCTTTTCGGCGTAGATTTCCAGCGTCGTCCGGTGCGTCTTGATCTTCTTGTACATCAACGGCTGGGTGAAGCCGGGTTCGTCGCCCTCGTTGTGGCCGTATCGACGATAGCAGAACATGTCGATCACGACCGGCTTGTGGAATTTCTGCCGGAACTCGATCGCGATTTTCGCGGCGTAAACCACCGCTTCGGGATCGTCGCCATTCACGTGCATGATCGGCGCCTCGATCATCTTCGCCACGTCCGACGGATAGGGCGAGGAACGCGAATAACGCGGATAGGTGGTGAAGCCGATCTGGTTGTTGATGATGAAATGCAGGGAACCGCCGGTGCGATGGCCCTTCAGCCCGGAAAGTCCGAAACATTCCGCGATGACGCCCTGACCGGCGAAAGCCGCGTCTCCATGGATGAGCAGGGGCAACACTTTCGTCCGCTCGATCACGTCGCCGAGCTGGTCCTGCTTGGCGCGGACCTTGCCCAGAACGACCGGATCCGCGATCTCCAGGTGCGACGGATTCGCCGTGAGCGACAAATGCACGTTGTTGCCGTCGAACTCCCGATCGGACGAGGCGCCGAGGTGATATTTCACGTCGCCCGACCCTTCGACCTCGTCCGGCGTGAACGAACCTCCCTTGAACTCATGGAAAATGGCGCGATGCGGCTTGCCCATCACGTGCGCCAGCACGTTGAGCCGGCCCCGGTGGGCCATGCCGAGCACGATCTCCTTGACGCCGAGGGCGCCGCCGCGCTTGATGATCTGCTCCAGCGCGGGGATCATGGCTTCGCCGCCATCGAGGCCAAAGCGCTTGGTGCCCGTGAAGCGCAGGTCGCAGAACTTTTCAAACCCCTCGGCCTCGACCAGCTTTGTCAGAATCGCGCGCTTGCCCTCGCGCGTGAAGGTGATCGCCTTGTCCGGCCCCTCGATCCGCTCCTGCAGCCAGGCCTTCTCCGACGGATCGGAAATATGCATGAATTCGAAGGCGATCGTCCCGCAATAGGTGCGGCGAAGGATCGCCAGCATTTCGGGAATCGTCGCGAAATCGAGTCCGAGCACGTGGTCGATGAAAATCTTGCGGTTGTAATCGGCCTCGGTGAACCCGTAGCTCGACGGATGCAGTTCTCCCTCGTCCCTTGGGGGCGCGAGGCCGAGCGGATCGAGATTGGCGAGCAGATGGCCGCGCATCCGGTAGGCGCGGATCATCATCAGGGCGCGAACGCTGTCGCGAGTCGCGCGCTGAATGTCGGCGTCGGACAAGGCGGCGGCCTTCGCCTGCCCGGCGGCGGCGATTTTCGTCGCGACTGCCTTTTCAACCTCGCCCCAGTTTCCGTCGAGCGCCGACACGAGGTCTCCCCGCGCGGCGACGGGCCAGTTCGCGGCTTCCCACGAGGGCCCGCGCGCGTTCTTCTCGATCGAGGCCGGATCGTCCTTCAGCGCGCCGAAAAAATCGCGCCATTCAGCATCCACGCTGTCCGGGTTTTTTTCGAACTGCGCGTGGAGCGCCTCGATGTAATCGGCGTTCCCGCCGTAGAGAAACGACGTTTGAAGCAGTGACTGGTTGAGTTCCTGGCGCGACATCGCATCAAGCCTTCCGGGATCGGCGCTGAACGACGCTTTCGTTCGGCGCGGGTATGTTTACAGCTTCGAAATTCACCGCGACGGGACGCGTCGCGACTTCCGCGGGCACGATGACGGCGGGTCGGCTATTGAAAGACAGTGGATGGAAACGCCCGCGGAGGACGGACGAGTATCCTCGCCCGCCCTCCAGAGCTTTTCCACGCCACCGGCGAAATTCACCTGACACGCCAGTTATCCGGCGGCTCAATTGCCCTTCAACACCTCGACCAGGGTTTTTCCAAGACGCGCGGGCGAAGGAGACACCCGGATTCCGGCGGCCTCCATCGCGGCGATCTTGTCTTCGGCGCCGCCCTTGCCACCGGAAATAATCGCGCCCGCGTGTCCCATCCGCCGTCCTGGAGGAGCCGTGCGGCCGGCGATAAATCCGACCATGGGTTTTTTACGCCCGCGCTTCGCTTCGTCACGAAGGAATTGAGCGGCGTCCTCTTCCGCCGATCCCCCGATTTCGCCAATCATCACGATCGCTTTCGTCGCGTCGTCCTTCAGGAACATCTCGAGTACATCGATGAACTCAGTGCCCTTGACCGGATCGCCGCCGATGCCGACCGCCGTCGTCTGACCGAGACCTTCCTGGGACGTCTGGAAAACGGCTTCGTAGGTGAGCGTGCCGGAGCGAGACACGATGCCGACGTTGCCACGCTTGAAGATGCTTCCCGGCATGATGCCTATCTTGCATTCGCCGGCGGTCATGACGCCAGGGCAGTTCGGCCCGATCAGACGGGATTTCGATCCCGAGAGGGACCGCTTCACCTTGATCATGTCCTCGACCGGAATGCCCTCGGTGATGCAGACGATGAGGCCAATCTCGGCCGCGATCGCCTCGCAAATGGCGTCCGCGGCGCCTGGCGGCGGAACATAGATGACCGAAGCGTCAGCGCCGGTCCGCTCCTTCGCTTCCGTCACGGTGTCGAAAACCGGAAGGCCAAGATGCGTGGCGCCCCCCTTTCCGGGAGAGGTTCCGCCAACCATTTTCGTTCCGTAGGCGATCGCCTGTTCGGAGTGGAAGGTTCCGTTCTTGCCGGTGAACCCCTGACATATAACCTTCGTGTTCGCGTCGATGAGAACGGACATCAGTGGCCTCCCTTGACAGCCTTGACGATCTTTTGCGCGGCGTCGTCGAGATCGTTGGCTGAAATGACGTTAAGACCGGAAGCGCCGATGATTTTCTTGCCGAGTTCGACGTTCGTCCCCTCGAGGCGAACGACGAGCGGCACCTGGAGACCGACTTCCTTCACCGCGGCGATGACGCCCTCGGCGATGATGTCGCATTTCATGATGCCGCCGAAAATGTTGATCAGGATGCCTTTCACGTTGGGATCGGCGGTGATGATCTTGAAGGCCGCCGTCACCTTTTCCTTCGTGGCGCTTCCGCCAACGTCGAGAAAATTCGCCGGCGCCTCGCCGTAAAGCTTGATGATGTCCATGGTCGCCATGGCGAGGCCCGCGCCATTTACCATGCAGCCGATCGTGCCATCGAGCGTGATATAGCTGAGGTCGTACTTGGAAGCCTCGATCTCCTTGGCGTCTTCCTCGGATTCATCGCGCAGGGCGACGATTTCAGGATGACGATAGAGCGCGTTGGAATCGAAGGAGACCTTCGCGTCGAGGCACTTGAGCTGGCCCTGCTTCGTGATGATGAGAGGGTTGATCTCCAGCATCGCCATGTCCTTGACGACAAACGCGGTGTAGAGCTGGTCGATCAGTTTGCCGGCCTGTTTGGCGAGATCGCCGGAGAGGCCGAGAACCCTCGCCACCGTGCGACCGTGGTGCGGCATGACGCCGGTGGCGGGATCGACGGAGAAAGTGTGGATCTTCTCGGGCGTGTCGTGCGCGACAGTCTCGATGTCCATGCCGCCTTCCGTCGAAACGACGAAAGCAACCCGGGACGTCTCGCGATCGACGAGGGCGGAGAGGTAGAATTCCTTTTCGATATCGGAACCGTCCTCGATGTAGAGGCGATTGACCTGCTTGCCCGCGGGACCCGTCTGGATCGTCACGAGTGTCTTGCCAAGCATCTGGCCGACGAAGGTTTTGACTTCGTCGATCGACTTCGCGAGGCGGACGCCGCCCTTGTCGCCAGCCTCCGGTTCCTTGAACTTGCCCTTGCCGCGTCCACCGGCGTGAATCTGCGACTTGACGACCCAAAGCGGCCCGCCAAGTTCCTTCGCCGCCGCTTCCGCTTCCTCGACCTTGAGAATCGGCACGCCGCGCGAGACGGGCACGCCAAATTCCTTCAAGACCGCCTTGGCCTGATATTCATGAATATTCATGGAATCTCCCCTTGCGCGCCGCCGCGCGCTTTATCAGGCGAAAGCCGGATTGATCGTCTTGCAGGCGTCGACCAGCGTTTTCACCGAAGCGACCGACTTCGTGAACATTTCCTTCTCGCTCGCGTCGAGCGAGATTTCGACGATTTTTTCGACGCCATTGGCGCCAATTACGACGGGGACGCCAACGTACATGTCATTCACGCCATACTGGCCGCTGAGATAGGCCGCGCAAGGCAACACGCGGCGCTTGTCGCGCAGATAGGATTCGGCCATCGAAATCGCCGACGACGCCGGCGCGTAGAAGGCTGAACCCGTCTTGAGCAGGTTGACGATTTCGCCGCCGCCGCCGCGCGTGCGGGCGACGATCGCGTCGAGCTTCGCCTGGGTGGTCCATCCCATCTTGATGAGGTCCGGGAGCGGTATGCCCGCCACCGTCGAATAACGGACGGAAGGAACCATGTCGTCGCCGTGTCCGCCGAGCACGAAAGCGGTCACGTCCTCGACGGACACGTTGAACTCGTCCGCGAGGAAGTAACGGAAGCGCGCGGAATCGAGCACGCCGGCCATGCCGACGACGCGATTGTGGGGAAGGCCGCACGCCTTTTGAAGCGCCCAGACCATCGCGTCGAGCGGGTTGGTGATACAGATCACGAAAGCGTCGGGCGCGTATTG
>CAISEY010000254.1 GCA_903884435.1 uncultured Hyphomicrobiales bacterium | reverse complement strand
TTCGCATGGCCACGGAAGGTTCGATGCGCAAATCGCGCATGCCCGACTGGACAAAACGGAGGCCAAAAGCCTGATTGAGCGCGGCGATGCTGGCGGGCTAGATGATCGCGGCGGGCGCCGACAAATGATCGAAGAAATACGCCTCCCATTGTCCGTCGGGTTGAAAAATCCTGTTGTCGTGCTGCCTGTCCATGAGCAGCAAAAGGCGCGTGCTCTCGATGGCGCCGGCCGCGACGACGAAAGTTCTGGCTTCGACCGTGAGCGCCGCGCCTGATTGGCCCGTCGCCCTGACGGAAGCCAGCCGGCCGCCGTCGTCCATGCAGAACTGGACGACCGTCGCGTTGACCCAGATCTCGAGGTCCGGGCCACGCACCGACTCGCGAAGCACCTGCGCGACGTTCCGCATCCCGAAGGCGGGCCATTTGGCGCCGCGCAAAATGAAATCGCCCCCCTCCACTCCGGGGTACTCCACCTCGTAAGGCCCGCCCGGCAGCCTGAATGTTTTTTCGATTTCCGGAAACTCGGGACTGACCTGATCGAGCGTCACCGGCCATTCGACCGGCCAGTTCGCCGTGTGCGGCCCCATGTCGCACGGCAAAAACGGCAACATCGCCCCGCCCCAACGGACGGACGTGCCTCCAAGGCACCTGAAACGCCCCTTTTCCGCGCCCTGGTACGACTGGCCCGTCAGGACGACTTCATTGAGCGAACTCGTCTCGCCTTCCAGCGTCTCCCCGCCGCTTTCGAGAACGACGACGCGGACGCCCAGACGAGCAAGTTTATTCGCGAGCATGAGGCCGGCAATGCCGCCGCCGATCACCGCCACATCAGCGGCCAGCTTCCCGCCTGACGGCGGCTCCCGGTCAAGATTCTTCAACATTCAATGCCATACCGTTTCGCGGCTCGCGCCCCTGGAAATTCAAAAAATATTTATTTCTCAAACAAGTGAACAGCGGACAGAAAATTCCAGCCCCGCTTTTATCGTTAAATAACATCATTATTGTTGCAAAGCTGTAAAAGTTTCCACCCCGCCCGGCTGACAGGCGCCCGGTGAACGAGACACTCCGTCCCCCGAGCGAAACAGATCCGCCGGGACGATTTCTCCGGGCGGCGCGGGCGCTAGTCAAGCTCGGCGGCCAGGCGATCGGCGATCGCGCGGGCGTAAGCCGCGTCGACGGCGAAATGCGTCGGCAGATAGATTGCTCCGGCGACCAGCCTGTCCACGTTCGCGGAATCCCCGCCGACGCTGGTGTATTTCGGATGTCTGTGAACGTTGGGATAGAGGCTCCGCCCCACGTCGAAGCCCGACAACATCATCGCGCGCACGATGTCGTCACGCCTTTCGGGGGCCACCACGACCGGAAAATTGACGAAACAGGATTCGGCGATCACGTCAGCGGGAGCGCCCGCGCTCGCCATGCGGTCGCCCAGCCGTTCGCGGTAGACGCTGGCGATCGCGCGCCGATGCGCGAGCCACTCGTCGATCCGGGCGAGTTTCGGAGTCCATTCGCGGAAAGCCGCGTAGGACGGCCGCGACGTGAGGCTTCGATTCAGCGTCTCGGTCTCCACCCGGATGAACTCCAGGCCCGCGGCCCCGCCGGATTTTTGCAGCCGCTTGCGGATCATTGGAAACACCAGCGAACCGAACAGGGCCGGACTGCTCGCGGCGTCGAACTTGAGGCAGGACTTCGCCGGCGAAGCGTAATCGCGCGCCGTCATGCGCGGCCAGTCCGCGACCATCGCCTGGAGAGCCTCCGCGATCGCCGGATTGCGCGTCGTGACGAGGCCGCCCCAGAAATAATTGAGCAGCTTGAAATAGGAAAAGCTGAAAACGCTCGCGTCCGTGAGCGTGCCCACGGGCTTGCCGCCAATCGAGCCGCCAAAGGCGATCGCGCAATCGTCGAACAGCCAGGCGCCATTTTCGCGACAGATCGCGGCGATCTCCGGAAGCCGCCAGTCATTGACGTGATGATGAGTAATCATCACGGCGGCCGTTCTGGAGTCGATGTTGCGGCGGATGCTTTCGAGGCTGCTGGCCATGCTGTCCGGCTCGAAATCGAAAAAGACCGGCTCCGCGCCCGCCAGCCGCACCATGGTCACGACGTCGGGAATCGTGAAAGGCGACATCAGGAACCGCGTCCGTCCCTCGCGCACGGCGAATTTCGCGAGAAGGTAGATGCCGCTGCGCGCCCGTCCGACGGGAATAACCTTCGTCTCCGCGCCAAGGCGCCCGGCGATTCCGGCGAGAAACTTCGTTTCGTCGGCGGCCGAGCCCCCGGTCAGAACGCGCCCGTAGGAGAGCGGCATGATCCGCTGCTTGGCCACGATCCGCGACGCGCTCGACACGCCGCGCGCCAGACCGCCGGACGCGCCAGCGGCCCCGGGATCCCGCCCGGTGACATTGCCCTTGCTCATGTCAGTGCCCCGATCATCGGCAGGAGATTTCAAACAGGCGAATCAGGCTTGCTTCCTGCTCGTACGAATACAAATAGGCCGGCGCCAGGCCGCGGCCAAGACGGGGAACGCAGCCATCCGCGCCATTTCCCGCCAGCATCGTTCAATTCCGTTTCTTGACGGACGAGACAAACACGCTGTCGGCGAGGCGGATCAGCGGCGTCGCGACGACGGCCAGCTTCTTGAGGGTTTCCGACGCGAGGATCAAAGCCTTCGCCTTCGCTGTCACGATCCCCAGATCGTCCGGCAGGAGCCCCAGTCCGCCGAAGGCTTCGGGCGTCAAGGTCGTCGGCCCCACTCTCGACGTGAAGACCTCTTTCATGTCTCGCAGCGACCAGTAACGGACGCGAAATGGCCCGTGATCTAGATAGTCAGGCCGCGTGCGAACCCAGGTCGACCGCAGTCCGCCGCGATGGGCCAGCTGGATTCTGGCGAGCCCGCCCTCGGACAGCACCCGGCCCGCTTCCGCGATGGCCTGGCCGGCGTCGGATTCGGAAAAATGCTGGATCACGGAATAGGAATAGGCAGCCTGAAAAACTTCGGGCTTGAAAGGCAGGAACCGGGCGTCGCCACAGACCCAGGAAATGTCCAGTCCGGAGCCCGAAAACGCCCGCTTCGAGGCCTGCAGGGCGCCCAGCGACGGATCGAGGCTGATCACCCGCCAACCC
>CAISEY010000253.1 GCA_903884435.1 uncultured Hyphomicrobiales bacterium | reverse complement strand
GCGGCGATCGGAGCCGGCGGCTTCTGGTTCGTGACCGCTCCGGCGCCGGTCGTGGCGGCGGGGTCCGACGCGCACGACCAGGGCGGCGACGCGGCCCGCGGCAAGACGATCTTCGACGCGGGCGGCTGCGCGTCCTGTCACGCGACGCCGGACCAGGACGACCGGTTGAAGCTCGGCGGCGGATTCGAGATCAAGTCGCCGTTCGGCTCCTTTTTCGCGCCGAACATATCGCCGCATCCGACCGACGGCATCGGTCGCTGGAAGGTCGCCGATCTCGTCAACGCCATGCAGGCCGGCGTCTCTCCGGCTGGGGAGCATTATTTCCCGGCTTTCCCCTACACGACCTACGCGCGCGCGAGGGTCGAGGATATTCGCGACCTGATGTTCTACTTGCGCAAGCTGGAGCCCGTCGCCGGGAAGGCGAAGACGCACACGATCGGTTTTCCGTTCAACGTCCGGCGCGCTCTTGGCGTCTGGAAACTGCTCAATTTCGACCGCGCGCCGCTCGTGGCGGACGCGTCGAAGGGCGCGGACTGGAGCCGCGGGCAATATCTCGTCGAAGCGCTCGGCCATTGCGCGGAATGCCATTCGGGCCGCGACTTCACCGGCGGCATTGTCGGGAAATACCGTTACGCCGGCGGGCCCGACATCAACGGGAAGGACTGGGTGCCGAACATCACCCAGCACAAGGACGGCGTCGCCGACTGGTCGGCGAAGGACATCGCCTACATGCTGAAGACCGGCGACACGCCCGACGGGGATTCCGTCGGGGGCGAGATGAACAAGGTGGTGAAAAACATGGCGGAACTCGGCGACGCCGACCGCGACGCCATCGCCGCCTACGTGAAATCGCTCCCCGCGCGCGAGAGCCCGCCGAAGCCGGAAAAAAAATAGCCGCTGTTTTTCTTGCTTTCGCGGGCGCCTCGCACACACTGCGCGGAGGTGATTCGCCCGCGGAGCCTCCATGTCGAACAAGCCGCCGCCGGGCCTGACCGAGGACGATTTCGAGTCCATCGAGGACGCCGTCATGGAGACGGCGCGCGGGCGCTGGTTTTTGCGCGAATTCGCCCGGCGCGCGCGCGCCGCCGACACCGGCAAGCTGCTTGACGCGCTCTCCCGCATCGAACGCGTGATCGGCGGGCAGAGCGCCCTCCAGGGCGGGTTCTCGCCGGAACATCACGCCGAGGCGCTCGAAGAGCGTCAGCAGCGTTTGTCCGAGATTGCCTGGACGCTGCGCGAGCGTGGCTACGACGGGTCGATTTGCGCGATGATCGAGAACGAGGGGCGGGCGCTCTCGCGCATTGCCGGAGGCGTGCGTGGAGAGGGGCCGCTTGTCGAGACCGGCAAGGCCATGACCGCGCTGCCGCCTCCCGCGGTCGCTCCCGCTCCCGTCGCGATAGCGCCGGCTTCCGCTCCTCCGCCCCGGTCGACGCCCGACCGCAGGCTCGCGTCGCTCGCCGAGATCGACGGGCTGCCGCCGCGCGAGAAGGCCGCGCTCTTCGCCTGAGCAACCGGCCAGGCTTGCAAGGCGCGCGCCGGCTCGCCAGAGTGGGGCGGACAGGGGACGTTTCAAATGGATCTCGGACTGAAGGGCAGGCAGGCCATCGTGTGCGCTTCGAGCAAGGGGCTTGGCCGGGCTTGCGCGCTGGCGCTGGCGCGGGCGGGCTGCGACGTGGTCGTCAACGGGCGCGATCCCGATGGGACGCAAGCCGCCGCGCGCGAGATCGCGTCGATGACGGGCGCGCGCGTCACGGCGGTCCCCGCCGACGTGGGAACGCCGGAGGGGCGTGCGGCGCTGCTCGCGGCCTGTCCCGCGCCGGACATTCTCGTCAACAACAACGGCGGGCCGCCCGCCAGGGATTTCCGCCAGCTTTCGCACGCGGACATGGTGAAGGGCGTCGAGGGCAACATGCTGACGCCCATCGAACTCATCCAGGCGGTGATCGACGGGATGGTCGCGCGCAAGTTCGGGCGCATCGTCAACATCACCTCGGGCTCGGTGAAAATGCCCCTGCCCAATCTCGATCTGTCCTCCGGCGCGCGGGCGGGGCTGACGGCCTTCGTCGCCGGCGTCGCGCGGCAGGTCGCGGCGAACAATGTCACCATCAACAACATCCTCCCCGGCGCCTTCCTGACGGACCGGCTGAAATACATCGCCGCGCAGGCCGCGGCGCAGCGCGAGATTTCCGTCGAGCAAGTCCAGGCGGAGCGAATCCGCACGATCCCGGCGGGACGGCTGGGCGATCCCGACGAGTTCGGCGCTCTTTGCGCGTTTCTCGCCAGCGTCCACGCCGGCTACATCACCGGACAGAACCTGACCATCGACGGCGGCGCGTTCCCGGGCGCGTTCTAGGCGATGCTGACAGGCGTCGCGCTCAAGATCGCCTCGACGCTCGCCTTCTCGTTCATGATGGCGATCATGAAGGCGCACACGAATTTCCCGGTGGGGGAACTCGTTCTGTTCCGTTCGGCGCCGGCGTTGTTCGTGCTGTTCGGCTGGCTCTGGCTGCGCGGCGAGTTTCCGCGCGCGCTTCGCACCGGATGGCTGTCGGGACATCTCGTGCGGTCGCTGGCGGGCGCGTGCAGCATGTTCCTGATGTTCGCCACCTATAATTTCCTGCCGCTCGCGGATTCGACGGCGGTGCTCTACACGGGACCGCTGATGATCGTGATCCTCTCCGGCGTGCTGCTCGGCGAGCGGATCGGCGTGCTGCGGGCCGGCGTCGTTTCGCTCGGCTTCTGCGGCGTGCTGATCATGCTCGCGGAACATCTGGGCGTCGGGCAATCCGCGTCGTCGCGCGGAGCCATCGGGGTGTTCACGGGCCTGCTGGGCGCTCTTTTCATCGCGGTCGCGATGATCCAGACGCGCCGCCTCGCGAAAAGCGAGCACACGGGCGCCATCGTCTTCTATTTTCAATCCGTGGCGTCGCTCGCGGGCGTCGCCTTCATGGCCGCGGGATCGCTGTGGCCCGCTTCGGCGCCGCTCGCCGGCCTCATGCGCGCGCAGGCATGGATCACGCCGGGGCCATGGGATTTCGCGCTCATGTTCGCCGCCGGGCTCTGCGGCGGCCTCGGGCAAATCCTGATGACCAGGGCCTATGTTTACGCCGACGCCTCGATCATCGCGAGTTTCGAGTATGTCTCGATGATCTGGGTCGTCGTGCTCGGGATCACGTTCCTCGGGGAAATTCCATCCCCGTACATGCTCGCCGGGGGCGGCGTCGTCGCGGCGGCCGGGGTGATGCTGATCGTCGGCGAGCGCCGGCGGGCGCGGGGATCGTTCTCCGGCGATGGGCGCGGTCCCAAAAGCCGTTGACGGCCGTGAAATTCGTTCTTTATTCCAAACAAATTCGGTTACTATGCCAAACATGGCTTGGTGGGCGGATTGATGGGCATCGAGGGCAAGGACAGGGTCAAGGTTCTGGAGGCGGGAGCGCAGGCGCTCTCCGGTCAGCTTGGCCGCGCGGTCCAGAAGTTGCGCAAGGCGCAGAACATGTCGCTGTCGGAATTGTCCGAGCAATCGGGCGTGGCTAAGTCGATCATCAGCCAGATCGAGCGTAACGAGACCAATCCGACGCTGGCGACGATCTGGCGGCTGTCACAGGCGCTCGACGTGTCCATCGAGCGCGTCTTGCAGGGATCGACCGACGGGGCCTTCATCGAAAAATCCTCGCGCGGGGCGACGCCCATTCTGCTCTCGGACGACGGCAAGTGCCGGCTCGCCATCATTGGCTGGATCAAAACCGTCGAGTGGCTGCAATGGTATGATTTCGAGGCGGATCCGGGCGGGGTCCTCGCCTCCGATCCGCACCAGCCTGGCTCGGTTGAATGTCTGTCGGTTCTCGAGGGCGAACTCGAAGTCGAGATCGCCGGCGCCGTCGAGACCGGCGCGCCGGGCGACACGTTGCGCTACAGGTGCGACCGGCCGCACGTCATCCGCAACAAATCCTCGAAACCCGCGCGCGCGACGATGGTGTGCATACTTCGCGCGGCGGTGATGGAATAGGTCCGCGACCGCGGACCTCGCGCCTCACGCGGGTTTTTGCGCGGCCGGAGCGCCGGTCCTGATTTCGATCTTCTTTTGTTGCGCCACGGCGGCGGGCGGCTTCCTGACGGTGAGATGCAGCACGCCCTTGTCGAACCAGGCGGATACCGCGTCCTCGCGGAGGTCGAAGGGCAGGGCCACGACGCGCTGGAACGAGCCGTAGCTGCGTTCGACCATGCGCCAGTCCTTGTCCTTCTGTTCGCTCTCTTTCTTTTTCTCGCCCGCGATGACCAGGCGATTGCCGTCGATGGACAGCTTGATGTCCGCCTGATCGACGCCCGGAATTTCCGCGGTGACTTCGTAGGTCTCCTTTGTTTCGGCGACGTCGACCGCGGGCGGTTGCATGCCGAAGTCGATGGATGGCCAGCGGCGGGCGAAGTCCGAAAAGAGATCTTCCATTTCGCGCCGCATGGAGCGGAAGGGATCGGCGACGTCATGATGCGACCAGAGAGTTGGAAGTTTCATGTTCGTTTTCCATCCATGAGAATGTGAGCGAAACGAAGCCGTCGATCGTTCACGGATCGGGCGAGTTCGCGATCAATGTTTCAGCATTGGACGCCAGCGTCGCTGACATGTCTCAACGGACATCGCCCGAAACAAAAAAAGCCCCGGTCGCGCGAGCGAACGGGGCTTGAAAGGACGCGACCCGAGGGAGGGAGTTTACGAGCCGCAACGTTCCTTTCGGAAACGCTGAAAACTTTTTATCGCGACCGCGGACCGGCTCCTTGATCTGAATCAAATTCAACAAACGCGGGTCATCGCCCGCCGTATTCGGGCACTTGCGGCTTCGCGCCGAAGATCAATTGTTGCGGATTTTTCTCGATGGAACGCACGGCGCGATTGACCTCGTCGAGCGCGCGGCGCGCGTCGCCGGCGAGCGCTTCGTATTGTCGCAGCGCCGGGCCGGTGACGCGATTGACGCCGGCGGTCATCTCCTTCGTGCGCACGTCGAGATTGTCGGCGAGCTTGCGGATGGATTTCGCGGCGTCGGAGATGTCGTCGGTCATTCCGCGCTTGCCGTCGCCGCCGATCAGGTTCTGCGCGCTCGTGAGGAACGCGTCGACCTTCGCCGAAGCGGCCGACAGGCGCGCGGCGAGATCGCGCGCGTCGCGCAGGGCCGAGTCGATGTTGTCGCTGTTCTTTTCGAGGGTCGCGATGAAGGGCTTCAGGCTCTGGGCGATTTCGGTGAAGTTGTTGACGAGATCCTTCACGCCGCCGGCGCCGTCGGCGAGGCCGCCGGATATTTTCTCGACGTTGCGGATGGTCGCGGTGATCGAGGCGGAGTTTTCGTTCAGCAGCGTGTCGGCGCGGTTGAGGATGTTCTCGACCTTTCCCGAGAGATTTTGCAGGGTCTCGACGATGTTCTGGAACTCGGACCTCTCGGCGTAGATCGTGGGCAGAGCGCCATCGCTTCCCCTTTCGACGGGCGCCGCGCCGGGCGAGCCGCCCGTCAGCGCGACGGAGGCGACGCCGGTCAGTCCCTGATATTCGAGCCGTGCCTTGGTGTCGGTCTTGACGGGCGTGCGCTGGTCGATCTCGATGGTGGCGATGACCTTGCCGGGATCGTCGGCGAGATCGATGCGGGTCACGTCGCCGACGCGCAGGCCGTTGAAGAGCACCCAGGCGCCGCGCGACAGGCCGGAGACGGAACTGCTGAACACGAGCAGATAGGTCTTGCGCGCCGCGCCCTTGTCGCTTCCCGAAAACCAGAAAACGAAACTGAACGCGGCCGCGATGACCGTCAGCGTGAAGGCGCCGATCAGCGTGTAGTGGGCCCGCGTCTCCATGTCCGTTCCAGCTCCTCGCCAGTGTTCAGTTAGCCGCCTCATTGGGGCGGTTTCAAGAGCCGGCGGTGCCCGGGGAGCGCGGGCGCCCCAAATGACGTGGCTTACCCACACATGCCCGCGATCATCCCGCCTGAATCCGCGCGGGGTCGAGCTGGCGCGCCCGCTTGCCGTGGAAATAGGCGCGCAGCCAGGGGTGGTCCGACGCCAGAAGCTCCTCGATCGGGCCCGCCGCGATCACCCTTTTCTCGGCGAGGGCGGCGACGCGGTCGCAAATGGAATAGAGGCTGTCGAGATCGTGCGTCACCATGAAGACGGTGAGGCCCAGCGTTTTTTGCAAGGTGCCGATGAGTTCGTCGAATTCCGCCGCGCCGATCGGGTCGAGGCCGGAGGTGGGCTCGTCGAGAAAGAGAATGTCGGGGTCGAGCGACAACGCGCGCGCGAGGGCCGCGCGCTTGATCATGCCGCCCGAGAGCTCGGAGGGATATTTGTCGGCGGCGTCAGGGTCGAGCCCCACCATGCGGATTTTCAGCAGGGCCAGTTCGTCCATCAGATGCTGCGAAATCCGCAGATATTCGCGCATGGGCACCTGCACGTTCTGGCGCACGGTGAGGCCCGAGAACAGCGCGCCATGCTGGAACAGCACCCCCCAGCGTTGTTCCAGGGCGCGGCGTTCGTCCTTTCCAAGACCGTCGAGATCGCGTCCGAAAACCTCGATCCGGCCGGCGCGCCTCGGCACGAGGCCGAGGATCGCGCGGGTCAGGACCGACTTGCCCGTGCCCGAGCCGCCGACGAAGCCGAGCACCTCGCCGCGGTACACGTCGAGGTCGAGGTTTTGCAGGATGAGCCGGTCGCCGAAGCCCACGTCGAGGCCGCGCACGCCGATGGCGACGGCCGGTGTTCCCTGCTTGTCCGCGGTCGTGTCCATCGCGCGCCGCCTCAATAATCGATCGCGGCGAAAAACATGGCGAACAATCCATCGACGATGATGACCATGAAAATCGATTTCACGACGGACGCAGTGACCTGTCTGCCGAGTGATTCCGCCGAGCCCTCGACCGCGAGGCCCTCGAGCGTCGAGACGACGGCGATGACAAGCGCCATGAAGGGCGCCTTGATCAGCCCGACGAGGAACGTGTTGAGGGCGATGGCGTCCTTGAGGCGCGACATGAAGATTTCCGGGCCAATGCCGCCATAGATCCAGGTGACGATCAGGCCGCCGAAAATGGCGGCCATGTCGGACAGAAAAGTCAGCAGCGGCAGCGCCACGAGAAGCGCCAGCAACCGCGGCACGACGAGCACCTCGATGGGGTCGAGGCCCATGACGCGCAAGGCGTCGATTTCCTCGCGCATCTTCATGGAGCCGAGTTCCGCCGTGATCGCCGAGCCGGAGCGGCCCGCGACCATGATCGACGTGAGGAGCACCGCGAGTTCGCGCAGCACGAGAATGCCGATGAGATCGACCGCGAACGTCGACGCGCCGAACCTTTTCAACTGGAAGAGACCCTGCTGGGCGACGATGCAGCCAACGAGAAAGTTGATCAGCGCGATGATCGGCAGGGAACGGAAGCCAAAACTCTCGACGTGATAGACAAACGACGTGAAGCGGAACCGCAGGGGATGGAACAGAAGGCGGACCACCGCCGCGACAACCTCCCCGAGGAAGCCGATTCCCGAGGCGAGATCGCGCAAGGCCCCGGACACGCCCTCGCCGATGTCGGCGAGGACGTTGATGACGGCGGAGCCGCGGACGCGCGCCGGCGCCTCGAAGGTTCGCCATGCCGCCTCCTTCAGCAAGATGGCGTGCTCCTGTCGCGCGCGGCGGTACGATGCGTCGCCGCCCCTCGCGACAATTCCGGCGCGGCACCGGTCGATCAGCCAGGCGCCGGCCGTGTCCATGGCCCGGACGTCCGCGAGATCGAGAACAACGCGCGTCGCGCCGGCCGTTTTGCTCGCGAGGTCGGCCGCGTGGCGTTCGATCGCGGGTTCGCCGAGTTTCCACGCTCCGCCGAGAGCGACATGGAGCGCGCCTTCGACGGTTCGGACTTCGAATGTCGGTTCGGCGGACATGCGCGGCGTTTCCAGCGTTCCATCGCCCGGGGTCGCCGGGTGATAACGGGAGGGGAGCCGGGAGTCGAGGCTCGCGGGGAGGGGGCTAGCGAGGTTCGCCGCCGCGGCGCACGCCAAACATCTGGTAGAAGTCGATGTCTTTTCCGGCGTCCTTGCCAGGTTCGCGGCGCGGTTCGTCACGCGCGGCGACGCGCCAGTCGACGACGCGCTGGATCGCGATGGCGAGGAGGGTCGCGCAAAAGACAAACAGCGCGAAATTGAACACGTCCCGCACCGTGCCGAATCCGAAACGGCCGACCGGCGGAATCAAGAACAGGTTCACCGCGAAGGCGCTGGTCGCGACCGCGAAAAGGCCGGGTTTGAAATCGAACAGCAGGGTGCTGATCATGATCGGCGCGACGAAGGTGAAGAGATGATAGTTCTTCGCGTCTCCGTCCATGAAGCGATCATAGAAGAGGAAGGCGCCCAGAACGCCGGCCGCGCCGAGGCAGCGGTAGGAGACGGGCAGGGTGCGGCAGATCACGAGGCCACGCCGCCACGGGTTGGATTCGTCGGTTCGGCGAAGCACCCTGCGCGCCACGAAAGCGCCCGCCGCCAGGAACGCGGTTCCGACGCCGAAAGCCGCCATTTCCGGGACGCCCGTGAAAATGGATTTCATGGAGAGCGAGGCGTAGGCGCCCGCGATGATCGCGAGCATGACGAGCACGAGTTTGAGGACGGGATCAACTCTTTGTACGTACCCAACCCGCTGCACGGAGGAAAGCATTCAGGGACGCCCCGAAGGGGCCACAGCCCGCGACCATCGCGAGCGCAACCTATCAAAACACTTGAAACGTCGAGACTTAATCATGATACCCGAGCGCATGACTATTGCAAGGGAATCGTTGACCTTCGCGTCGGTCGCGCGCGCCGCGCCTGCGCGTGTTGACCGCGCTTGCGTTCGGGCGCTTCCTGTTGTTCCTATGCGTTCGACGGTCATGGCCCGCCCGCGCCGGACGTCGGGCGCGGCGTCATTTCGGAGTGCATCGTGAACGAGGTGAGGTCGGGCCAACGCCGCCCGATGGGATCGAGGTTCGCGGCGCGCGTCGGTGGATTTGTTCCCGGACTGCTCCTTGCCCTGTCTCTGGCGGCCTGCGGTTCGTCGTCCGCCCCGGAGAGCTTCGATCTTTCCGCGTCGTCTGTGCCGGGAGCGCCGCGCGCCGCGCGTCGGCAGATCGTCGTCGCCGAACCGCTGGCGACGTCGCCGACGGATTCCGACAGGATCGTGGTGCGGCCGACGCCGGACACGCTCGCCACGCTGAAAGGCGCGCAATGGGTCGAGCGCCTGCCGCGACTGTTGCAGACGCGGATGGTGCAAAGCTTCGAGAACGCGAAACTTTCGCGCTCCGTTGGACGGCCCGAGGCGAAAATCCAGGCCGATTATTCGCTGGCGTCGGAAATCCGCCGCTTCGAGATCGACGTGGCCGGGGGCGAGGCGATCGTCGAAATTTCGGTGAAACTCGTCGCGGAAGGCAGCGGGCGCGTCGTCGCCGCGCAAATCTTTTCCACGCGCGCGCCGGGATCGGCCAACGGCGGCGCGGAAGCCGCCGCCGCTCTCGATCTGGCGCTGGGCGAGGCCCTGCGCCAGATCGTCGCGTGGACGGCGTCGCGCCTCTGAGCGCCGCGCCGGCCTATTCGAACCGGCCGGAGGCGTGCGCCAGCATCGTGTAGACCTTGCCGGTGTCGGAGTTCAGGGTGGCCCGGACGCGCGAGCCGTCGCGGTCGTCGCGCGCCACCTCGGTGAGGATGCGCTCGAACTCCTGCGTGTAGCGCTCCACCGTGTCGTGGAACTCCGCGTCGGCGCCGTAGCGGCGGCGGATTTCCTCGAAGGTTTGCTGACCCTGGACGGTGTACATCCGCCGCGTGAAGGCGTTGCGTTCGCCGCGATAATAGCGCTCCCAGCCTTCGGCCGCGGCGTCGTGATCGACCATGCGCGAAATGTCGAGCGAGATCGCGTCGAGCGACTGGGGCGGCGCTTTCGCGGGCGCGGGCGCCGGCGGCTTTTCCTCGTCGCGCGAGGCGCGCGCCAGCAGGTCGGTCAGCCAGCCGGCGCCGCGATCGCGCGGAGCCGACAGCGGCGCGGGCGCCGGACGCGGCGGTTGCGGCTGCGGCGCCCGCGGCCGCGCGACCGCGGGTTCCGCCGCCGGAACACTGGCGACGGGGGCGGGAGGGGGCGGCGCGGGCTGGACCGGGCGCGGCGGCTCGACGAAGCGCGGTTTTTCGGCGACGCGCTGGGCCGCGCGGGCCGGCG
>CAISEY010000252.1 GCA_903884435.1 uncultured Hyphomicrobiales bacterium | reverse complement strand
TGCGCGCGACGCCGAAGCGCAGGGTTTCGTCGTATCGCTCCCGGCTCCAGGACCAGTCCGGGCGAAATCGCGCGTTCAGGAACAGATCGATCGCGCCTGGCAAGGCGAGCATCGGCACCTGCAGGACGAGCGCCCAGACGCCGCCGCCGAGCAGCGCCACGACGGCGCCCGCGCCCAGCGCGGCCAGCGTGCCGATGATCAGGAGCACCCGGTAGCGTTTCCAGTCATGCGCCGATTCCAGCATCCGGTGACGCAACGTGCCGGGCACCTCGACGATGAAGACGAGGCCCAGCGCCGCCAGCGGCAGCGCGGCCTCGTGATACAAGCCCGAGAACGACAATCCCGCCGCGACAACGAGGGTAAGCGCGAAGACGAAGGCGTTCATCGCCGCGGCCGCGGTGAAATGGGCCTGCCAGTCGATCCGGGAGGGATCCCTGACCTGAAGGGCGTGCATCGAAAAGGTCGCGAAGGATACGACCGACAGGAGCCCCAAGATCGATTGCGCCAGCGCCATGGTTCCGTAATCCGACGGGGCCAGCAGACGCACCATGAGGAGCATGACGAAAAACTGCGCGATGTCACACAGGAAGGTAAACCCCCCGCCCCACAACATCGCGGCGCGCGCGGAACCGCCCAGACCGCGCGACTCGCTCATGCCCGGACCAGGAAACTGGCGGGCTGATCGCCGGCGAGGGGCTCCGCCGGGGCCGCCCGCCCGCGGCGCTCACACTCCCGCCAGTGCGACAGCAGCGTCAGCACCCGGAACAGTCCGTGCCCGTCCGCGCGCCAGTCCCCGAGCGGGCGCGACCACGGATCGAGTCCGGCGACGATACTCATGCGCTCGCGTTCCTCCCGCGTGACGGAGTCCCAGAGTTTCCGCAACGTCGCGCTGTGAACCGCGTACCAGCCAAGGTCGGGCCACGAACCCATGGGCGGCGGCCTGTCGGCGGGCAGCGGCGCGGTCGGAACGACTTTCCGGAGCCGCCGGCCAAACCAGCCGATCGCGAACTTGACGGCTTTTTCGGCGGGACCGGCGTCGAGTCTCCAGCCATAGTTGGCGTCGATGATCTTGCCGGCCTCCGCGCAGATTTTCGCCGCCGCCTTGCCCCAGACCTCCCGGTTGAGTTTCCAGTCCGGATGAATGCGGCTGTAACATTCGGCCACGCGGGAATCCGCGAAAAACGTGTCGTAGGGAAACCTGCGGTACATGATCTGGCCGGACACGGACTCGGCGTAACAGGCCGGACGAACGCGGCGATCCTCGACAACGAGCCGGTCCCTCGGCGAGGCGAACTTGTCCGCGCAGCCCTCGAACCATCGCGCCATTCGCCCGTGGATTTGCTCCGCGAGGTCCGGCGGCGCGGGATGGGGAACGATCGGCAGGAAAGCCGCGATTCGGTCATCGAGATAGCGGCTGAACGGCAAGGACCTGCCGAGGAGTTTCACGTCATCCTTTTCGAGGCCGTATCCCTTGAAAAGCCAGTCCGCGGAACAGGCGGTCATCACGAGGTCGGGACGCAAATCCGCGATCTGGTCCGCGAGGCCCGGGTAATGCGAATCCGCGGCGGACCACATCCCCCCCGACCAGCGCACGATGTCCTCGAGATTGCGCGGGTAATAATCATTGTCCCGCTGCAAGGCGCGGAACCCGCACCCGGCCACGTCGCACAGGGCGGACGCGATTCTGGTTTCGGCGGCGGCGTGTTCGTAGATATTGACGCCCGTGACGCGCGAGCGGTCCGCCGCGCTGAACAGCATGACTCGCGAATCCGCCCCGCCGCTCAGGAAGAAAACCGGTCGCTCCGCGATCGCCGTGCGCTCCGCGATGGCGGTCCTAACCGCATCTGCCAAGGCTTCGGCCGCAACGTGAATCGAGGGATAAAAATCACCCGTGAATGGCGTCCAGTAGGTTGTAGATTCGATCCCGCCAGTGCTTACGTCGATCGTGAGGTGGACGCCCGCTCCCGCGTATTTCACCTCCGAAAAATAGGTGTGCGGCGGCGTCGTGCGCCAGGCGCGGATAAACTCCGCCATCGAGACGAGATCGTATGTCACGGGCGCCGCGGGATCGGCCAGAAGCGCGTCGGGGAAGGTGGTGACAATGCAATCCGCGGCGCTGTCGCCACGATAGAGAAAACAGGGATGATAGCCGAACTGGTCGGTCCAGAGGTGCGTCTTCCCGGAACGCGGATCCTGGATCACGATGATCGCGGCGCCATTGTAGGGTGCCACGGCGTCCGGCCCGCGCTCCAGGTAACGTTCGAGGATCAGCTTGCACGCGGCGCCGCCCTCGTAGGGAAGCCGTTCCGCGCGGGTCCACTCGGCGAGCGGCCATGACAGGCGCCCGGAAATGACGACGCGAACGCCGGTCGCCGGATCGAAGGCGGGACCAAATCGTTCCGGTTGCTCTCCAACCCACAGAAAGCCGCCGGGGCCGGAACGCATTTGCGTGGCGTTGTCCGTCCGGACGAGTTCCCGCGCGACGGAGCGAAGGCGATCCTCGTTGATGCCGGCGGGGACCAGATAAAGGGACATCGTCGAATCCAGTCTGCCTTCACATGGCCAGCGTCTCGTGGCCGGCCGGAGCCCCGGACGCCAGGAGCGCCCGCGCCGCTGATTACCCGATCGGGCCCGGGTTGGAAACGCGCGGGAGCCGAATCCGGCCGGTCTGTTTCGCCCGGAAAAACAAGCGATCAAGCCCGGACGGCGCGGACGCGACCGAGCGCGCCCGGATTTTGCGACAACCAGAGCGAGGCGGTGTAGAGCCGCATGAACAAACTGTGGTCCCGGTCCGCCCATTCCTCGATCGACCAGCGACGGCGATCCTCTCCCAGAACGCCGAACAGGAAGTCTTCCTGCGCCCCCGGCAAGGCCGAGCGCCAGTCCCGGAGGCGCTGGCTGAATTTGATCACGCGTGGAAAATAGGGCCACGAACCCGCGGTGGCGACGGAATTCGGATCGCGCTCGAACGGCTGGCCGCCTCCCTGGCCGGAGATCTTCCGCTTGAGGCTCGAGAGCAGAAAGGACGTCACCCGGGTCAATTCCGAAGCGCCGACGGGCGCGCCGTAATTGTTGTTGAGAACCTCCTTCGCGCGCGGGCCCGTGACTCTCTCGACGGCCATGCCAAACGGCACGCCATTGAGCTTTTGCGATGGATGCATGGCGCCGGCGATCTCCAGCACGTCGTTGTCCGACGTGAACGGATCGAACGCCGCCGTGTGGCGCAACAGAAGACGCCCCGCCGCGTCCGCCTCCCGGACGATGGGGGAAAGCCGGAGAAACTCCGCCGCCGCCGCGGTCCTGTCCGATCCTCCGGCGAGGCCGGCGAAACGCCTGTCCAGACGCTCCGTGACGCGTCCCGTCCATTCGTCCGAAAGCGACGCGAACGGCTGATAGAATTGGTGCTGAACATCGCACAGCGTGTAAAGCGGAAACGTCTTGCCATGAACGGACCGGCGTCGCCGGTTGTAGGCCAGCCCCTTGAACAGATAATCCGCGTAGCAACCCGTCAGGACAACGCCGAAATTCGCGCCGGACAACCGCGGCAAAAGTCCCGAGTAATGCGCGGAATCCATCGACCACATGCCGCCCGTGATCCGGACGGCTTCGGGAGCGTGCTCGAAATAGTAGTCCTTGCCGCGCTGGTAGCCCTCGTGGGGGGCGCCCGCGATCCCCGCCAGCTTTTTCGCGTTCGTGAATTCGGTGTTCACTTCGTCATAGAACGTGAAGCAATTCACCGCGGACGGCTCGTTGGCCCCGAACAGCGCGGTTCTTGAATCGGCGCCCGCGCTGAGAAGGAGCGCGACCTTGCCGAGGCGCGGCAACGTGCGCCGGCGGACCGAGGACAGGAGCGCGCCGGCGAGCCGTTCAACGATTTCACCGCGATTGGCGAGCCAGGCGCCTTCGACATTCGCCGGACGCCAGTAAACGGAACTCTCCCGGAGCCCCGCCGGCGAACCGAATTCGAACCTGTGGCGGGTGCCGGCGTCGAGCTGCCGGATTCCATGCCAGTAGGTATGCGGATGCGTCGCCGTGCCGGTCCGCAGGAACTCGGCCATGGTCACGGGATCGAAGTCGCAGGGCCGCCCCGCGTCTTCCAGCGCCGCCGCCGCGACGTCGGGATGCGAGCACAGAAGAAAACCTCCGGCGTCCCATGTAAAGGCGGGATAGAAACCCATCCTGTCGGTCCTGCAGTGAAGCTCCCGCTTTTTCTCGTCGATGACGATCATCTGGGCGCCGCCGTTCAGGCTCTCCACGGCGCGCGCGCCGCCGCGCAGCCAATGGTCGAGCACGAGACGGCAGGCGAGACCGCCTTCGTAGGGCAAGCCTTCCGCGGCCTTCCACCCGGCCTCCTCGGGAGCGATGCGTCCGCCCAGGATCACGCATACGCCGGACTCGGGGTCGCGGGCCGGAGCCCACAACGCCGGGTCGTCCACGCGGGTGACAACCCAGGACAGATCGCCGATCTCGCCGGTCCAGCTTTTCGTCCGTGGCGTCCAGCTCAGGCTTTTCGCGATCTTGTTCCGGTCAACCGGAAGGCCGCTGGAAACAAAAATGTCGCTCATGACGGAGCTCCTGCTATTCGTTGCCCGATCCGGGGGATCGGCGAGGCCGGCAAATTCGCGTCCGCGCGTTCCGCCCCGGTCTCGCGTCGAGGCGCCCGAGCCGCTGGAAACAGCGAACGAGCAAGGCTGCTCATTGAAGGCCGCCGCCCCGGTTTTTTCCGACTGATAAAATCACCCGTTCAAGCCGCCCCGCGAAATTCGCCATCGAAAAATAGGCGAGGCCCGGCGGGATGGCCTTTGGCTGTCGCAAGGATCGCAGAATGGCGTTCGCGAGCGCGTCCGCGTCGGCGGGATCGACGACCGCGCCAAGTTCGCCGCCCCTCACCGCCTCGCGCGTGCCGTCGAGCGTGCTGGCGACAACGGGGACGCCACAGGCCAGCGCCTCCAGCACGACAAAGCCGAACCCCTCGCCGTGGCTTGGCATGGCGTAGCAATCAGCGAGACGATAATAGTCGGCCTTCGAGTCCTCGGGAACGCGGCCGGTGAAGACCGTCATGTCCGCGACGCCGATTTCGCGAGCCTTCGCCTCGAGCCTTGGCCTGTCGTCGCCGTCGCCGGCGACCATGTAAACGAGATCGGGCCGCGCCTCGCGCAGCCGCGGCAGCAAATCGATGATTTCGTCGAAGCCCTTGTAGCGTTCGCTCGCGGAGATGCGTCCGAAGGTCATCACGACCGCGCGGCCCGCGAGCCCGAACTTTTCGACCAGCGCCGGATTTTTTTCGCCGACAGCGTAGTGTTCCGCGTGGATGGCGTTCGGCAGCACGAATGTCGCCGCGCCGGGCGCGGGAGACCAGTTCAGGAATCGATCCAGCGTGAGCTGGCTGATCGAGGCGATCGCGTCGGCGCGCGCGAGCGCGGCCATGGTCGCGCGGGAGGCAGGCGGCGTCCAGGCGTCGATGCCATAGATCGCCAGCACCAGCGGCGCGCGGCGGATCTTCGCGATCATCGCCGCGACGGGCATGAGATTGACATGCGCGCACCAGACAAGATCGATCCGCGCGGGCGAGACGGCGCGCAGCGCGCTCCTCGCGAGAAAAGCGAGGCGCCCGCCCGGCCGGCGCGTGGCGTAGCGCGCCTTTCGGGGCGCCGTGAACGCGGGATCGGCGACCGCGAGCGGCAAGACCTCGATTTCCTCGACGAAATCAAAGCCCGACATCGCCTCGATCACGTCGCGATTGTACTGGGCGATGCCGCCAAAGCCGCCATGGGCGTCGGTGACGAGCATCAAAATCCGCGATCGCGAGGCGGCGCGAGCCATGTCAAATCCAGCCGTTCAAAGGCCCGCCCATCGCGCGTGGACGTATCTCGCCCAGTCGCGCGATTGCGAGGAAGTGGAGTCGCCCGTGCGGGCGATGAGTTCCTGAATCCAGCGGCCGGTTGGCACGCCGAATCCGGTTTTCTCGCGTTTCGTCACCTCGTCCGGCAGCGGCTTCGAGGGCGCCGCGGCGAGCCATCCCTTGGCTCCCCCGGCGGTGTCGGGACGCCCGAGCCCGGCCACGCAGGCGAGCAAGGTCGAATCGACGAGCGGCGTGCGCAATTCCAGCGAATGCGCCATGCTCGCCCAGTCCGCGTCGCGCAGAAGCTGGTTGCGCATGTAGAGCGAGGATTCGAGCGTCGCGATTTTCGCGAAATCGCTCGCCGGCCGCGGCGACAATTCCGCCTCGACGCCGCCGATCAGATCCAGACGTTCAAGGCCCTCGCGCGCCAGTTCGGGGTCCATGATCCGCCCCAGCTCCCACGGCATGTACAGACCGCGCCGGACAAAATAGGCCCCGGCGAAATCTCCGCCGTATTCCGCGAGCGCCAGACCCTTGGGATTGAGCCCGATCCTGTCGGCGCCAACGGCCGTTCCAAGGCGGCGAAAGGCCCGCCCGAGGAAGGAAGCCCGCGCCAATGGCGACAGCCAGCGGACCCAGCGGGGAATATCCGTGAAAGCTGGATAGCCGCCAAACAGCTCGTCGCCGCCGACGCCGCTGACCACGACCTTCAGTCCCAGTTCACGGGCCGCCTTGGACACGAAATAGGTATTGATGCCGTCGATGCTGGGCTGGTCCATCGCCTCGAGAATGCGCGGCAAGTCCTCGAGAAACTCGGCGCGGGTGACAACGCGATTGGTGTGACGCGCGCCATAGGAGCGCGCCACGACGGCGGCGAGCGGTCCTTCGTCGTCGTGACGCCCCTGAAACTCCTCGAAGGAGAGCGTCACCGTCTGGATGTCGTCCTTGCCGGCGTCGCGCATGAGGCCGACGAGCGCTCCCGAATCAATGCCCGCAGAGAGAAACGCGCCAACGGGAACGTCGGCGACCAGATGATGCCTGACGCTGTCGAGCAGGGCGGCGCGGATCGTCGCGGCGGCGTCTGCGGGGCGCGTCCGTGTCTCGGCGTCGCAATAGACTTGCGCGATCTTGTGATAGCGAACGGGCGCGCGCGGACCGTCGCGGTTCACGATCATCGAGCATCCCGCCGGCAGCGCCGAGATCCCGCGGCAGATCGTGAAGGGTTCGGGAATCGCGCCCCAGAGGTAGAACCCCGCCAGCGCCGCGGAATCCTGCTCCCGCGACACCGCCCCGCCCGCCAGCAGGGCGCGCACTTGCGAGGCGAAACGCAGAACGCCGTCCG
>CAISEY010000251.1 GCA_903884435.1 uncultured Hyphomicrobiales bacterium | reverse complement strand
CGGCCGCGCAGCTATCAGGAATATTTCGCGGCCTCGACGCTTCCCGGCAGCCATTCGGCGCTCGACGCCTATTCCAATCTCAACGCGAAAATCCGCAAGGAATTCGAGGAAGTCATAAAGGAGCTCGACCGGATCGCGACGGGTTCCGTGGCGGTGATTCGCCTGTGCCTCAAGAAGGGCGAAAGCCACCGCGAGGCGCTGATCGCCCAGTGCGAGAAGACCGGCGCCGCCATGCGGGAAATCCTGCTCAGGGCCTCCAACCTGATCGACCACGGCTCCAGCATGGCCGAGGAAAACGCCCAGCGCCGCGCCGACCGTCTGCTCGCCGTGCGCATTCAGGCGATCAGGGACGTGGAAGATTTCCACTCCCGGCCGCGATTTTAGCGAGACCGACCGGCGGCCTCGACTCGTCGGGCACGAAGAAGTCCGGCGCGAGCGAGACCGACGGATCGACCCTGTAGCGGTCGAAATCCCGCACGCCGTTTTCGAACATGAACGTGTCGTCGATCAGGAATTGTCCGGTCAGCGTTTTCGCCTCCGTGCAAAAAATCATGTGCGCGGCGTCGGCGAGAATCTCCGGCGTCCGCGAGGCGCGCATGATCGCGTCGCCGCCGAGCAGGTTCCTGATGGCGGAGGTCGCGATGGTCGTGCGCGGCCACAGCGCGTTGACGGCGATTCCCTTGCGGCGCAGCTCGCCGGCGAGGCCGAGCACGACGAGGCTCATGCCGAATTTCGCCATGGAATAGGCCGTGTGCGCCGCGAACCATTTCTCCTTCATGTCGAGCGGCGGCGACAGCATGAGAATGTGCGGGTTGGCGGATTTTTCGAGACACGGCACGGCGAATTTCGAAGTCATGAAGGTTCCGCGCGCGTTGATCTGGTGCATCAGGTCGAAGCGCTTCATGTCGGTCGCCTGCGAATCCGTCAGCGAAATGGCGCTGGCGTTGTTGACCACGATGTCGATCCCGCCGAATTTTTTCGCGGTCTCCTCCAGCGCGCCGCGCACCTGCGCTTCCTCGCGCACGTCCACCATCAGGGGCAGCGCCTTGCCGCCGGCTTTCTCGATCTCTTCCGCGGCCGAGTAAATCGTGCCCGGCAGTTTCGGATTGGGTTCGGCGGTCTTCGCGGCGATGGCGACATTGGCGCCGTCCCGCGCCGCGCGCAGGCCGATGGCGAGGCCGATGCCGCGCGAGGCGCCGGTGATGAAGAGGGTTTTGCCCGTTAGATCGCTCATGGTTTCCTCGCTTGCCGCGGTGGGGGCCCCGATTATTTTTTTGATCGGCTCATGAACGCCATAAACACCGCGCGCGCCTCGTCGGAGACCATGCGCGCGCCGAATTCGCGCGCTTCCGCGTCGATGCGCGCGAGGATGTCCGCGCGATCGCCGCGCATCAGCCGGCGCGTCGCGGCGAGCGCCTGGCGCGGCTTTGCCGCGAGCCGGCCCGCCTTTTCGCGCGCGACCCCGAGGAGCAGGTCCGCGGGCACGACGGCGTTGACGACGCCCAGCGCCTCGGCGCGCGCGGCGTCGAAGGGCTCCGCCAGCATCAACATCTCCGTCGCCCGCGCCATGCCGACGCGCAGGGGCGCCAACAGCGAGGCGCCAGCTTCCGGCACGAGGCCGAGATCGACGAAGGGCATGCGGAATTGCGCGGCGGGCGTCGCGTAAACGAGATCGCAGTGAAACAGCATGGTCGCGCCGACGCCTATGGCGACGCCATCGACGGCCGCGACGAGCGGCTTGTCGAACAGCGCGATTCGCCGCACGAAGCGCAGCCCGGCGAAATTGGTCATGTCCTTCGTCGTCGCGAGAAAATCGGCGATGTCGTTGCCGGCGGTGAAGGCGCCGCCCTCGCCATGGACAATCACGGCGCCAATGGCGTCGTCCGCTTCCGCAGCGTCGAGCGCGGCGATCATCGCGTCGTACATCGCCCCGGTGAGCGCGTTCTTTTTCCCGGGCCGCGCGATCGCGATCGTCGTCACGCCGCCGTCGGTGGAAACCCTGACGTGCGCGCTCATGCGCCCGCCGCCAGCGCGCTCTCCGCGCCCGCGAGAAAGTCCGCGCCCCCGGTGACGGTCAGTTCGAGACCCGGCGCGCCGACCGCGACGTTCTCGGCGAAAAACCGCGCCGTCGCGACGCGCCCCGCCCGCGCCAGGTCCGTCCCGTCGGGCGAAAGGCGATGCGCCGCGAGGGCAATTTCGGCGAGTCCCGTTCCGCCGCGCGCGAGACCGAACAGGCGCAGGTAGGGCGTCGCGCCCGCCAGCGCCTCGTCGATGGACGAGCCAGTCTTTCCGGCCATCCAGACAGTCGCGCGTTCGAGGGATTCGACCGCGTCGCCGAGCCGGTCCGCCATGCGTCCGAATTCCGGCGCGTCGATGGCGCGAAGTTTCCCGACGGTGGCGCGCATGTCCGCGATTTCCCGGCGAACCGCGTCGCCGCCGGAAAGGCCGAGCTTGCGCGTGACGAGATCGATGGCCTGAATGCCGTTGGCGCCCTCGTAAATCGCGGCGATGCGCGCGTCGCGCATGTGCTGCGCGGCGCCCGTCTCCTCGATGAAGCCCATGCCGCCATGCACTTGCACCCCAAGCGAGGCGACTTCGTTGCCGATGTCGGTGGAGAAGGCCTTGGCGACGGGAGTCAGCAGACCCGCGCGTTCAGAGGCGATCTTGCGCGTCGCCTCGTCCGGCGAGCGGTGCGAACGATCGATGGCGTCGGCGGTCATGTAGCAGATCGCGCGCGCCGCGTGGATCATCGCCTTCATCGTCATCAGATTGCGGCGCACGTCCGGGTGGTGGACGATGGGCGCCATGCCCTCGCCGCGGAAGCCGGCGGCCTTGCCCTGTTTGCGTTCGTTCGCCCAGGCCAGCGCCAGTTGCCAGGCCCGCTCGCCCAGCGCCACGCCCTGCACGCCGACGCCGAGCCGCGCGTTGTTCATCATCGTGAACATGCAGGCGAGGCCGCGGTTTTCCTCGCCAACCAGCCAGCCAACGGCGCCGCCATTGTCGCCGAAGGACATCGAACAGGTGGGCGAGGCGTGAATGCCCAGCTTGTGTTCAAGCCCGGTGCAGCGCAGGTCGTTGCGCTCGCCGGGCCTTCCCTCCGCGTCGAGCAGGAATTTCGGCACGAGAAACAGCGAAATGCCGCGCGTGCCCGGCGGCGCGTCGGGCAGGCGCGCGAGAACGAGATGGACGATGTTGTCCGTCATGTCGTGCTCGCCGTAGGTGATGAAAATCTTGTTGCCGGAGATCCGGTATGTTCCGTCGCCGGCGCGTTCCGCCTTGCAGCGCAGCGCGTTGAGGTCGGAGCCCGCCTGCGGCTCGGTGAGGTTCATCGTCGCCGTCCATTCGCCGGCGACGAGTTTGGCGAGCCAGGTTTGTTTCAGATGGTCGGAGCCGTGCCGGTCGAGCGCGTCGATGGCGCCGAAGGACAGCATCGGTCCGAGCATGAACGCCATGTTTGCGGAGGTCCAGACTTCGAGACAGGCCGTGTTGAGCAGGTGCGGCAGGCCCATGCCGCCGAATTCCGGCGGCGCCACGACGCCGCTCCAGCCCCCCTCGCGCCAGATTTTATAGGCGTCGACCCAGCCGGGCGCGGTCGTGACGACGCCGTCCTTCAGGCTCGCGCCGTGTTCGTCGCCGGCCCTGTTGATGGGCGCGAGAACGCCCTCCGCGAGTTTGCTCGCCTCTTCCAGCACCGCGGCTGCGGCGCCGTCGGCGAGGTCGGCGTAAATGCCGGAGGCGATTCCCTGCGCCATGCCCGCGGCGTGGGTCATGGCGAAGAGGATGTCGTCCTGTGGCGCGCGATAGGTCATGGCGGCTCCGATGCGCTTTCTCTTGACGGACAATGACGTGGAGCCCAAAAGGCCCGGACCCGGAAATTAGTTTATGTATAAACCATCCTCCGAACCGCCAGTCAAAATGAATTCGCGCCCCGCCGCAATTGGCAAGGAGACGAATACGCGTCTCCTGCCCGCCGACGCCGCCTCCATCGCCGAGGCGGCGGCCGTTCTGCGCGCCGGCGGGCTCGTCGCCTTTCCGACGGAGACGGTTTACGGGCTCGGCGCCGACGCCACCTCGGGAACCGCCGTGGCCGGCATCTACGCGGCCAAGCAGCGGCCTTCATTCAATCCGCTGATCGCCCATGTGCCGTCGCTCGCGGCGGCGCTGCGCGAGGGGAACTTCAGCACGGCGGCGCTGGCGCTCGCGAAAGCCTTCTGGCCAGGGCCGCTGACGCTGGTCGTTCCGGTCGCGTCCACCTGCTCGGTGTGCGATCTCGCCCGCGCCGGACTCGCCAGCGTCGCCCTGCGCGCGCCGTCCCATCCGGTCGCGCGCGCTTTGCTCGAAGCCGCGGGCCGGCCGGTCGCCGCGCCCTCGGCCAATCGTTCGGGCCGGGTGAGCCCGACGACGGCGGCGCATGTTCTCGCCGATCTCGACGGGCGAATCGATCTCGTCCTCGACGGCGGCCCCGCCGACGTGGGCGTCGAATCGACAATAATGTCCTGCCTCGGCCCGGAACCAATGCTGCTGCGCCCCGGCGGCGTCCCGCGGGAGGCGATCGAACGGGTTCTGGGACGCCCGCTCGCCGACCCCCCCGAAGCCGGCGATCCCGCGGCGCCCCTCGCGCCCGGTCTGCTCGCCTCCCACTACGCGCCGCGCGCCGCGCTGCGGATGGAGGCGCGCGCCCCCGGCCAGGACGAGGCCGGGCTCGATTTCGGCGGCCAGTTCGCCGGCGCCGCCAGCCTCGACCTGTCGCCCTCGGGCGACCTCGCGGAAGCGGCCGCGAATCTTTTCGGCCATCTGCGCGCCCTCGACGCGACCGGCGTGGCCGGCATCGCCGTGGCGCCGATCCCCGCTTCGGGCCTTGGCGAGGCGATCAACGACCGGCTGGCCCGCGCCGCGGCGCCCAGGCCAGCGGAGCGATAACGATCCCGTGACGCCATTGCCCGGAGAGAGCCGGGCCGATAGTTTGCGAAATTGCAAATGAAAATTGCGGTTTATCTCTCATGCCCGCCACGACCGCCTGGGAAGACTTCCGCCTCGTCAAGGCCATCGCCGACGCGCGCGCGCTGACGGGGGCCGCGCGCGACCTCGGGATCAACCATTCGACGGTGTTCCGCCGCCTCGGCGCGCTCGAGGAGGCGCTTGGCACGCGGCTGTTCGAGCGTTCGCGCGGCGGCTACGCGCCGACGGCGGCGGGCGAGGAGATGATCGGCCTCGCCGGCCGCATGGATCAGGACATCGTCGATTTCGAGCGCAAGATCGCCGGTCGGGACGTGAAGCCCGCGGGCGAATTGCGCGTCGCCACCAACGACACGCTGCTGGTGCATCTGCTGACGCCGGTTTTCGCGACGTTCCGCGCGGCGTTTCCCGACATTCGCCTCGACGTGGCCGTGGGCAATCCCGCGCTCAATCTCGCGCGCCGCGACGCGGACGTCGCCATCCGCGCGACCATCGAACCGGACGAGACGCTGGTGGGCCGGCGCATCGCGCGGTTCGGCTGGGCGCGCTACGCCGCGCGAACCTGGATCGACGCCGGGCGTCCGCTCGACGGAGACGACGCTCCGTGGGTCGGGTTCGGCGACAGTCTCGCCCATCTGACCGCCGGCAAATGGCTCAACGCCAATATCGGGGCGCGCCGCCTGGTCTATCGCGTCGACACCGTGCTCGGCATGGCGGAAGCGGTCGCGGCGGGAATCGGGCTTGGCCTTCTCCCCTGTTTCATTGGCGACCGGGTTCCCGGCCTCGCGCGAATCAGCCTGCAGAAGACCAGCGACGTGGGTGAAAACCTGTGGCTGCTGACCCACGCGGACATGCGCAATTCCGCGCGGGTGCGCGCCTTCATGGATCACGCGGGCGCCGAACTGACGAAGCTGAAAAAGCTGATCGAGGGCGCGCCCTGAGGAGCGGGGCTCAGCCCGCGGCGACTCCCGCCACGAGATTCAGCGCGCGCATCACGCCTTCGGGATCGCCCTTGCCCTGGCCCGCGATGTCGAAGGCGCTGCCGTGCCCGACGGTCGAGAAAATCACGCCCGCGCCGATGGAGAGCGCGGAGGCGGCGCGTCCCGCCACGAGTTTCACGGGAATGTGGCCCTGGTCGTGATACATGGCGACAAAAGCGTCGAAATCCTTCCGGGCGAGCATCGTGTCGGCGCCGACCGGGCCCTCGACGTCAATTCCGCGCGCCGCGAGGCTTCGCACCGCGGGCGCCGTGACGCGCTCGTCGTCGTCGCCGAACAAGCCGCCTTCTCCCGCGTGCGGGTTGATCCCGAAGAGGCCGATCCGCTGGCGGGTCAGGCCAAGCCCGCGCAGGGCCTCGACGCCGGCCAGCGCCGCCGCCTCGACGAGGGCGGGCGTCAGTCGTCCGAGCGCCTTCTCCAGCCGCTCGTGCAGCGTCGCGTGGACAATCCGCAATCCGCCGCCCACCAGCATCAGGAACACGCGGCCTTCCGGCAGGCCGCACAATTGCGCGATGAGTTCGGGATAGCCGGAAAAGGCGATTCCCGCGGCGTTCACCGCCGTTTCATTGTGCGGGCAGGCGACGATGGCGCGCGCGGCGCCGGCGCGAACGAGCGCCAGCGACGCCTCGACATAGGCCACCGTGGCGCGGCCGGCGGCGGGCTCGATCCGGCCCGGCGCGAAGGCGGAGTCCGGCAACGAGTCCACCGGATGGAAATCGAGGGCGCCGGCGCGCGGCGGCGCGTCCGGCGCGAAGGGGCGCAACGACATTTCGGGCGCGATTTCGCGCGCGTAATGACGGATGACGCGGAGATCGCCGACGAGGACCGGACGCGGACCCGACTCCCGCGGGGCCGCGGCGGCGCGCACCGCGATTTCCGGGCCGACGCCATTGGGATCTCCGATGGCGAGAGCGATGACGGGGCGGGAAGCGGCCATGGGCGGGAACATCCGGTGAAAGTCTCGCGTTTCTCGCATGGGGGCCGCGCGACGCCAACCCGGCGAAGTGGCGCGCGGGGCCCGCGGCGGCTAGACTGCCCGGAAGGGGCCAGCGGACGGAGCGACCGATGAGCGAAAACGCCAGAGTATTGCCGGAAAAAGCCCCGCCGCGCGGCCGGTTCCCGCATATCCGCCGCGCCGGCGATTTTCTCTACGTGTCCGGCACCTCCTCGCGGCTGCCCGACGGCTCGCTCGTCGGCGCCGAGGCGGACGCGCTCGGCAACACCAAGCTCGACATTCGCGCCCAGACGCGCGCCGTGATCGAGAATATTCGCGACATCCTCGCGGTCGAGGACGCGGGCCTCGAGGACGTGGTCGAAATGACCGCTTTTCTCGTCAACATGAACGATTTCCGCGGCTACAACGAGACATGGGCGGAATTCTTCGATTTCGACGGCCCCGCGCGCACCACGGTGGCCGTGCATCAATTGCCGCACCCGCACATGGTCATCGAAATCAAGGCCGTGGCGTTCAAGCCCAGGGCGCCCTGAGGCGCCTCCCAACGTTCTATTGCAAAATGCCGGCGCGGGGGGCTTTATCGGGGGGAGGCCCGGACGAAGGGTGGCCTGTTTTCCAGGGAGAGACCATGACCATGAAACGCCGTCAGTTCATCAGGACCGCGGGCATCGGCGCGGCCGGCGCGGCGATCGCCGCCCCCGCCATCGCGCAATCGGCGCCGGAAGTGCGCTGGCGCCTGACCTCCAGCTTCCCGAAATCGCTCGACACGATCTACGGCGCCTCCGAAACCTTCGCGAAAACCGTCGCCGAACTCACGGACAACCGTTTCCAGATCCAGACCTTCGCGGGCGGTGAAATCGTTCCGCCGCTTCAGGCGCTCGACGCCGTGCAGAACGGCACGGTCGAGGCCTGCCAGACCGCGATGTATTATTACTGGGGCAAGGATCCGACCTTCGCCTTCGCGACGGCGGTTCCCTTCGGCATGAACTCGCGCATGGAAGACGCCTGGATGTACCACGGCGGCGGCATCGATCTCTTCAACGAGTTTCTGAAGGAGTACAACGTCTACGCGCTTCCGGGCGGCAACACAGGTTGCCAGATGGGCGGCTGGTTCCGCAAGGAGATCAAGACCGTCGCCGATCTCAACGGCCTCAAGATGCGCATCGCGGGCTTCGCCGGCGCCGTCATGCAGAAGCTCGGCGTCGTACCGCAGGTGATCGCCGGCGGCGACATTTATCCCGCGCTGGAAAAGGGCACGATCGACTCCGTCGAATGGGTCGGTCCCTACGACGACGAGAAGCTCGGCCTCAACAAGGTCGCGCAATTCTACTATTATCCGGGCTGGTGGGAGGGCGGCGCGATGCTGCACTTCGGCTTCGGGATCGACAAGTTCAACCAGTTGCCGAAGTCCTACCAGGCGGCGGTGCGCACCGCCTCCCTGATGGCCAACAAGGACATGCAGGCCAAGTACGACGCGGTGAACCCCGCGGCGCTGAAACGGCTCGTTCAGGCGGGAACGCAACTTCGCGCCTTCAGCCCGGAGATCATGAACGCCAGCCTCAAGGCCGCCAACGAAGTCTACGCGGAAGTCTCGGCGAAGAACGCGAAGTTCAAGAAAATGCACGACGCCTACATGGCCTTCCGCAACGACCAGTATCTCTGGTGGCAGGTGGCCGAATTCAACTACGACAACTTCATGATCCGCTCGCGCTGAGGCGCCGCGGATCGCGAATGGAACAGGCCCCGGACCCCGGTCCGGGGCTTTTTCGCGCCGCCCGTCAGAACTTCAGCGGCGGCGGCTCGCCAAGGTCCGGCGGCGGCGAGATGTTCTTGAGCTGCTCCTCGAATTGCTGCGGGGTGAGTCGCGTCTCGCCGGTCTTGTAGACCATGACCATCGCGGGAATCGCGATCACCAGCGCCACCATGATCACCTGAATGACCACGAAGGGGATCGCGCCCATGTAGATCTGGCCGGTCGTCACGGGCTCCATCGTCTTGCCGGTGAGCCTGTCCGCGTAGGGCTCCTTCGGCGCCACGGAACGCAGATAGAAAAGCGCGAAGCCGAAGGGCGGATGCATGAAGGACGTCTGCATGTTGACGCCGAGAATGACGCCGAACCAGATGAGGTCGATCCCGAGGTGTTCCGCCGCCGGGCCGATGAGCGGAATGATGATGAAGGCCAGTTCGAAGAAATCGAGGAAGAAAGCCAGCACGAAGACGAAGGCGTTGACGAAAATCAGGAAGCCGGTCTGTCCGCCCGGCAGCGAGACCAGGAGATGCTCGACCCAGCCCTGCCCGTTCACGCCATAGAACGTCAGCGAGAACACGCGCGCGCCGATCAGGATGAAGACGACGAAGGCGGAAAGTTTCGCGGTCGAATCCATCGCCTGTTTCAGCAGGCTCCAGTCGAGCCGCTTCTTGGCGAGCGCCAGCAGCAGCGCGCCCGCGGCGCCCATGGCCCCGCCCTCCGTCGGCGTCGCGATGCCGACGAAAATCGTGCCGAGCACGAGGAAAATCAGCGCCAGCGGCGGCACGAGAACGATGACGACCTGTTGCGCCATGCTGGACATCAGGCCCGCGCCGGCCGCGCGGTCGAGCAGCGCGAGCGCGTAGAGAATTCCCGTCGCGGTGAACGCCGACCAGATCGCCGCGTTGTCCGACTGCATGTCCGGAAAGCGGCTGGTGTAAATCAGGAACGCCACGTAACCGACAATGGCGCTCGCGGCCACCGTCGCGAGCGTGTTGACGCGCGGCGCCGCGCCGAGGCGCGCGATTCCATCGCCGAGAAAATTGCGCCCGAACGCGGCGAGCGACAGAACGGCCGCGATGGTCCAGCCGCCCGCCGCGCCGCCATGCCCGACATTGAAGCCCATGGAATTGACGAGCGCGACAACGGACGTCGTCAGCAGGTAGAAGACCGGCGCGCCCGTCAGGACGAGCAGCAGCGAGGTGAGCCATCCCTGACGGCGCGCGTGCGCGGCCGTCTCGGGAATCGTGCGCGCCTCCAGCGGCAGCGCGGGAGCCGCTTCCGGCTTCACGATCGTGACGATGAACACGTAAACCGCGTAAAGCACGGACAACAGGATGCCCGGAATGAAGGCGCCCTTGTACATGTCGCCGACGGAGCGGCCGAGCTGATCGGCCATGACGATGAGCACGAGCGAGGGCGGAATGATCTGCGCCAGCGTGCCCGAAGCCGCGATGACGCCGGCGGCGAGCCGGCGGTCGTAGCCGTAGCGCAGCATGATCGGCAGGGAGATCAGGCCCATGGAAATCACCGAGGCGGCCACGACGCCCGTCGTCGCCGCGAGCAGCGCGCCGACGAAAATCACCGCGTAGGCGAGGCCGCCACGCACCGGGCCGAACAATTGCCCGATCGTGTCGAGCAAATCCTCGGCCATGCCGGACCGCTCGAGAATGAGGCCCATGAAGGTGAAGAAGGGAATCGCCAGCATCGTGTCGTTGGCCATGACGCCGTAGATTCGTTCGGGCAGCGCCGAGAGCAGGGGCCAGTCGAGATTGATGACCTGGTCGCCGACGCGCTTGCACACGCTCGACAGCTCCAGACACTGGCTGTGCGGGGCGAGTTCAACGCCGACGAAGAAAAACAGCAGCCCGACCGCCGCGAGGGAGAAAGCGACGGGATAGCCGAGCAGGAGGAAGACAATCAGCGCCCCGAACATGATCGGAGCGAGATTGAGCGCGATGAAAGCCGCCATTGTCGAAGTCCCCCGCCCGCCTAGCTGGCCGCGCCGTGCGCGCCGGATCGCGCGGACGGATCGGGAACGACGCCCCGCATGATCGCGACGCGTTTGATGAGTTCGGAGACGCCCTGGGCGAGAACGAGCGCGAAGCCGAGCGGCACCAGCAGCTTCGCCGGCCACATGATCAGCCCGCCGGCGTTCGAGGACGTCTCTCCGCTCGCGAGCGAGCGCAGGAAGAAGGGAACCCCGAGCCAGATCATGACCACGCACAGGGGCGCCAGAAAAAGCACGTGCCCGACGACGTCGATCCAGTCACGCGCGCGTTTCGGCAGGCGCGAATTGACGATGTCGATGCGGATGTGTTCGTTCTGCTTGAGCGTGTAGGCGGCGCCGAGCAACACGACCGCGCCGAACAGATACCATTGCAGTTCGAGCCAGGCGTTCGAACTCCGGTTGAAGGCGAAGCGCACGCAGGCGTTGACCGAGGACACGATCACGGCGGCCAGAATGAGCCAGCCCGTCAACTTGCCGACGCGTTCGTTGAAGCCGTCGATCAGACGGCTGAGTCGCAGCAGGCCCCCCATCGCTTCCCCCGCGCGCCCATGCCATCCACGATGCCGGCGCATGGCATTGCTAGCGCGCCGGCGCCCGGGGGTCCAGATCAAACAAACGGGACATTCGTCGCCGGGCCGCTCACGCCGCGCCGCCCGCCGCCGTCTTCAGCCAGGCCGCGCCGCAGGCTCGGGCGAGTTCGCGCACGCGCAGAATGTAGCTCTGGCGCTCCGTCACGGAGATCACCCCGCGCGCGTCGAGCAGGTTGAAGCGGTGCGAGGCCTTGATGCACT
>CAISEY010000250.1 GCA_903884435.1 uncultured Hyphomicrobiales bacterium | reverse complement strand
CGACGTGAAGGACGTGCTGCTGCTCGACGTGACTCCGCTCTCCCTCGGCATCGAGACCCTGGGCGGCGTGTTCACGCGCCTCATCGACCGCAACACGACGATCCCCACGAAGAAGAGCCAGGTGTTCTCGACCGCCGAGGACAACCAGACCGCGGTGACCATCCGCGTCTTCCAGGGCGAGCGCGAAATGGCCGCCGACAACAAGGCGCTCGGCCAGTTCGATCTCGTGGGCATTCCCCCGGCGCCGCGCGGCATGCCGCAGGTCGAGGTGACCTTCGACATCGACGCCAACGGCATTGTCAACGTGACCGCGAAGGACAAGGCGACGAACAAGGAGCAGCAGATCCGCATCCAGGCCTCGGGCGGACTGAGCGACGCCGACATCCAGAAGATGGTGAAGGACGCGGAACTGAACGCCGCCGAGGACAAGAAACGCCGCGAACTCGTCGACGCGAAGAACCACGGCGAGGCGACCGTCCATTCGACCGAGAAGTCGCTGAAGGAATTCGGCGAGAAAGTCCCGGAGTCCGACAAGAGCGCGATCGAGGCGGCCGCCGCGGCCCTCAAGACGGCGCTCGAAGGCGAAAACGCCGAAGACATCAAGGCGCGGACAAACGACCTCGTTCAGGCTTCGATGAAGCTCGGCGAGGCCATGTACAAGGCCCAGCAGGCCGAGGGGGCGGCGGCGGGCGCTCCGGGCGGCGAGCCTCACGCGGGCGCCAAGGACGACGTGATCGACGCCGATTTCAAGGAAGTCGGCGGCGACGACAAGAAGAAACATGGCTGAAACGAGGCGAGCCTCGTGGCGCGGAAACGCGAAATAAGCTAGCAATCGGGACCCGGGGAATGAACTCCCGGGTCCTTGCCTTGTCCGGACCGCTCGCCGCGGTCGCCCCAGACGTGACAGATCCGACTCCATGGCCAAACGCGACTATTACGAAGTGCTGGGCGTCGCGAAGAACGCCACGGAAGCCGAGCTGAAATCGGCGTTTCGCAAGGCGGCGATGGTTCATCATCCCGACCGCAATCCCGGCGACAAGGACGCCGAGGTCAAGTTCAAGGAACTCAACGAGGCCTATCAGTGCCTGTCCGATGGCCAGAAGCGCGCCGCCTATGACCGCTTCGGCCACGCGGCCTTCGAACAGGGCGGCGGTGGCGGCGGCTTCGGCGCCGAGGGTTTCGCCTCCTCGATGGCGGATATTTTCGACGACCTGTTCGGCGGTCTGGGCGGCGGGCGCCGGAATTCCGGCGGGCGCGAGCGCGGTTCCGATCTGCGCTACAACATGGAGATCACGCTCGAGGAGGCGTTCAGCGGCAAGGCCGCGACGATCAAGGTTCCCACCACCGTCACCTGCGAGACATGCGCCGGCTCCGGCGCGAAGGCAGGATCCAAGCCGCGCGCCTGTTCGCCCTGCCAGGGCCAGGGGCGCGTTCGCGCCCAGCAGGGTTTTTTCGCCATCGAGCGCACCTGTCCGGCGTGCGGCGGCCGCGGCCAGGTGATCGACAATCCGTGCGGCTCCTGCTCGGGGGCGGGGCGCGTGACCCGCGAGCGCAACCTCTCCGTCAACATTCCCGCCGGCGTCGAGGACGGCACGCGCATCCGGCTGACCGGCGAGGGGGAGCCCGGCGTGCGCGGCGGCCCGGCGGGCGATCTTTATATTTTCCTGTCCATCAAGCCGCACCCGTTCTTCCAGCGCGACGGCGCCGATCTTTATTGCCAGGTGCCGATCTCGATGGTTCAGGCGGCTCTCGGCGGCGAATTCGCGGTGCACACGCTCGACGGCGCGGAATCCATGGTGCGGATTCCCGAAGGCACGCAGTCGGGCAAGCAGTTCAAGCTGCGGAGCAAGGGGATGCCGGTTCTGCGCTCCCGCGATTTCGGCGATCTCTATGTCCAGGCTCGCGTCGAGACCCCGCAGAACCTGACGCGCCGGCAACGCGAGCTCCTGAATGAGTTCGCGGCGGAATCCTCGAGCCGGACGCATCCGGAAACCGCCGGCTTTTTCTCGAAAATGAAAGACTTTTTCGAGAATATAAGTCGATCCTGAATTCACCACGCGGCGCGTCCGGGCGTCGGAGACGCGGCCCCCGGATGACATTTTCTTGACGTTGCCGCGAATTTCGGCAATCGTCCTGAATGAGAGATGCCCGCCCTGAACCGGGGCGCGGGAGGAGTTCAGAGTTTGCGTCAGCAACCGATGCGCCGCGAGGCGACGGGACACTCCGGAGTGAAGGCGCCGCTCGACGAGCGATTCGCGGACGAGGCCCGGTTTTTCAAGGCCTGGTTTGAAAACCCCGCCATCACGGGCGCCGTGTCGCCGTCTGGCCGGTTTCTCGCGCGAATGATGGCGCGATACGTCGATCCCGCGAGCGAAGGACCCGTCGTCGAGCTTGGGCCAGGCACCGGGCCCGTCACGCAAGCGCTCCTGCAGCGCGGCGTCGCGCCGGAGCGGCTGGTTCTCGTCGAATTCGATCCGGCGTTTTGCCGCCTGCTCGAGCGGCGGTTTCCCCGCTGCCAGATTATTCAGGGCGACGCCTACAATCTCGCGCGGACGCTGGATGGAGTGCTGGACGGGCCGGCGGCTGCGGTCGTCTCGAGTCTTCCACTGCTGAACAAACCCGACATCGAGCGGCTTTCCCTGCTCGATCAGGCCTTTGGCATGATGCGGCCCGAGGGATGTTTCATTCAGTTCACCTACGGAATGGTGTCCCCCATTCCGCGCCGTCCGAAACTGACGACCGGCGCGCGGTTCGACGCCGAGCCCTCGCCGCCGGTGTGGCTCAACTTGCCGCCGGCCCGGGTTTGGGTTTACCGGCCGGCAACGGGAGCGCCGGTCGTGAAAAAGCGCCCGGGCGAAGCTCTCATCATCAAGCTGCGCGAAAGTCGGGACAGGGTCCGCGACGACCTGAAGGAGACGGCGGAGCGCGTGGAAACGCGTTTCCGGGCGCGGACCGAGCGCGCCAGACTCGAAATCGAATTGCGGACGCGCAAGGTCCGCGAGGACAAGGCGTTCCAGCCCGCGCTGGAGCTCATCCGCAAGATCGGCGCGCCGAAAAAGCGGCGGGGACGCTGAGCCGCGCGTGATTTTCCCGCTTGCGGGGCGGTGGAAAACATGGTCCGACGGGCCTCCCCCGCGATTGATCACGGAACGCCCGATGACAGACGTGAACGCCGCCCGCGATAAACTCATCGTCGCGCTCGACCTCCCCGACACGCGCGCCGCCGAAAAAATGGTCGCGCGGCTGGGCGACGCCGTGAGCTTCTACAAGATCGGCATGGAGCTGGTTTACGGCGGCGGGCTTGGCCTCGCGGCGGAACTGGCCAAATCCGGCAAGAAGGTCTTCCTCGACCTGAAACTGCACGACATTCCCAACACCGTGGCGCGCGCCGTCGAGCAGGTCGCCAACATGGGAGCGACCTTCCTCACCGTTCACGCCTATCCCCAGACCATGCGCGCCGCGCGCGGAGCCCTCGGATCCTCGCCGCTGAAAATTCTCGCGGTGACGGTGATGACGTCCTGCGACGACGCCGATCTCGAGGAAGCCGGCTTTCGTTTTGGCGTGAAGGATCTCGTCGCCCGCCGCGCGACGCAGGCGAAAGACGCCGGCGTTCACGGGCTCATTCTCTCGGCGGAAGAGTCCCGCGCCATGCGCGCGCTCGTCGGGCCGGACATGCTGCTGGTCACGCCCGGAATCCGGCCCGCCGGCGGCGATCTCGCGGACCAGAAGCGGGTCATGACGCCCGCGCGGGCGATCGTCGCCGGCGCGGATCATCTCGTCGTTGGCCGGCCGGTCACGCAGGCGCCGGACCCGGTCGCCGCCGCCGTGGCGATCATCGCGGAAATCGCCGCCGCGAAATAGCGACGGCGTTTCGGTTGCGGGCTAGCGTCGGGAATCGTCGCCCCTGGAGCGAGGACCGTCGTCGCGCTGGCCCCGCGTCGGGCCGCGGCGATCCTCGCGCGGGCCGGTCATGCCGGGGCCCCGCCGTTCGCCGTTCCACATGCCGCGCATCCGTTCGCCCATTCGCGCCATGCGGTCGCGCGGACCGTGCATCAGCATCGTGAGACGGCGTTTCTGGTCCTCGCCGAGGCTCGCGTAGAGCGGTTGCGCCGCGTCGACGATCTTGCGCATCGTTTCGCCGCGCGCGATGGCGGCGTCCGCCATGCGGCGCATGCCCTCGACCGGATCGGCGGGACGCCCCTGGGTCGTCATCTTGACGCGCAGTTCCTCGCGTTTGGCGAAGCCCTCGCGAACGGCGCTCTCCACCGCCGGCCAGAGCTTTTCCTGCTCGGGCGTCAGCTTCAGTCCGGCCTTCACGGCCGCGATGCGCGCGTCGAAGAACGCGGCGCGGTCTTCGGGGGAAACCGCCGGGCGCCGGGGATCGGCGGGCGCGGCGCGCTCGGCCGGACGAGGCGGCGGAGCGCTTTGCTGGGCCATCGCGTTGACGGCGAGGAAACCGGTGGCGCCGATCATGGCGCTCAGGGATGCTGCTAGAATGGCGCTCGATTTCATGGAAAGTCTCCCGTGGAGCTGACGCGACCTGAAATACAGGGTCCGCCCGGCGCCCACCAGTTAAGCTTTGTCCATCATCAAGGCATGTTTGCGGCGTTCAGGCGCCCGAATTGTCGGCTTTCATGTCCTCGGGCCGCGGCATCGCGATGATGTTGTAGCCGGCGTCGACGAAATGGATTTCTCCGGTGACGCCCCGCGCGAGATCGGAGAGAAGATAGAGCGCGGGGCCGCCAACGTCCTCGATCGTCATGGCGCGCCGCAACGGCGCGTGCGCAGCCTGAAACGCGAACATCGAGCGCGCCTCGGCGATCCCCGCCCCGGCGAGGGTGCGGATTGGCCCCGGAGAAAGTCCGTTGACGCGAATGCCGCGCGGGCCGAGGTCGCTGGCGAGATAGCGCACGCTGGCCTCCAGCGCGGCCTTGGCGAGGCCCATCACGTTGTAGTTGGGCATGACACGCGTCGAGCCGCCGAAGGTCAGCGTCAGCAGCGAACCGCCCTCGTTCATCATCTTCGCGGCGCGTTGCGCGACCTCGGTGAAGGAGAAACAGGAAATCACCATGGTGCGGCTGAAGTTCTGGCGCGTCGTCGCGTCGATATAGGCGCCCTTGAGTTCGTTCTTGTCCGAAAAACCGATGGCGTGAACGACGAAGTCGATCGAGCCCCATTCCTTCCGCAATGTCTCGAAAACCTGGTCGAGCGTCGCGGTGTCCTCGACGTCGCAGGGAAGCACGAGTTTCGAGCCAAGTTCCCCGGCGAGCGGCTTGACGCGCTTGCCCAGCGCCTCGCCCTGATAGGTGAAGGCCAGTTCGCCGCCCTGCGCCGCGACCGCTCTTGCGATTCCCCAGGCGATGGAATGGTTGTTGGCGACTCCCATGATCAGGCCGCGCTTTCCGCGCATCAATTCACCGGACATCGGGCGTTCTCCAGAATCGAAAGTCGTGACGAATTTAGGCGCGGCGGGGCGCCGCGCGAAATAAACAATTGTTACGAATT
>CAISEY010000249.1 GCA_903884435.1 uncultured Hyphomicrobiales bacterium | reverse complement strand
GGCAGGCCGGATGAGGGTCTTTGGGCGAGACCTCATTCAATTAAGGTTCCGCGCCTGTCGCTCACCGGCATCAAAAACCTCCGCGCTGAATCTCCCTCATCCGGCCCTGTGGGCCACCTTCTCCCGCTCCGCGGGAGAAGGACGCTCCTCGCCATGATCGCCCTGCTCGTCTCCCTCGCGTCGCCCGTGCTCGCGGACGACGATGTCGAGGAGGGGCGCTCGCTGTTCAACGAGACCTGCGCGACCTGCCACGGGCGCGACATGACAAACCCCGGCCTCGCCTTCGACCTGCGGAAATTTCCCAGGGATGACCCGGCGAGGTTCAGAAACTCGGTGCTCGGGGGCAAGGGCCCGGGGATGCCGTCCTGGAAGGACAAGCTGTCCGACGAGGATATCAGGATCCTCTGGGCCTTCGTCCTGAGCGGTGGCTAACTGGTCCGGGAGGCTTCCCGCGGCTTCCCAGGCGCGGCGAGGCGGGCTAAGAGGGCTGCCCAATGCCCGTGATCCACGTCCTCAACGGCCCCAATCTCAATCTGCTCGGCGCGCGCGAACCCGCGATCTACGGGACGGCGACGCTCGCGGACATCGAAGCGAGGCTGCGGGACATGGCGGCCCCGATGGGTCTGACCATCGTTTTTCGCCAGTCGAACCACGAAGGCGATCTCGTTTCCTGGATTCAGGAGGCGGGCCTCGCGGGCGAGCCGGTGATCCTGAACGCCGGGGCCTACACCCACACGTCCGTCGCGATCCGCGACGCCATCAAGGGCAGCGGCGCGCGGGTCGTGGAAGTTCATCTATCGAACGTTCACGCGCGGGACGTTTTCCGCCACCAGTCCCATGTCTCCCCGGTGGCCGAAGGCGTGATCGCCGGGTTTGGCGCGAAATCATATGAACTGGCGCTGCTGGCCCTTGGGCCGGGGCCTTTGCAAAACGAGAAGTAACATCATGGCGAAGTCATCCGCTCCCCCTCCCCGTCGCGATCCTCCGCAAGCGCGCGGCAAGACCGCGGCGCCGTCCATCGACACGAAACTCGTCGAGGCGCTGGCCCGGATCGCGTGCGGCCACGATCTCTCGGAAATCGTGGTCGAACACGAGGGGCTTCATATTCGCGTCGGGCGGCAGATGACCGCGCAGGCGCAGGTCATGGTCGCCGCTCCCGCCGCGGCGCCGACTTTTGCTCCTGCGCCCGCGGCGGCGGCGATCCCCGTCCCCGCGGCGGCTCCGTCGGGCGACCATCCCGGCGCGGTGAAGTCGCCGATGGTCGGCACCGCCTATCGCCGGCCCTCGCCGGACGCCAAACCCTTCGTCGAAATCGGCGGCGTGGTGAAGGCGGGCGAGAAAATCCTGCTCGTCGAGGCGATGAAGACCTTCAACGACATTGTCGCGCCCCGCGCCGGCACGGTCACGGCCATCCTCGTCGAGGACGGCCAGCCCGTCGAATATGGCGAAGCGCTGATGGTCATCGAATAGCCGCGGCCGGGACACCCAAATTCATGTTTGACAAGATACTCATCGCCAACCGGGGAGAAATCGCGCTGCGCATCCTGCGCGCCGCGAAGGAACTCGGCATCGCCACGGTCGCCGTGCATTCGACCGCGGACAAGGACGCGATGCATGTCCGGCTCGCCGACGAATCCGTGTGCATCGGCCCGCCTTCGGCGCGCGAGAGCTATCTGCACATTCCCGCCCTGCTCGCGGCCTGCGAGATCACCGGCGCCGACGCCCTGCATCCCGGCTACGGCTTTCTGTCGGAAAACGCGCGGTTCGCCGAGATTTGCGGCGAACATGGCGTGACCTTCATCGGGCCCAAGCCAGAGCACATCCGGATCATGGGCGACAAGATCGAGGCGAAGCGCACGGCGCGACGGCTCGGCATCCCCTGCGTGCCCGGCTCCGACGGCGGCATCACCGACGACGACGAGGCGATGCGCGTCGCCGCCGACATCGGATTTCCCGTGCTGGTGAAGGCCGCGGCGGGCGGCGGCGGGCGCGGAATGAAGGTGGCGCGCACGGCGGCGGATCTGTCGGACGCGCTGTCAACCGCGCGCGCCGAGGCGAAGGCCGCCTTCGGCGACGACGCCGTCTATCTCGAGAAATACCTCGAGAAGCCCCGCCACATCGAAATTCAGGTTCTGGGCGACGGGCGCGGCGCGGCGATTCACCTCGGCGAACGCGACTGCTCGCTGCAACGCCGCCATCAGAAAGTCATGGAGGAAAGCCCCTCGCCGGCCCTCAACGCGGAGGAGCGCGCGCGCATCGGCGAGACCGTCGCCGCGGCCATGCGCGAACTGAAATACCTCGGCGCGGGCACGGTCGAGTTTCTCTACGAAAACGGCAATTTCTATTTCATCGAAATGAACACGCGCATTCAGGTCGAACATCCCGTCACCGAGATGATCACCGGCATCGACCTCGTCAACGAGCAGATCAGAATCGCGGCGGGGTCGCCGCTGACGATCCGGCAGGAAGACGTAATCCTCTCCGGCCACGCGATCGAATGCCGCGTCAACGCCGAAAACCCCGCGACGTTCCGCCCCTCGCCCGGCAAGGTCACGTATTTTCACCCGCCGGGCGGGCTCGGCGTGCGCGTCGATTCAGCGGTCTATCAGGGCTACACGATTCCCCCGAACTACGATTCCCTCGTCGGCAAGCTGATCGTTCACGGTCGCAGCCGCACGGAGGCGATGATGCGCCTGCGCCGCTCGCTCGACGAATTCATCGTCGATGGAATCGAAACGACGATCCCGTTGTTCCGCGAACTGGTGCGCAACGCGGACATCCAGAACGGAGATTACGACATCCACTGGCTCGAAAAGTTCCTCGCCGCCGGCGGCATGGACGCGGGCTGAGGGACCGCGCGTTCAGGGCGCGACGGGGCTGCCCTCCATCCCGTTGGCGTCGAACACCCGCCGCACGAGGCCCGAAGCCTTCGCGCGGTCCAGAAAATCGGAGACGCGCGCGAGCATGCCAGCGCGGTTTCGGGGCGTGGCGACCGCCGTTTTCGCGCCGAAGAACTGTCCCGGCAGCACGCGCGAACCGGGGATTTCCTTCATCAGCGTCGTCAGCCCGTCGCGGCTCATGGCGAAGGCGTCCATCTCGCCGGCTTTCAGCCTGGCGACGATCTCGTCGACGGTCGGGTATCCCGTGACGCGCGTTTGTTTCGCCCAGGCCTCGCATGCGCGCATGGTCGTCGTGTCGGCGACGGCGACGATCTTCACGCCGGGCCTGTCGACCTCGGGCACGGTCGCGATGGTCGATCCGGCGCGGACGAGAAAGGTCGATTCCGCGACGTTGTAGACCGGGCCGAAATCGATCTTTTTCGCGCGGTCGTCGTCCATGGGAATGAACGTCGCGTCCCATTCGCCGCGCGCGGCGGCGGCGGTGATGGAGCTGGAATTTTCGTAGACGACGAGTTCAAGCGGCGCGCCGAGTTCCTCCGCGAACGCCCTGGCGAGATCGACGCTGACGCCGCGCGGCTCTCCGGTCGCGGGGTCGCGCGAGGCCCAGAAGGCGCCCGGCGCGGCGCTGATGGCGATGGCGACGCGGAGCCTGCCCGTCGGGAAAAGATCGGAAGTTGCTTTGTGAGCGTTCATGGATGCGTCTCCGTCCGGGCTGGCGATTGTCGCAGCGCGTGTAGCGCGTCGGCGGCGCGCGGCCAAATCTCGTCGCCCCGTCCCCCTTGACGCACGCCCCGCGCGCCAGCAACCTCCGCCCATGTCCGGCCCGGTCGATCCCCACGAAATCACGCCGCAGATGCTGCTGCGCGCCTATTCCATCGGCATGTTTCCCATGGCCGAGGACGCGAATGATCCCGCCCTGTTCTGGGTCGACCCGGACGCGCGCGGCGTCTTTCCGCTGGACGGGCTGATCGTGTCGAGGAGTCTGGCGAAGGTCGTGCGTTCCGACCGGTTCCGCGTCGAGGTCGACCGCGATTTCGACGCGGTGATCGACGCCTGCGCGGGCGGCGGCGCCGACAGGCCGCAAACCTGGATCAACGCGCAAATCCGCGCGCTATATCGCGATCTTTTCGACCGCGGGTTCGCTCACACCGTCGAGGTTTACGATCGCGCGGGCGCGCTCGCCGGCGGCCTCTACGGGCTGCAGATCGGCGCGGCGTTTTTCGGCGAGAGCATGTTCCACGTCGCGAGGGACGCTTCGAAGGTCGCGCTGGTCCATCTCGTGGGACGCTTGCGGGCCGCCGGCGCGCGGCTGCTCGACACGCAGTTCGTCACGCCGCATTTGCAAAGCCTCGGCGCCGTCGAGACGCCGCGCGAGACCTATCACCGGATGCTCGACGACGCGATCGGACGCAGCGCGAATTTCTTCGTCTGGCCGAAGGACGAGCCGGTGAGCGGACGCGTGGCGCTCGCGGCGGCGCTGGACGCGCCGCGCGCGACAACCTGAAGCGCCCTATTCGCGCTCGCG
>CAISEY010000248.1 GCA_903884435.1 uncultured Hyphomicrobiales bacterium | reverse complement strand
GCAGCCCGCGCCGCCCGCCGGCCCCGTCCGCACCGAACAGACCGTCTATGATTCGTGGGTGCTGACCTGTCAGGAAGTCGTGGCGGACAAAAGCTCGCGCCGGTGCTCCGCGACGTTGCAGATCGTCGAGCCGAACAGCAAGCAGGTCGCCTTTATCTGGACCATCGGCAAGACGCCCGAGGGCGTGCTGACCGGCGTGTTCGCGACCCCGACCGGCGTCAACATCACCCGCGGTCTCGAACTCAAGCTCGGCACCGCGGCGGTTCGCAAGCTTTCCTTCGTGTCGTGCGATCCCGCGCGTTGCGAGGTGACGATGCCGCTCGACGAAAGCGTGCTGCGCGAATCCCGCACGAGCGACGCCGCCGTGGCGACCATCGTGGCCATGGACGGGCGCACGATCACGTTCGACATCGTCAACAAGGGTTTTGAAAAGGCCCTGATCGGCGTTCGCGGCTGACGATCGCGCGGGCGCGCGATTGCAATTCACGATGAAACATTTATGCGAAACCGGCCCGTCCGGTTCGCGTCGCGGGCTTTGAAGCGCCAGGCGGCAATCCGGGGGAAGTTGAAATGACGACAGGCTCGATCGCGGCGAATTCCGAACTCGAGGCGATTATCGCCCGGACGGCGCTGAAGTACGATTTGCTTCCCTATACGTCCAATCCGTTTCCCCAAACGCAGCCGGGCCGGCTCGCCGCGCTCGCGCGGCTGTTCGGTCTCGAGACCGCGTCCATGGACGGCGCGCGCGTGCTGGAGCTGGGCTGCGCCGGCGGCGGCAATATCATCCCGCTCGCCGCGCGTTATCCCGACGCCAAATTCGTCGGCGTCGATCTTTCGCGCACGCAGGTGGCCGCGGGGCGCGAGCGCATTCTTCAACTTGGATTGCGGAACATCGAAATCCAGTGCCGCAGCTTCACCGAACTCACCGCCGACGACGGCGTGTTCGACTACATCATTTGCCACGGCGTCTATTCCTGGGTGCCGGCGCCCGTTCGCGAAGCGATCCTCGCCATCTGCAACGCGCGCCTGTCGCCGAAAGGCGTCGCGATCGTCAGCTACAATGTTCTGCCGGGCTGGCGCATGTTGCAGCCGCTGCGCGACGCCTTCCTGATGCACGCGCCCGACACGATGGAGCCTCGCCAGCGGGTCGCCCACGCGCGGAGCCTGCTCGAATTTCTCAAGACTTACGGGTCTGAAAACGGCGCCTACAAGCAAACGCTCGATTTCTGGGCCAGCCGCTTTCCAAACTTCACCGACGATTACATCGCCCATGACTTCCTCGAGGAAGTGAACGATCCCTGCACGTTCCGGGATTTCATCGCCGCGGCCGGGCGCCACGGTCTCGGGTTCCTCTCCGAGAGCGAGTTGCCGGGCATGATTCTCGACAACCAGCCTGCGGAAACCGCCCGGAAGGTGCGGGAGATGAGCGGCAACCAGTTGTTCGCCACCGAGCAATACATGGACCTGCTCACGGGCCGCACGTTCCGCCAGACGCTGCTCGTGGCCGACGCCCGCCTCGCGCAGGTCAATCGCAACATCGAGCCCTCGCGCCTCGCCGGACTTCATGTTCTCACCGGCGGCGACATGAAGATCGCGCGCGACGAAAAGGGGGGCGGCTCCGTCACCGATTCCGCCGGTCGCCAGTTGCGTTCGAGCTCGACCGAGGTGATCGACGCGATCGAGAGCGTCGTTTCCGGTTTTCCGGGTTCGTCCAGCGTTGACGCGTTGATGGCCGAGGCGGGCAAGCGCGGCGCGGAACTGCCGGCCCAGGTTCAGGAAGCGTTGTTCAAAATGGCGCTGGTCGGTTTGTGCACGCTGACGTCCGAGCCGGTCAGGGCGACGCCGGCGCCGAGCCGCAAGCCCGTCGCGAGCGCTCTCGCGCGTTACGACGCCAAACGCGGGGATCTCGCGACGACAAACGCGCGGCACGAGCGCATCGCCTTCGACAGCATCGGTCAGGTCGTGCTGCCGGCGCTCGACGGCTCCAACGACGTTAACGCGCTGATCGAGATTGTCTTGCAGGCGGTTCGCGCCGGACGGATCAACTTCTTCCGCGACGGCGCGCCGATCGCCGATCTCGCCGAGCGTGAAAAGATCGCGATCGATCAGGTCCGGAATCTGCTTCCCGGCTTCGCGCGTGGCGGGCTTCTGGAAGCCTGAGCCGCTCCGCAAGTCGACATGAGAAACAAAAAAGCGCGGAGGAAACTCCGCGCTTTTCGCGTTTCAGGGGATGGAGTCGGCTACCGCGTCAGTCTTCCGCGGCGACAGTCGCCTTCAGCGGCGGCAACTTCACCGCGCGAAGCAGGAACGACGGGACGTGGTCGCCAAGGCCGACGACCGGGCGGTCGTCATCGACTTCGAAACGGCGCGGGCGCCGTTCTTCGTGCGCCGCGCGAACCGGGCGGTCGGACACGGGCCGGTCCGGCCTCGGCGCGCGGGCGACCGCGGGCGCGCGCTCCTCGCGCGGCGGGCGGGGAGTCCGTTCCGCGCGCGCGGGACGGGCGGCGCGTTCCGTGTCTTCGCCCGGCTCGCGGGGTTCCGCGGAACGCGCGGCGAATTTCCCGGCGCGGGCGGCGGATTCGCGGCCGCGGTCATGGCTCTTGCCGCCGCGCGAACGTTCGCGTCCGCCGCGGCCGCGGCTCATGCGCTCCTCGCCGGCGGGAAGATCGCCGAGTTCGTCGAGGCCGGGGCCAATCCAGTCGATCTTGCGGCCGATCAGCTTTTCGATGTCGTCGATGTATTTCTGGTCCTCGCGGGTGACGAGGGAGAGCGCGGTGCCGAGCTTTCCGGCCCGGCCGGTGCGCCCGATGCGATGGACGTAATCCTCGCTGTGGTGCGGCATGTCGAAATTGAAGACATGACTCACGTCGGGAATGTCGAGGCCGCGGGCCGCCACGTCGGAGCAGACGATGAGATCGACCGCGCCGGTCTTGAAGGCGTCGAGGGAGGCCATGCGGGCCGGCTGGTCCATGTCGCCATGCAATTCGCCGACGTTGAATCCGTGCTTGCGCAGGGACTTGTAGAGCACCGCGACTTCCGTCTTGCGATTGCAGAAGATGATCGCGTTCT
>CAISEY010000247.1 GCA_903884435.1 uncultured Hyphomicrobiales bacterium | reverse complement strand
GGCGCACCAAAGGTAAGTTTCGTTTCGCTCGGCTGCCCGAAGGCGCTGGTGGACTCAGAACGCATCATCACGCGCCTGCGCGCGGAAGGCTATGAACTCTCGCGCAAGCACGACGGGGCTGACCTCGTCATCGTCAACACCTGCGGCTTTCTTGATTCCGCCAAGGCGGAATCGCTGGAGGCCATCGGTTCGGCGCTGCGCGAGAATGGCAAGGTGATCGTCACCGGCTGCATGGGCGCCGAGCCCGAAGCGATCCGCGCCGCCTATCCCAACGTGCTCGCGATCACCGGTCCGCAGGCCTACGATTCCGTCATGGCGGCGGTCCACGAAGCCGCGCCGCCGGCGCACCATCCATTCCTCGACCTCGTGCCGGAACAGGGCGTCAAGCTGACGCCCCGGCACTATTCTTACTTAAAAATATCAGAGGGTTGTAACAATACCTGCAGTTTTTGCATTATCCCCAGACTACGGGGCAAACTGGCCTCGCGACCGGCGGGCGACGTGCTCCGGGAAGCTGAAAAACTGGTGAAGGCCGGCGTCAGGGAACTGCTGGTCATTTCGCAGGACACGTCCGCCTACGGGCTTGACCTGAAATACGCCGGGAGCGCGTTCGGCGACCGGTCGGTGCGGGCGAAGTTTCTCGACCTGACGCGGGAACTGTCGACGCTCGGCGCCTGGGTCCGTCTCCACTACGTCTATCCCTATCCGCATGTCGACGAGGTCGTCGAACTCATGGCGGAGAGCGGCGCGCGCGGTAACCTGCTCCCCTATCTCGACATCCCCTTCCAGCACGCCGCGCCAAATGTCCTGAAGGCCATGCGCCGGCCCGGCAATCAGGACAAGACGCTGGAGCGCGTGCGCCGCTGGCGGGAGATTTGCCCCGACCTCGCGATCCGCTCGACCTTCATCGTCGGCTTCCCGGGCGAGACGGAAGAGGATTTCGAATTGCTGCTCGACTGGCTGGGCGAGGCCCGGCTCGACCGGGTGGGCGCGTTCAAATACGAGCCGGTCCGCGGCGCCGCCGCCAACGAACTCGGGCTGCCCGCCGTGCCGCCGGAGGTTCAGGAGCGTCGCTATCGCCGCTTCATGGAGAAACAGCAGGCGATCAGCGCCTCGATCCTCAAGGGCAAGATCGGCAAGCGCCTTCAGGTCATCGTCGACACGAACGAGAATGGCGTCGTCAGGGGCCGGTCGCGCGCCGACGCGCCGCAGATCGACGGCGCGGTCACGATCGCGTCCCGCCGGCCTCTGCGCCCCGGTGATCTCGTGACCGTGAAGATCGAGAGTTCCGGCCCCTACGATCTCGCGGGCACGGCGGTCTGACGGGGGCCAAAGAAAAACCCGGCGAAGGGCGAACCTTCGCGCCGGGGCTGGAAGTCGGCCGCGCCGCTCCGGACGGGGAGGAGGCGCCGGGCGCGCTGGCCAGCTCAATTTACCTGATTCCAGCGGTTAATTATGGCGAAGGGGCGCCAGCCGGGAAATAATTCGTCGGCGCCCGCCCGCCTCAAGGCAGCAGGATCGAAGCGCCCGTGGTTTCGCGGCCCTCCAGAGCCCGGTGCGCCTCGGCGACATCCTCCAGTTTGAACCGCCTGTGGATGGGGATCGTCAGGGCGCCGCTCGACACGGCCCGGAAGAGATCTCGCGCCATGGCGTCGAGCTTCTCGCGTTGCGCGATATAGCTGAACAGCGTCGGGCGCGTCGCGAAGAGCGAGCCCTTCGCCGCGAGCAGATTGATGTTGAAGGCCTCGACCGGTCCCGAGGCCGAGCCGTAGGAGGCAAACATGCCGAGAGGCCGGATGCAGTCGAGCGAGGCGGGAAAGGTCGCCTTGCCGATTCCGTCATAGACCACGTCGCATTTCCTGCCCTTCGTGATCTCTGCGACGCGATCGACGAAGTTCTCGCTGGTGTAATTGATGATGTGTTTCGCGCCGGCCTTTTTCGCGATCTTGCCCTTTTCGTCGGAGCCCACGGTTCCGATCACCGTCGCGCCCAGCGACTTGCCCCACTGGCACAGCAACAGGCCGACGCCGCCCGCGGCGGCGTGGACGAGGATCGTGTCGCCCTTTTTGACCCGGTGAACCTGGCGCAACAAATATTGCGCGGTCAGGCCCTTGAGCATCATCGC
>CAISEY010000246.1 GCA_903884435.1 uncultured Hyphomicrobiales bacterium | reverse complement strand
TTCCGGGAAGACCTGTTTTTCCGGCTGAACGTCGTGCCCCTGCGTTTGCCGCCGCTGCGCGAACGCGTCGAGGACATTCCCGACCTCATCCGCCATTTCTTCAAGATGGCCGCGAAAGAGGGCTTGCCGCTCAAGCAGATGGACGGCCCCGCCATCGCGCGCGCGCAGAAACACCGTTGGCCCGGCAACATCCGCGAGCTTGAAAACCTCGTGCGCCGGCTCGCGGCGCTTTACCCGCAGGAAGTCATTGGCGAAGCGCTCGTCGATTCGGAGTTGCGGGTTCCCGAGTCGGAAGCGCCGCGTCCGGCGACCAACGGGAGCGGGGCGCCCGCCGCCGCGCAGCCCGGCGACGACAGCAGCCTGTCGCTGTCCGTCGAGCGTTACCTCAACGGGGTGTTTCGCGAACATGGCGCGCGCCTTCCGCCCCCCGGACTCTATCACCGGATTCTTCGCGAGGTCGAATATCCGCTGATTTCGGCGGCGCTGGCGGCGACGCACGGAAACCAGATCAAGGCGGCGGAGCTGCTGGGCCTCAACCGCAACACCTTGCGCAAGAAGGTTCGCGACCTCGACCTCAAAATGATGCGCTCGCCGCGTTGATCCGGTCGCGGTCGCCGCAATTGTTCCCCAAATTTGTCACAATCTGGCAACAGCGTTGTATTGATGCAACGCACCCGCTATCGTCATTTCTCTTTCGTCCGGCGGACCGGTTCGCTGGCGGGAGCCGGCGCGCGTCCTGACGTCACGCGTGACGCGGAGATACTCAGGCGATGACCGACACGGCCGCGAGGCAGCAATCACTTCCCCTGCCGCCGGAGGGCCGGATCGCGGCGCGGCTGGGACCGCTCGTGGTCGGCGCGGCTGTTCTGCTCGCAACCTTCACCCTCGTCGTTTTCGCCGGCTACACGCCTCTCACGCCGACCAACGCGGTCGTGGTCAATCTTTTCCTCGCCAATCTCGTCACGATCGTCGTCCTGACGGGGCTGATGGCGTCGGAAATCTGGCGGCTGTTCTCGGCGCGACGGGCGGGCGCGGCGGGCGCGCGGCTTCATATTCGCATCGTCTCGCTGTTTTCGGTGATCGCCGCCGCCCCCGCGCTGCTGATCGCGCTCGTGGGTTCGATCACCCTCGACCGCAGCCTCAACCCGTCGTTTCTCCAGGACGTCCGCGGTTTCGTTTACAACACGGCGGAGGCGGCGCGCCTGTTTCGCGAATCCCAGTGCCGCTCGCTGTTGCAGGAAACGCGGCTGACGGCGCTCGATGTCGCGCGGGCGCGGCAGTTCTTCGAGACGGACCGTCCCGTCTTCAACGATTTTTTCGCCTCGCGGGCGCGATTTCTCGGGTTTTCGGTCGCCGCGCTGATCAAGGCCGACGGGACCGTCCTCGAACGGTTCGACATGCCCGCGGAAGACAAGCCGCCCGCGAGCGGCGACGCCGCGCCGGACGCGACCCCGGCGGCTCCCGCCGCCATGGCCCGGCCCGAAGCCGGCGACTTCGAGGACGCGCGCAAGAACGAACTGACCTGCCTCATTCTCAACGAGGGCCGCACCTTCGCCGCCCTGCGCGAGGCGCCGGATTTTGGCGGCGTGTTCGTCTACGCGTCGCGGCCGCTCGATCCCTTCGCGATCGAGTTTCCGGCGCAGGCCGCCGGCCTGATCAACCTCTACGACGCCTATGACTCGCACCGCCGCAACATCCAGATCGCTTTCGCGACCATGTACGTGCTGATCGCCCTCATCATGCTGCTGGCGGCGATCTGGACCGGATTGCGCTTCGCGACGCGGCTCGTCACGCCCATCCGCCGGCTCATCGCCGCGACGGACCAGGTTTCGACGGGCAATCTCTATGTTCAGGTTCCCGTGCACGGCGCGGATGGCGACCTCGGCCATCTCGGCGACACGTTCAACAAGATGACCTCCGAATTGCGGTTGCAGCAAAACAGGCTCATCGCCGCCAGCCAGCTCATCGACGAGCGTCGCGTGTTCACCGAAGCGGTGCTTTCGGGCGTGCCGGCCGCGGTGATCGGGCTCGACGCGCAATCGCGTCTGAACGTCGTCAATCCGTCCGCGCAAAAGCTGCTCGGCGGGGAGGTCGATCCCCAGGCGCTGATCGGGAAGCTCCTGTCCGAGGTCGCGCCGGAGCTCGCCCCCCTGCTCGGGGAGGCGAAAGCCAATCCGTCGCGCCTGTTCCAGAGCCAGACGACGCTGATGCGGCAGGGGCGCGAGCGCATCCTGAACGTGCGGGTGAGCCACGCGCAACCGGGCGCGGAAGACCGCGGGAGCGTGATCACGCTCGACGACATCACCGAACTCGTCAGCGCCCAGCGCACCTCGGCCTGGGCGGACGTGGCGCGGCGCATCGCGCACGAAATCAAGAATCCGCTGACGCCGATCCAGCTTTCGGCGGAGCGCCTCAAGCGAAAGTACGGGCGCGTCATCACCCAGGACCGCGAAATCTTCGATCAATGCACCGACACGATCGTGCGGCAGGTCGACGACATCAAGCGGATGGTCGACGAGTTCTCGTCCTTCGCGCGGATGCCGCGGGCGCGGCCCGAACTCGACGACGTGGCGGAATGCGTGCGTCAGGTGCTGTTTCTGATGCGCGTCGGGCGCCCCGACATCGAGATGGTCGACCACCTTCCGGAGCAGCCGGTCGTCGCGAGGTTCGACCGGCGCCTGTTGTCGCAGGCGCTGACCAACGTCATCAAGAACGCCACCGAGGGCATCGCCGCCGGCGCCGCCTCGCATGGCGCGTCGCCAAGGATCGATGTTTCGCTCGCCCTCGACGAGGCGGGGATCGTGTCCATCGACATCATCGACAACGGCAAGGGCTTTCCGGCGGAAAACCGTCACCGGTTGCTGGAGCCTTACGTGACGACGCGCAGCGAAGGCACCGGGCTCGGTCTTCCCATCGTCGCGAAAATCCTCGAGGACCATGGCGGCGGCATCGAGCTTCTCGACGCGCCGGACGGTCCCGGCGCGCGCGTTCGCTTCTTTTTCCCGGCGCGGATCGACGATCCGTCCGCGGATTCGACCGGCAAGGCAGAAAAGATCAATGGCTAGCGATATTCTGATCGTCGACGACGAGGCCGACATTCGCGAGGGCGTTTCGGGCATCCTGTCCGACGAAGGCCACAACACGCGGACGGCGAAGAATTCCGACGAGGCGCTGGCGGCGATCGAGGCGCGCCGTCCGAATCTGATGTTCCTCGATATCTGGATGCAGGCTTCGCGGCTCGACGGACTGCAATTGCTGGAAATCGTCAAACAGCAGCATCCCGGACTTCCCGTCGTGATGATTTCCGGACATGGCAATGTCGAAACGGCCGTCACGGCCATCAAGCTCGGCGCCTATGATTTCATCGAGAAGCCCTTCAAGGCGGACCGGCTCCTTCTGGTCGCGGACCGCGCGCTCGAGGCGTCGCGGCTGAAGCGCGAGGTCACGGAGCTGCGGGCCCGGTCTGGCTCGGTCAGCAAGATCGTCGGCGCGTCCGCTCCGATCAACGCGTTGCGGCAGATCATCGAGCGCGTCGCGCCGGCGAATTCGCGCGTTCTGATCACGGGAGCCGCCGGCTCCGGCAAGGAACTGGGCGCGCGCGCCATCCATGAAGCCTCGACCCGTTCGACCGGTCCGTTCATCGTCATCAACGCCGCGACGATGACGCCGGACTCCGTGGAGAGCGAATTGTTTGGCGCGGAAGCCGCCGACGGCCGTCCGCGCAAGATCGGCGCGCTGGAGGAGGCGCACGGCGGCACGCTCTATATCGACGAGGTCGCGGACATGCCGCGGGAGACCCAGGGCAAGATCCTGCGCGTGCTGGTCGACCAGAACTTCCAGCGCGTGGGCGGCGGCGCGCGCGTCCATGTCGATGTTCGCATCATTTCCTCGACAAGCCGCGATCCGGCGACCGAGATCGCGGAAGGCCGGTTTCGCGAGGATCTCTTCCATCGCCTTTCCGTCGTGCCCATCCGCATTCCTTCGCTGGCGGAGCGGCGAGAGGACATTCCTTTGCTGGTCGATCATTTCATGGACCAGCTCAGCGCCATCAACGGAATGCCAAGGCGGCGCATCGGCGCCGACGCCATGGCCGTGTTGCAGGCGCATGACTGGCCCGGCAACGTGCGGCAGTTGCGCAACAACGTCGAGCGGCTGATGATCCTGGCGACGGGCGACCCGGAAGCGGAGATCAGCGCCGAAATGCTGCCGGCGGAAATCGGCGCGCTGGTGCCGGCGACCCCGGGCGGGAGCGCCGGCGGCAAGGTGCTCAGCCTCGCGCTGCGCGAGGCGCGCGAAGTCTTCGAGCGGGAATATCTCGTCGCGCAGATCAGCCGGTTTGGCGGCAACATCTCCCGCACCGCTGAATTCATCGGGATGGAGCGCTCCGCCCTGCACCGCAAACTCAAATCGCTCGGGATCGATTAAGGCCGCCATGTCGTTTCCGCATGGCGGCCATGGTCGAGGCGCCGCTTGAACCTGGACCGGGCAGTCACTATTATTTGAATTGCGGAACTCGCGCCGCAGGAGATCAATTAATACCGCGCGGGTCCGGGTTCCGGGTGTTTGTGTCGGAACGCGTGAAGAAATGAATCAACCCGTGAAAACACGGAAAAAGGGGTCAAGAAAATGGCGGCTGAACGCACCCAGAACCTGCAGGACACGTTCCTCAACTACGTCCGGAAAAGCAAGGTTCCACTGACGATATTCCTCATCAATGGCGTCAAGCTCCAGGGAGTCGTCACCTGGTTCGATAATTTCTGCGTGTTGTTGCGGCGCGACGGTCACTCGCAGCTTGTTTACAAGCACGCTATTTCGACGATCATGCCGGGCACGCCCCTGCAGATGTTCGAGCCCGTCGACGACGTCGTGCAGGACAAGCCCTGACCGCGCCGGGGACGCCATGAGCGGGGCGGACACCCATTCGCCCGACTTCGACCTTGAGCGCCGCCGGGCGCAACATACCCATGCGCTCGTCGTCGGACCCTATCTGAACGAACGTCCGAAGCCGGGCGCGCTAGTCGTCGGGCGGTCGCCCGGGGCGCGCCTCGACGAGGCAGCGGGGCTCGCGCGGGCCATCGATCTCGACCTCGCCGAGACCTTTCTGGCGCCGCTGTCGAAAATCACTCCGGCGACCTATCTTGGCAAGGGCAAGGCGGAGGAGATCGCCGAACGCGTCAAGGCGGACGACATCGATCTCGTCGTCATGGATTGCGCGCTGTCGCCCGGGCAACAGCGCAATCTCGAAAAGGCCTTCGGCGCCAAGGTCATCGACCGGACCGGGCTCATCCTCGAGATTTTCGGGCGGCGGGCGCGCACGCGCGAGGGCGCGCTTCAGGTCGAACACGCCCATCTCATGTATCAAAAGTCGCGGCTGGTCCGGTCCTGGACCCATCTCGAACGCCAGCGCGGCGGCTTCGGCTTTCTCGGCGGCCCGGGCGAGACCCAGATCGAGACCGACCGGCGGCTCATTCAGGAGCGCATCACCCGAATCGAGCGCGACCTCGAAGGCGTCAAAAAGACCCGAGGGCTGCATCGCAAGAGCCGGCAGGACGTGCCTTATCCCGTCGTCGCCATCGTCGGCTACACGAACGCGGGCAAGTCGACGCTGTTCAACCGCATGACGAAGGCCGTGGTGCTCGCGAAGGACATGCTGTTCGCGACGCTGGATCCGACCCTGCGCGCCGTGCGTCTGCCGCATGGCGCGAAGGTCATGCTGTCGGACACCGTGGGTTTCATCTCCGATCTGCCGACGATGCTCGTCTCCGCGTTCCGCGCGACTCTGGAAGAGGTGATCGAGGCCGACGTGATTCTGCACGTGCGCGACATTTCGCACGGGGACACGGACGAGCAGAGCGCCGACGTGAAGCAGATACTCGAAGACCTCGGCGTCGATCCGAACGATCATCGCCGCATTGTCGAAGTCTGGAACAAGCTCGACGCCCTCGACGCGGGGGATCGCGAACGGGTTCTGAACACGGCCAGGGCGAAACGGGGCAGGGCGCGTCCGCTCGTGGTCTCCGCCCTCACGGGCGAGGGGCTCGACGCGCTCGCCCAGGCCATCGAGGAACGGCTGTCGTCGGGAAACGCGCGCTACGCGGTGCGGATCGCGCCCGAGGACGGCGAAGGCCTCGCCTGGCTCTACGCCAACACGGAAGTCATGTCGCGCGAGGCGGGCGCGGCGGGCGAAACCGACGTGATCGCGCGCGTTCCGCCCGAGCGCCTCGAACGATTGCTCAAGCGGTTTCCCGAGGCTGTCGACATGAAGGCGCCTGGACGGGCCGCGCGCAAATCGAAGGACGCGGACGCAAACTGACGCCTTGCGAATGTTCGCGGCCGGCGGCCACGGCAGGCGAGCGCCCAAGCCCGGAATCCGGTTCCGGCGCGGCGCCGGGACGCACCGGCGACTTGCGGCAGATCAAGGAGCCCTGGCCACGATCCCCCTGACTCTGTCGCCATTGATCAGGGGCGCGGCTTTCGAGTCCCGCCGCGGTGGAGGAACAGGACATGCTGAAACACGAAGACAACGAGCGCGTCACGCGCGTGAGCAAGGGGACGCCCATGGGCGACCTGTTCCGTCGCTACTGGCAGCCCGCCATTCTGTCCGGGGAACTGCCGGAAAAGGATGGGCCGCCGGTTCGCGTGCGTCTGCTCGGCGAAAACCTTCTCGCCTTCCGCGACACCGATGGCGAGGTCGGTCTCGTCGACGCCCTGTGTCCGCACCGGCGCGCGGCGATGTTCTTCGGGCGCAACGAGGAATGCGGCATCCGCTGCGCCTATCACGGCTGGAAGTTCGACCGCCACGGCAATTGCACGGACATGCCGTCCGAGCCCGTCGGCACGCCCTTGCAGGCGAAGGTCAAAATCAAGGCCTATCCGACCGTCGAGAAGGGCGGGGTCGTATGGACCTACATGGGGCCGAAAGAGCAGCAGCCGGCGCCGCCGGATTACGAATGGCTTCGCGCGCCGGCGAAGAACCGCTTCGTCTCGAAAACCTGGGAAGATTGCAACTGGTTGCAGGCGATGGAGGGCGGGCTCGACACCGCGCATTCCTCCTTCGTCCACAACGAGTTCATCGGCAACAGCAATTCGCTGCGCAACCAGGACCGTTCGCCGTCCATCGAGGTCGAGCGCACGGACTACGGATATTACTACGTCTCGACGCGGCGTCTCCTCGACGGGTCGAATTTCGTGCGGCTCTATCACTATGTGATGCCGAACCAGCAGATGCGCTCCGGCACGGTGAAATTCCTGAAAGGCGCGGGCGACGAGGATCCGCACGCGGTGCCGAAGATCGACGGCCATCTGTGGGTGCCCGTCGATGACGAACACACCTTTGTCTACAACTGGACCTGCGCCGTCGGCGACGAGGGCTTCCCCGAGGGTTACGTCGATCGCTGGGAGTCCTTCATGGGTCGCGGCAAGGAAGACCTGATCCCCGGCACCTACCAGCTGAAGCGCAACCTCTCGAACGACTACATGATCGACCGCGAGTTGCAGCGCACCAAAACCTATTCGGGCATCAAGGGCCTCAACACGCAGGACTACGCCCTGCAGGAGGGAATGGGGCCGATCGTCGATCGCTCGGAGGAGTTCCTGGGCACGTCGGACCGCGCCATCGTCGCGATGCGACGGATGCTGATCGAGGCGACGAAGACCGTGGAAAACGGCGGCAGGGCGCCCGCCGCCGAGCCGGAAGCCTACCGGACGATTCGTCCCGTGGACCGGATTTTGCCCGGCGACGTTGCCTGGAAGGACGCGTTCAAAAGCGAGATGGTCGCGCGCTGGTAGCGCGACCGCGGCGCCGGCGAGCCCTCGCGGTTCGCTGGCGCGCGCGCGGTGTCAGCGCGCGGGATGCAGTTTGTGCTTGCCTTCGAAGTGCGGCGCGACTTCCGTCATGAAGCGCGCCATCTCGTCCTTCGTCTGCTGGTGATTCTTCATGCCGACGTTGAAATAGAGGATGACCTCGTCCATGCCGGCGGCCTCGACCTTCTTGAGCGCTTCGGTGATCTGGGCGGACGTGCCGAGCAGAACGGCGTTCGAATTGAGGTCCTTCGGCTGCGCCTTGTGCAGGCGCTCGACCATGTCCACCATGTAGAGATAGCTTTTTGGCGCCGTGGCGCGATCGCCGGGGAGAGCGGGAATGACGCATTCCTTGTAATAGCGAATCTGCCGGTCGCGGGCCGCCGCCTCGGACGCCTCGTCGTCGCAGAAGTGGATGAAATAGCTGCACATCATCCGCTTCGGCGTTTTTCCGTGGACGGCGCACGTGTCCTGGTAGAGCTTGCGCGCGTCGCCGAGGCCGCCGAAGGTCATCGCCGCCGCGAAGGGCGCGACGATGAGCCCGCTGCCAAGGCGCGCGGCGAGTTCGATCGAGGGTTTCGAGAACGAGGCGACATACATGGACATGGGGCGCTGCACCGGCATCGGCGTCACCTGCACGTCCTCGAACTGGTAGTGCTTGCCCTTGTGGCTGATCGGGCCATCCGCCGACCAGAGCTTGTGGACGATTTCCATGCCCTCTTCGAAGATTTCCTGGTTGTTGCGGAAATCGCCGCCGAGCGGAATGTATTCGCGCTCGTCGTAGCCGCGTCCCGACGCGAAATCGACTCGCCCGCCGCTGATGAGATCGAGCGTCGCCCATTGTTCGGCGACGCGGATGGGATGGTGGATCGGCAGCACCGTGACCGCCGGGGCGAGGCGGATCGTCTTGCTGCGCGCCGCCAGATAGGACAGCAGCAATTCCGGGCAGGAATTCACGCCAAGCGTGGAGAAATGATGTTCGCCGATCCAGGCCGAGTGATAGCCGAGCTCGTCGGCGTAAAGCGCCTCGGCGAGGATGTCGGCGACGAACTGGTTCGGGGTGCGCGGGTTGTTCGCGTAATGATTGTCGCTGAGCGTGAAATAGCCGAATTCCATGACGTCCTCCTCCGATCGGTCCGGCGAGCTAACCCGGGGAATTGCCATTTGTCAAATCAGTTTGCTAATGTGCAATTCAAATCGGGATTGAACCTATGGACGAACGCGCCGCGCCCCGGAGCAGGGGCATTCAGTCGGTGGAAACAGGCCTCGGCGTTCTGGGCGCTCTCGCGGCCTGCCGCGGGCCGGCGACCCTCTCGACGGTCGCGCAGGCGGCGGGGCTTTCCGCGAGCCAGGCGCATCGCTATCTCGCGAGCCTGATCGCCGCCGGCATGGTGAAACAGGATCCGCGCGGCGGCCTCTACGATCTCGACGCGGGCGCGATCCGCATCGGTCTCGCGGCGCTGGCGCGGCTCGACGTTTTCGCGGGCGCCGACGCCGTCGTTCAGGACTACGCGCGCGAGACCGGGCGCACCTGTCTCGTGGCGGTCTGGGGCGACGCGGGCGCGACTGTGGTTCGGTGGTTTCCCGGCGATCCGCCGGTGGTGACGTCGCTCGCGATCGGTTCGGTGCTGCCGCTTCTGCAATCGGCGACCGGCCATGTGTTTTACGCGTTTGGCGATCGCGCGCTGTTCGACGCGCGCGCCGGGGCGGAGCGGGCCGCGAGCGTCACGGCGCGCAAGATCGATCTTCCGACGTTGCGCTCGAAGGTCCTGCACGACCTGTGCGCCAGGGTCGATGGCGATCTCATTCCGGGGCTGCGGGTGGTCTCCGCGCCCGTGTTCGATCTTCAGGGGCGGCTGAGCATCGTCGTCACGTCCATCGCGACATCCGCGCGCGAACGCGATGGGGACGCGGCGGCGGAAACGGCGCTGCTGGCCGCCTGTCGCCGCCTGACGGAATCGCTGGGCGGGCGCTGGCCCGCCCCGGACTGAGCCTATTTCAGCCGCTTGCGGGCTTCCTCGAGGTAGGAAAGATCGACGTATTTCTTCATGTCGATCGTGTCCTTCATGAAGCCGAAGTCCTTCATGAAGCCGAGCGCCTTTTGCGTGCCCTCGATGTTCGGCTTGAGGTTGGGATCGCGATAGTAGTCCTTCGCGTTGAACAGCCAGGAGTTGAACAGGGCCGGCGGCGCCTTGGCGAAGTCGGAGGCGATTTTGACGGCCTCGTCATGGTTCTTTGGATCTGTGTACCAGCGGGTCAGCAGCATGGTGTCTTCCAGAAGATCGACGACGGCGGCCTTGTTCTTCTTCAGCCAGCCGTCGCGCGCGACCCAGAAACCGAGTTCCGTCGCCCCGAGCGCGTCGCCCTGGCTGAACAGAATCTTGCCCTTCTCGTTGAGTTCGGCGTCCTCGGAGACGGGCAGGCCGGTCGAGACCAGGTCGGCCTTCTTGTCGAGGAGCATCGCCTTCATGGCGCCGAAGGGCGCCTCGACGATGGTGTAGTCGCGCTTGTCCTCGAGGCCGGCCTTGCGCAGCATGGCGCGCACGCCAAGATCGATGGCCGCGCCGATGGAATTGACCGCGATCACCTTGCCCTTGAGGTCGGAGACCTTCTCGATGCCGCTGTCCTTGCGGACGAAATAGCGGTTGGAATAATGGCCGGCGACGCCATCCTGGAATTCGCCGGCGAAAATACGGAGATCCTCGAGGCCGGCGTTCTGGATACCGAGGCCGATGGAGGCGAAATTCAGCAGGCCTACGTCGATCTCGTTCACCGCGAGCGCGGTGATCATCGGCGGCGTGCCCTGAAAACGGATGGATTCCGGTTTGTAGCTGGCGCCGGCGTGCTTCGCGACGCCCTGCTTGAGGAAGAGAATCGAGGGAATGTTGGAAGCGGGGACGATCCATGACAGGCGAACGGGCAGGGGCGTCTGGGCCAGCGCGTGACCGCAGAGCAGCGCGCCCGCCATCGCGAGACCCGCGATGGATTTGAGAAATCGCATGTTCAATCCTCCCCGACCGTTTTGCTTGAGACCCGCGTGAAATAGAGACCGGAGCGCGCGCGGGGTCAATAGAACTTTATTCCCGCGGGCGGCGCCCCCCGTCCCGCGCGACGTGGGGATCGCACGGGTATTTGGTCGAATGAAAATATTTTCGGTTAACGCGCCGCCGGGCGCTGGATTAACCATCCCGCGTCGACCCTCGTTTTCTTCGCGCGTTTG
>CAISEY010000245.1 GCA_903884435.1 uncultured Hyphomicrobiales bacterium | reverse complement strand
GCCGCGCTCCATCGCGAGATTGATGTGGGCCGACGACGCGTAGCCGCGGATGACCTTCAGCCTCGCGCCGAGCATTTTTCGCAGCGTGTTGTAGAAGGTGATGATCTCGGTTCCCGGCCCGGACGTGCCGACCAGCGTTTCCCGCGCGCGCAGATCGGCGAGGCTCGCGACGCCATCCCGCTTCATGCCGACGCAGAGCCCGGTGAGCCGGTACATCGAACCGAGATAAAAGAGCTGGTCCGGATCGAACCGCGGCCCCTCGAGGCCGAATAATTGCATCAGCGGCACGAAACCATGCGCCGTGCCGATGACGGAGCCGTCGCGCGGCGCGACGTTCGCCACCATGTTGGCCGCGTTGAGCCCGCCGGCGCCGGGAAGCGTTTCCGCGACGATGGCGGGATTGCCCGGAATGTATCTGGGCAGGAACCGCGCCAGCAAGCGTTCATAGAGCGCCGTGCTTTCCGAGGCCGACGAGCCCGAGACGAGCCGCATTTGCCGTCCCTGGTAAAACGAGGCGACATCCTGCGCGCGGGCGCCCGCGGCGGCGAGCGCCAGCAGGCCAAGAAGCGCCGCGCGCAACATCATTTCCACCCGAGCAGCGACAGGGCGTTGCCGGCGAGCATGTTCGCCTTCGTCGTCGCCGAAGCGTCGAGCCCCGCGATCCCCTCCCAGTAGGCGCGCGCGTCCCCGGGGCGAGCCATCTCGTGCGGATAATCGGTGCCGAACACGAGCCTGTCCGGCGAGATGACGGACATGGCGTGCGGAACCTCGGAGAGCACGCCGCCGGTGCCCGCCATGTCGAACCAGCAATGAGCCATCAGCGAATCGAAATACGGCTTCATGCCGAGTTCCTCGAACTCGCGGATGGTCAGCGGCCATTCGACGTGGGTCAGGTCGATCCCCGCGCGCGGCGGCGGGCGATACCACGACATGACGCGGCCGAGCAGCGAGGGCACGCCGCCGCCGAAATGCGAAAAGAGGAACTTCAGTCCCTCCACCTCGGGCAACAGGCCGTGCAGCACCTCGGTGAAACATTTCACGTTTTCATATTGTCGCGAGACGGAGGAATCCATGTTCCATTTCACGCCGCCCCAGATGCCCTTCGCCTGCGTCGGCGGATGCACGAGGATCACGAGGCCGAGCGCCGCGGCCTTTTTGAAGTATGGCCGCAACGAAACGTCGTCGAGCCGGATATCCTTTTGGCTGGTGAGGATGGAAATACCGGCGAAGCCGAGTTCCTCGCGGACGCGCGTCAATTCGTCGAGCGAGGCCTCGCCGTGAATGCAGGGCACGGACGCCACGGGCAGGAAGCGCGCCGGATTGTCCTTCGCCGCCCTGGCGAGGCCATCGTTCAGAACGCGGCAGACGTCGAGGCCCGCGACGCTCCAGCTTGGCATTTGCAACATGGACACGTCGATGCCGACCTCGTCCATGAAGCGCAGCGTCGCGTCGAGGTCGCGCAACAGCCTGTTGGCCTTGCTCCCGGCGTAGGCGGGATCGCGGTTTTTCAGTTGCAGGCGCCGCGCCTCGACATCGTCGAGCGCGAGCGCGTCGAGTTTTTCATAGACGGCCTGGGGGACGTGATGGAAATGCGCGTCGACGACGACGGGTTTGCCGGTCATGTTCCCTCCCGCGCCGGCGCGCCGGCGATTTCATTCACGATTGTCGCGAAGGTAATGGCCGCGCCGATCGTGTCAACGCGGCCCGCGCGGAAACGCGGGCGGCGGGCCTCCCCTCTATTCAGACGGGACGGCCCGGCGACACGAAAGTAATCGGGATGGCCGAAAAAATCCCCTTGGAAAGCGGCGCGGCATGTTCTACACCCTCGCCCGGACGCCATCGGCGCTCCGGTCGTCCAGACGCGGCCCACCGCGTTGGGGAATAGTTCAACGGTAGAACGACGGACTCTGACTCCGTTAATCTTGGTTCGAATCCAGGTTCCCCAGCCAAATCTCACTTTTATCGGATTTGGCGTTCTCGCCCGCTTCGACGCGGGCAGCGGCGGTTGCCGTTTCTGCAAGCGTGTCAAAGGGTTGACGGAAGGTCGCGACCACTTCGCCGTCCTCCCATGTGCAGTTCGATAGTAGGAAATTCAGCAGGCGGCGTTTTTTACGCGGTTCCTGCATTGCGAACAGCCTTTGGGCATTGCGGGCGAGGTCGAGAAGCGCAACGCCTTCGTCCTTGTAGGATTTATCGGCGTTTTGGTGCCGGTCGATCTCCCGTTGGCAGCGGTTCTGTTCTTCGCGCCACTGGTTCGACATTTTTTCATAGAAGGCGGTGTCCACCAGTCCGTCGAGCTTATCGACATACATGGCGTTGATCCGGTCCTGAAGGCGCTTGTGTTCCGCCTGATGGCGCTTGATCGCTTCCTCATGCTCGCGGCGTTCGTCGGCGTGGCTGGCGTGAAGCGCATCGCGCACCCATTCCAGCACCTCGTCATCGAAGCGAAGCCGCCCGAGCAGTTCGGTGAACTGCGCTTCGAGGGCTTCCTCGCGCACATGCTTGCGGCGGCAGGATGCCGGGTTGCCCTGGCACTTATCGGCGTAGCCGGTGCAGTGATAATAGATGTAGCGTTGCTTCTTGATCTCGCCGACCACGGCGCAGCCGCAGGCATGGCAGGCGATCAGGCCCGAGAAGGCGAAGTCATGCCTGCCGCGCTTGGCCTTCTTGGCGAAGCGTCCGTCGAGCACGCCCTGCACCCGTTCCCATAGTTCGACTGAAACCAGCGGCTCGTGCTTGCCCTGAATGAGCTTGCCGTTCCATTCGAACCAGCCCGTGTAGAGCCGGTTGCGCAGGATGGTGTGAACCGTGCTCACCGGCACCCTGGCGCCGCTCTTGGGATAGGTGAGGCCCGCCGCATGGGCCTTGCGGGCAGCTTCCTTCAACGAGATGTCGCCGCGCGCATACCATTCGAACAGCTTGGCAATCAGCGGCGCGGAAATTGGCTCGGCGGCGATGATTTTCTTGCCATCCGGGCCAGTGATGTTGCGATAGCCGAGCGGCGTCTTGGTCGGCCAGATGCCCTGTTAAGCCTTCTCCTGCATGCCCTTGCGGGCTTCCTCGGACAAATTGTCGATGTAGTTCT
>CAISEY010000244.1 GCA_903884435.1 uncultured Hyphomicrobiales bacterium | reverse complement strand
GCCAAGCAGCACCCAACGCGGCAGCGGCGCCGTGAGCAACAGGCGCATGATGCCCATTTCCCGGTCGTAGACCATCGAGAGCGACGACAGCATTCCGTTGAAGAGCAGCACGATTCCCAGCAGGCCGGGCACGATGTAGGTCTGGTAGGTGATGTAGGTCGTGTAGGGCGGAATGATCGACACGCCGAAGACGTTCTGGAACCCCGCCGCGAAGACGACGAGCCAGAACAGGGGCCGCACGATGCCGGACAGGAGGCGCCCGCGCTGCTGCGCGAACTTGATGATTTCGCGTTTTGTGACCGCGCCCATGGCGCGGCCGACGTGAGCGAGTTGCATGATTACCTGTTCAGTTTGCAGGGCGTTTCGGGCTCGTCGTCGCCGAGCGTGTCAAGGACGTCGAGGCGATGCAGGAAGCCATCCATCGGCGCGCTCGCGATCACGGAATAGGGCGACGCGAGTAGCACCGCTTGTCGCAATTGATGGTCCCAGGGACGCACGCTCATCGCCAGTCCCTTGTCGCCGTCGAAGGTTCCGGGACCGAGGATGAAGTCGCGCTGCTTTTTGAAGTCGAGCGCGCGCGTGCGCATGGCGGACTGGATGACCAGCCGCACGGCGATCCAGGCGGCCCAGTCCGGCCCCTCCATCTTGCGCGCCGGGGCGTATCGGGCGAAGCGCGAATTGACCTGCGGAGCGCCGTTGTGTTCCCAGGTCCAGTGCCACGCCACGGGCTCGAGGTCGATGGCGCCGACGAGCGGACGCGGCTTCACGGTGCGATAGGAAATCTCCCGCGCGAAATCAAAGGCGCTGTCCGCCACGAAGGTGACGTCCCAGTCCTTGTTGATCGCCGAGAGCAGGGCGGGATTGTTCTTTTCGCGCTGTCGCGGGTCCGAGCCGGGCGTGAATTTCTGCTGCGCGACGATCCGCGCGCCAAATTTTTTCGCCGATCGCAGGAACGCGGCGGTTGTCTCCGCGTCTTCCGCGGATGGACCTTCCAGCACGAGAAAATCGCGCCATTTCTTGAAGACCAGAAATTGTGTCAGCCCGTCCATGAGCTGGGCGCGGCTTGGCATGGTGTGAACGATCTCGCGCGAACACAGATCGCGCCGCAGCCAGTCCTCGGGCGCGCTGACGTTGAACAGGAGCACGTCGCGCCCCTTGACCGCTTCCGCCAGCGCGCGAAAGGCTTCGGCGGGCGCGTCGACGAGAAACCAGGCGACGCCCCGGTCCATGGCCTTCAGTACAGCCGGCGCCATGTCGGCCGTCGTCTTCACGGTCACGCGGTCGAGCGTGAAGTCGGCCCCGGTGATTCGTTTGAGCGGCTGCGCGTCCTCGATGCCGATTTGCGCGCCGGCGAAGGGATGATCCCGCAATTTGAGCACGAGGCGTTCATAAACGCGCAACGGTTCATAACGCGGATCGCCTTCGAGTTCGACGAATCCGATGCTGACCGGGACGAGAGCCGCCGGAGCCGCCGGAGTCGCCGGCGCGGGCCTCGGAGGAGCCGCGTCGGGCGGCGTTTGCGCCAGCGCCGGACCGAACGCGAGAGACAGGGCGAAAGCGACCAGAGCGCGCCGCGGGGATGTGGCAAAAGGACTATTCATCGATCACCACGCCCCAGGGAATGCGTCCGACCGGAACCGACGTCACGGCCTTGCGGCTCGCCACGTCGATGACGGTCACGTCGTCGCCGAGACCGTTCGAGACGTAGAGCGTTTTTTCGTCCTTCGAGAGCGTCACGCCCCACGAGCGTTTGCCAACGAGCACGTAGGCGAGCGTCTTCTTCGTCGCGACATCGACAAAGGCGACGTGAGACGCGTGTCCGAGCGTCACGAAGGCGGTCTTTCCGTCCTTCGTCATCGCGATTCCGACGGGCGTCACGTCCGATTTGCGCATTCCCGGCGGCAGGAATTCGATCTTCCCCGCGTTCGTGAATTTCTCGCGATCGATGATCCAGACCTCGCCCGAAAGTTCGGTCGTGACCCACAGTTCCTTGCCGTCGGGCGTCGCGACAAACCGGCGTGGACGCGTGCCGACGACAACGTCCTGCAACACGGCGCCGGCCTCCGGATCGACGAGATGCACGAGATCGCCAACCTCCGACGTGACGTAAACGCTCTTGCCGTCCTCGTGGACATAGACG
>CAISEY010000243.1 GCA_903884435.1 uncultured Hyphomicrobiales bacterium | reverse complement strand
GCCGTAGCGCAGCGAGGAGCGCGCGTCGACGCGCGAGTTGAGGTTGACCTTGTTGGCCTCGAGATCCAACGAGATGGTCAGCGCCTTGAAGGTGGAGCCCAATTCGTAGACGCCGACGGCCATGCGGTTGATGCGCGTCTTCTCCAGCGCGTCGGTGGGCGTGTTGGGATGGTAGTCGGGCAGCGAGGCGAGGGCGATCGCCTCGCCCGTGTTCACGTCGAGAATGGCCGCCGCGCCGCCCTTGGCCTTGAACTTGTCGATGCCCTTTTCGAGTTCGTCGCGCACCGCGTGGGTCACGCGCAGGTCGAGGGAAAGCTGCACCGGCTTCAGTTCGGCGGGATCCACGCGGAATCCGGCCTCGCTGAGATCGCCGAGCCCCTGCCCGTCGATGTATTTTTCAATGCCGGCGATGCCGATGTTGTCGACGTTGGTGAAGCCGAGCACGTGCGCGGCGACCGGACCGTTGGGATAGACGCGCTTGTGTTCGGGAAGGAAGCCGATCCCCGGCAGTCCCAGCCGGAAAACTTCCTGCTGCTCCGAGGGCTTGATCGCTCGCTTGACCCAGACGAAGCCTTTTTTCGAGCCGAGCCTTTCGCGCAATTCGCGCGCGTTCACGTCGGGCAGGACCGCCGTGAGCAGCTCGACCGCCTCGTCCTTGTCGACGATGCGCTTTGGTTCGGCGAAAACCGACATGATCTTGACGTCGGTGGCCAGCACGACGCCGTTGCGATCGACGACGTCGGGCCGCGCCCGCGACACCGCTTCCGAGGCGGCGCGGCGGAGGGTTTGCGGATCCGGCTTGAAGGCGAGATAGACGAGCTTGCCGCCAATCGCGCAATACAGCAGGGCGAATCCGCCGGCGACGAGACGGATGCGCCACGTGCTCTTGTCGAGATGCGTGCTCATCAGGTTTCGCGCGAAAGCGCCGAGCCGGGCGCGGCGCGACGGCGGCGCCTCCCGGAACGTTTCCGGCTCCGGTTCCGGCAGCGGCAGGCGCGGCTGGATGAAATCCTCGGTGCTCATTGGCTTGCCTCGCTCAACGCGGCGTGACGGGCGTCGACGAACGCGCGGGCCCCGCCCGCTCGTCGCGCGGAGTGGTGATGTCGGTGAGGCCCAGGGCCTCGAGTTTCCGGCCGATGGCGTCGACGCGGGGCGCCCGGTCCGGCAGATCGCCGGGTTTGGCGATCTGGTCGATGCTGAAATTTTGCAGGTCGAGGTGCCGGTCCGCGAGTTGCTGGACCCGGCCAGGCCGGCTCAGCCAGGCGTAGTCCGCCTTCAGCATCCCGATCGCGTCCTTCTCGCGCTGGATCGCGTGCTGCATCTTGACGATTTCCGCGGAATAGCGCGCCGTCTCGTATTTGATCGAATAGGCGTAGGCCGCCGAACCGACGAGAGCGGCGATGGCGAGAAGATTGAGCCAGCGGATCATCTCAACGTCTCCTTTCGACGCGCGGCGGCAGGCGGGCAAGTCGCGCGAGGCTTTCGTCGAGGCCGAGCGCCGGCGCCTCCGTGCGCGCGGCGCTCCGCAATTTAGCCGAGCGCGACCTCGGGTTGCGGGCCAGCTCGGCTTCGCCCGCGACGACGGGCTGGCGCGAGGCCCGCGCGAACGTCGGCTCCGGCGGCGCGATTTCGCCGGGCAGCAGCCGCGACTTCGCACGCCCTCCGCCGGAGCGCGCGGCGAGGAATTGCTTGACGATCCTGTCTTCCAGGGAGTGGAACGTCACGACCACGAGCCGGCCGCCCGGCGCGAGCAGCTTCTCGGCGCCCGCGAGCCCGGCGGCGAGCTCCATCAATTCGTCGTTGACCGCGATCCGCAGGGCCTGAAACGTCCGCGTCGCCGGGTGAATCTCGGTGGGCTTGTGCGGCACGACGCGGCCAATCATTTGCGCGAGTTGAAGGGTGCTCTCGAACCGCGCGGTTTGCCGGTCCATCACGATGGCCCGCGCGACGCGGCGCGCCATCCGCTCCTCGCCGTAATGATAGATAATGTCCGCGAGATGTTCCTCGCTGGCCTCGTTGACGAGATCGGCGGCGCTGATCCCGCTTTGCGCCATGCGCATGTCGAGCGGCCCGTCCTGCCGGAACGAAAAGCCGCGCCCGGCCTCGTCGATCTGCATCGAGGAAACGCCAATGTCGAACACGACGCCGTCGAATTGATCGAGACCGAGCCGGGCGGCCACGTCGGCGAGCGCCGAAAAACGGGCTGTTTCCAGCATGAGCCGTCCGCCCGAGGCGGCGACGAGGGCGGCGCCCGCGGCGATGGCCCCGGGATCGCGGTCGAGCGCCAGCACCCGGACGCCCGGCGTCGCGAGGATCGCCCGCGTGTAGCCGCCCGCCCCGAAGGTCGCGTCGAGATAGAGTCCGCCTTCGCGCACGTCGAGCGCCGCGATAACCTCCCCCGGAAGCACGGGAACGTGCCGGGCGGGTCCGCCAGCGGCGAGATCGTGATCGTCGCCGCCGCCCGACTTCATTCCCGCGCTCCCCGAGGTCGCGGCGGAAGCGCCGCCGCGTATCCGGAGCCAAGCTGTTTCCGCAGGTCGCGCACCCGGTTTCTGGCCTCGTCCAGATGCGCGCGGAACCTGCCCGGCTCCCAGATTTGAAACTTGTGACCCTGCCCCACGAACGTCACCTCGGAAGAGACGCAGGCGCGGGACTTCAAACTCTCCGTCAGGATGACCCGGCCCTCCGGATCGACCTTCAGAACCTCGCTGGTGCCGAGCAGCGCCGTCGAGAACATGTCGCGCTCTTCCGAATAGGGCGACAACATCCCCAGCAGCCCGTCGATCTCCTTCAGCAACGCATTGCCACCGCAATCCAGCGCCTCCGCGTCCAGCGAGGGGTGGACATAGAGACCCTCGAATCCATCGCTCGCCAGCACCGCGCGAAACGGCGCCGGGATCGACACCCGGCCCTTCGCGTCGAGCCGGTTGGTGAAATTCGAGACAAAACGATCCACGACGCGCACCAGGGACACAACCCGCGAGCCGGACGATCGGCCCTCCGGCGAAACCTCTCGCGCCGTTCCGCGCGAGGGCCGGCGCGTCCCGCCGCGCCGGAGCGCGACGCGGGAGAAAGCCGCCTTTACACGAAACTTGAAACGGGATGATTTGGGATATCATGGGTTTTTATGGGCGTCAACGCGGATTTGAGTCGAAACGGAACAGAGCTTTCATCAAGCCCATTAGCTCTCGTTAGGGTTAAGGAATCGTTCAGATTCAGCGTTTTCCGGGCGCTGGCCGCCACGCGGGACGGGCCGCGGGACGACGGCGGCGCGAAACTTCGCGCAATCCCGGCGGGATCGCGTTAAAAGGTCGTCTGGCGAGATTCGTTTTGCCCCGGGCCGGACAGCCTCGCTCGCGCGGTTCGCGCCGCCGGAGAAAACGCAAGGGAATGGCCGCGAAGACGCAAGGATGGGCTTTTTTGCTCGCGGGAGCGATGCTGGCGGCGTGCGCGGCGTCGGCGCAACAGTCCGATTTTCGCCTCATGGCGCCCGAACCGCCGCCGAAGCCCCTGGCCCAGTCCTGCGACGCGCCCGGCCTGCCGCGTGAAAAAGCCATCGCGACGCCGCGCCTGAAGCGCCTGCTGTCGAAGGGAACCGACGTGCGGATCGCCGCCTTCGGCTCCTCGTCGACGCTTGGCGTGGGCGCCACGTCGCAGGGGAACGCCTATCCGCTGCAGCTCCAGGACATGTTGCGCCGCGCCCTGAAACATTCCCGCGTCAACGTCGACAACATGGGCGTCGCCGGGGAACTGGCGGCGGAAACCGCCGTCCGGCTGCTCGCGGAACTGTCCGGAGAACCGCCCGCCTACGTCATCTGGCAAACCGGCGTCAACGACGGGATGCACGACATTCCCGTCACGCGTTTTGAAACGGTGCTGCGCTCGACCATCGACACGGCGCGCCGGGCGGGCGTCGAAATGACGCTCGTCGGCCAGCAATACACGACGCGGCTCGCCGACAATCCCCATTACAACGCCATCGGCCGCTCGATGGAGCGCGTCGCTCGGGAAAAAGGGATCGCCTACGTCGATCGCTTCGCCGCCATGCGCGCCATCGTCGCCGCCCGCGGCAAGGAAGACATGCTCTTCGAGGACAATTTCCACCTCAACGATTTCGGCTACCGCTGCATGGCCGAGCAGATCGGCAAGTCGATCGTCGAGGGGCTGAAGGCCGGAAGCAGCTGAACCGGCGTTGCGCGCGACGCCGGCGACGCCTGTTCTGGATCACGGAGCGCGGCCATGGACGACAAGTTCACCTACGATGTCGAATTCCTCGCCGCGGAACCGGATTTCGACACGCTCGCCCGCCGCCGCGCCCCGCCCTGACGCCGCCCGCGTCGCCGACCCCCTCGCGACGCTGGACCCGCGCCCCGCGCCCGGATAGAACCGGCCCCAATCCCCGGCACACAGGACAGACACGCTCATGGCGCGGCAATTCATCTATCACATGGAAGGGCTCACCAAGGCCTGGCCCGGCGGCAAGAAGGTTCTCGAGAACGTCCATCTCTCCTTCTACCCAGACGCCAAAATCGGCGTGCTCGGCGTCAACGGCTCGGGCAAGTCGACGCTCCTGAAGATCATGGCCGGCCTCGACACGGAATTCACCGGCGAAGGCTGGGTCGCGGAGGGCGCGCGCGTCGGCTACCTGCCGCAGGAGCCGCAACTCGATCCCGCGCTCGACGTGCGCGGCAACGCCATGCTCGGCGTCAAGGCCAAGCAGGACATTCTCGACCGCTACAACGAACTCGCCATGAATTATTCGGACGAGACGGCGGACGAAATGACGAAGTTGCAGGACCAGATCGAAGCCCAGGGCCTGTGGGACCTCGATTCGCAGGTCGAGCAGGCCATGGACGCGCTGGGCTGCCCGCCGGACGACTGGGAAGTGACGAAGCTCTCGGGCGGCGAGCGCCGCCGCGTCGCGCTGTGCCGGCTTTTGCTGGAGAAGCCTGATCTCCTGCTGCTCGACGAGCCGACCAACCATCTCGACGCCGAGACCGTGAACTGGCTCGAGGGCCATCTGCGCAATTACGAGGGCGCGATCCTCCTCGTCACCCATGACCGCTACTTCCTCGACAACGTCACGGGCTGGATTCTCGAGCTCGATCGCGGTCGCGGCATTCCCTACGAGGGCAATTACACGAAGTGGCTGCAGGCCAAGCAGAAGCGGCTCCAGCAGGAGGCGAGCGAGGACAAGGCCCGCCAGCGCGCCATCGAGGCCGAAAGCGAGTGGATTTCCGCCTCGCCGAAGGCTCGCCAGGCCAAGTCGAAGGCCCGTATCCAGCGCTACGAGGATCTCGTCGCCAAACAGGACGAGAAGATCACGGGCATCACCCAGATCATCATTCCCGTCGCCGAACGGCTTGGCAACAACGTCGTGGAGTTCAACGGCCTGTCCAAGGGCTTCGGCGACAAGCTGCTCATCGACAATCTGACCTTCAGGCTGCCCCCTGGCGGCATCGTCGGCGTCATCGGCCCCAACGGCGCGGGCAAGACGACGCTGTTCCGCATGATCACCGGCCAGGAAAAACCCGACGCCGGCACGATCACCGTCGGCGATTCCGTGCATCTGGGCTACGTCGACCAGTCGCGCGACAGCCTCAACGACAAGAACAATGTCTGGGAAGAAATCTCCGGCGGCAACGACATCATCGATCTCGGCAAGCAGACGATCAACTCGCGTGGCT
>CAISEY010000242.1 GCA_903884435.1 uncultured Hyphomicrobiales bacterium | reverse complement strand
TGCGCGCGCAGCACGGCCAGCCCCGCGCCGCCCGCGCCCTCCACCGGCTCGAAAATCCCGTCGACGAACATGCCGGAAAGACGCGCCGGATCGAACCTCCGGTCTGCGAGCGGACCGGCGCGGCACAGCAGCGTTTCCCGGAACAGCCGCCCTTCGTGATAATCGCCAATCTGTTCCAGCGCGACGAAATCCCCGCCCGAGAAAGCCTCTGCCTCGCGCCGGAAATCGCCGGGAAACAGGGCGTCCGACAGCGCCGCCTGCTGCATGTCGCCGAGATAGTCGAGCCCCTTCGCGCGCGCCGCGGCAGCGACGTCCGACACGTATTGCGGGTTCCACTCGTCGCACAATTCGTCGTGATAGATCACGCCGTCGGGCCGTTTCAGCATGCGTTCGGCCTGCTCCAGCATGGCCGCCTGCCGCGCGCTGTCGCGCGACCAGCGGCGGGCGTGGAACTCCACCGCCGCCCGCGCCGCGGCGACGCGCGCCGCCGGCGTTTCGTGGCCGAGCGAGGCCCGCCAGGCGATGTCGCGCACCGCGCGGCGGACGTGACAGCCCGGCAGCGCGTTGTAGCTCACCATCGCGATCCCCCGCGGGGACAGCATCCGCGCGAACAGCGACATCAACCCCTCGCGCACGACGGGGGGCGTCCAGGCGTAAACGCCATGGGCGATGATGTAATCGAACCGGCCCCATGAGTCCGGGACGTCCATGAGGTTGGCGACTTCCTGACGAACGTTGCGGACGCCCGTCGCCTCGACGAGGCGCCGCCCCTGCTCGACGGGCGATTCCGCCAGATCGAAATTGAGGAATTCCGACCGGGGCGCCGCGAGCGCCATGCTCACGAGATTGATTCCGTCGCCGCCGCCGACCTCGAGCACGCGGCAATCCTCGAACGGCGCGGCCTCGCGCCCGTAGAGCCGCGCCGCGGCGCCGAGCCGGGCCGGATGGGTGAAATGGCGCACGGTGTAAGGGTAATATTGCTCGTCGTAGGCGTTGCCCGTCATCGCTTTCACCCCGTCCGCGCCCGTCGCGCCGCCCGTTTCTGGGCCCCGGCCGGCCCTCCGGACGTGTGTTTTCGCACTTGCAAGAGGCGGAGGCGAGCGCAATGTGCCGGCATGACCAATCAACGAACGCGCAACGGCGACCGGATTTTCCTCGACAGGAGGCGTCAGTGAATCGATTGGGCGGTATTTTGGCGGGCGCGTTGATGGCGACGACGTCGCTGGCCATCGCCGACGACCACGTCGTCAGAAACTTCTCGGCGGGCGCGGGCCCCGACAGCGTCGGCATCGTCGAGGCGGGCGAGGACCGCGAGGACGACGGCCCCCAGGCGATCTACGCCGGCGACAACGGCGACGTGTTCCTGCTCGACCAGATCAACGGGCGGGTGCTGCGCATCGACCCGACGGACCCCGCGAAGGAGCCGCAAGCCCTCGAATTGCCCGCCGACATGCACCCGACCGACATCGTCGTCTCGAAGGACACGATCTATGCATGGGACGGACAGATCCGCGCCTTGCAGGCGACCGGCGAGGAAGGCGCGCGCACCCGCGGCCTCACCATCACCCGCGCCGTCGGCGCGACGGACGAAAACGTCGTCTCCGCCTTCGCGCAAATGGGCTCGATGACCGCCGAAAGCGAGGAAACCGGGACGCGCGGCGTCGGCAAGCAGGCCACGGCCGGCGTACGCGGACGCCAGACCATCGCCTCGCGCGGACGCGGCTCCGTCACGGCGGATTTCGCCATGCTCGGCAAGGACGCCGGCGTCGAAATCACCCTGAAGCCGAAGGGCGGCGCGTCGACGCTCGCGAAACTGAAACTCCAGGTGCCCAGCAAGCTGGGCGCCGTCGAACTGCTGGAAATCGACACGAAGGGCCGCGCCTTCGTGCTCGCCGAAAACATCCCGACAGACGGCATGAGCCAGGCCTCCGCCTTCGTGGCGCGCTACGCCTCCAGCGGCGCGCTCGAGGGCGTGCATGAATTGCCGCTGAATTCCTCCGTCGCCCTGTCGCGCCGCTTCGTGACCATCGCCCCCGAGGGCGACGTTTATTTCCTGCGCAACCGCAAGGGCCAGACCGACGTGCTCGGCGTCGGCTTCCGCCCCATCAAGAATGGCGCCGTGATCGACACGGGACAAACGCGTTCGCAAATGCCCGGCGTCACCCTCGCGGACTTCAGCCGCAAGGGCGCCAACGCCGCCGTGCGGCC
>CAISEY010000241.1 GCA_903884435.1 uncultured Hyphomicrobiales bacterium | reverse complement strand
GGGCGCGGGTCCGGCGGCGGGCGGACGCACGGGGCGCGGTTCGACGCCTTGCGGCCGCCCGGGCGCGGTCTCCGCGGCTGGCGGACGGGCCGGACGCGGTCCGGCGCCCTGCGGAATTCCAGGAGCCGGCCCGGCCGCGGGCGGACGCGCGGGGCGAGGTTCGAAGCCCTGTTGCCTTCCGGGGGCCGGCTCGGCGGCGGGGCGCGGGCCGCCTTCCGGGCGCCCGCCGAAGCGGGGCATCTGGTTGTAAAATGGACGGTCGCGATAGTGCTCGTCCCAATAGGGCCCGACGCTGTACTCGAGAAACGGAATGCCGAGATCGCGTCCGTAGCGGACGACCGGCGAGCGGCGGTTTTCATAAAGCACCCGCAACGAGGCGCCCGGAACCCAGCCGCGATAGCCCCGCGACTCGACTTCGCACCATGTCCAGCCGGACAGGCATCCGCTGATATCGACCGCCTCGCCGGAACGCAGCGCCGCGACCGCCGGATACCGGGCGCCGGGCCCGGCGCGAAGCGTGACTCGTCCCGCCACGAAGGCGGGTCCCGCCAGGGCAGTCCCCGACGCCAGCCCCATCAATGCGAGCGCCCCTGCGCCCGCCAGGCTTCCACGGAAAATTTTCATGCTGAACCTCGTCTGGCTTTGGCCCGGAAACCCGCCGGTCGGGCATGCGCCCGAAGTGCGATGAATCGATTGCCGCGCCGGCGTCGAACGACTCCCGGAGCGACTGGCCACCGACGATGACCGTGAGCCATTTCGCCCGAGCGCACCCGCGGGGCCAAGCCCCGGAAAATACTCAGAGACGCGCCCGCTCCGGCAGGGCGCGCGACGGACGGTTGTGTTCCGGTTTGCAAAACCCGGGAGGACTTGCGTTGATAGTGATCCGTCGGCGGATGACGATTCCAGGGGGGGATATGCGCGACAACACAACTCCGGACCTCCGGGAGGCGAATCCTTCCCCCGCTGAGCCCTTCGGGCGTGCCGTAAACCCGGTCCTGCGTCTCGACACAAGCCTCGAAGTAACGGACTTGGGGTTCGCGCCGGGCTTTCAGGTCGTCGGCGTGGCGACGATGACGCGGATGGTCTGCTTGTCCATGTCGGGGGCCGCGAGCGCGTCCGCCGCGGAAAACCCGAGCGCCGCGCGACGGGAAACGCCTCCGGTCCTGATTTCCATTGTGTCCTCCCGAGCCGGACTCGCTTCATGCCTTGTCATAGAGCGCGCGCATGTTCGCCACGTCGGCTTGCGCCGGCAAGCCCGCCTCGTTCCCCAGATGCTGGATTTTGAAGGCCGAGGCGGCGCGCGCGAATTCAAAATGCCGGCTCCACGGCGCGTCCGGCGCGCCGAGCCAGGAGGCGAGATAGGCGCCGTGGAACACGTCGCCCGCGCCGGACGTGTCGATCACGAGCGGGGAGGGCACCGGGAGCGACGACAGGCGTTTCACTTCGCCGCTTTCGTCGTACCAGATCATGCCGCGCTCGCCCTGGGTAATGCCGCCGATCTTGCAGCCGCGCGCCTTGAGGTAGTCGAGCATTCCCCGCTCGTCGAGATTCATCTGCTCTCCAAGCCTTTCCGCCACGATGGCGATGTCGACGAAGCCGAGGAGGTCGTGCGTGTTGGAGCGCAGGCCGCCGCCGTCGAGGGACGTGAGAACGCCCTTTTCGCGGCAGACCTTCGCGTAGTGGATCGCCGCGTCGGCCTGGTGTCCGTCGAGATGCAACGCGCGGCATTCGCCGAGATTGAGTCGCGGAAACGGATGCAGATAATCGTCGTCGCGGGCGCGCAGGATCGCGCGCTTGCCCTCGCGCGGCAGAATGAACGACAGCGATGAACGCCTCACTTTCCGGCCATGAACGGGAATCTGGTATTTCGCGGCCATGTCGAGAAACATGCGGCCAAGCCAGTCGTCGGCGAGCGAGGCGAGCAGGTCCGGCGTGAAGCCGAGCTTCGCGCAGGCGAAACAGGCGGTCACGGCGTTGCCTCCGAACGACACGGCGTAGTCCCGCGCGACGGACTTGTCGTCGCCGGACGGCATGGCGTCCGCGATCATGGTGACGTCGATATAGGCCTGTCCGATGAAAAGAGCTTGCATGGCGATCCGTTCAGGCGGCGTCCGCGGACATGGGCGCGGTTTGAATTCGCGACGACGATGGAACGCACCCTGCCGCGGCGCGCCCGCCGGCGCAAATCCCGTTTTCGCGCGCGGTCCGCTGGTTGACCCCGCGAAGTCGCCCGTGTGAAAACGCCATCGCCAGGCTTTGCGCGGACAAGCCGGGTTGCCGGATTCCCCGAAAAGGCGCTCCTTGCATGCGCGTGGCGCATCTCACCCCCTTTTTTCCCGACGGCGGCGCGCGCCTCGCCCGCGATTACGCGCGCGCCCTGAACCGGGTGGCGGGGTTCGAAACCCGGGTGATCGCCTTCGGACCGGACGACGCCGAATTCCGGTCGGGCGGCGTGGACATTCGCGTGCTTCGCGATGAAGCGCCGGCGGGCGCCGCGACGGGCCCGTTTTCGCCGCGGGTCCGGGCGGAATTGGGAGGGTTCGATCTCGTGCATGTCCATGACGCGCTCGGTCGTTTCGGCGCGTACTGGCTCGCCACGCTTCGCGGCTCCGGCGCGGCCCTGGCGGGAACCCATCGGGGGGAAGCGCCGCCCGTCGAATGGATGATTCGCGGCCGCGGCGTTGAATTGTTCGACGGGCTCGTGTCTGTTTCAGATTACGCGCGCGACGTGATGGCGCCGGGGTTCCGCGGGCTGGAGGCCGTTCTCCCCTGACCCGTCGACACGGATTTTTACGCGCCCGCGCCGGACGCGACGAGGGATGACAGGCTGATCCTTTGCGCGGGCGACGCGACCCCGGCGAGCGGCGTCGATCGCGTCGTGAAGGCGCTGCCGGAAGGGCTCCGTCTCGTTGTCGCCGGACGCTTCGGCCACGCGGACCAGGCGCGACGCTCGCGCGATCTCGCGAAGGGCGGGAACGTGACTTTCATCGAGGATCCGGACGAGGCGACGCTCGCCGGGCTCTATCGCGCCGCCTGCGTCTTCGTTCGCGCCTCCGGCGCCCCCGATCCGGCTGGCGGGCCTCCGGCCGCGCCGGAATTCACGTGCCGGCCCGCGATGCGTGCGCTCGCCAGCGGCGCCTGCGTGCTGGCTTCGGACGCCGGCTGCCTGCCGGAGATTGCCTCCGGCGGCTCGTTCGCGCGAGTTTTTCACGACGACGACGAACTCGTCCGGGGACTAGCCGACGTGCTCTCGCGCGCGTGGCCGCCCGCGGGCGCCGGCGATCTCGCGCGCGCGCGCGCGACGAGCGTCTTCGGTCTGGACGCTTTCGGCGTGCGCCTCGCGCGGTTTTACGGCGATGTCGCGGCGCGACGACGCGGGGCCGCCTGATGCGCGTCCTTGTCCTCAGCAACATTTATCCGCCGCTGGTCATCGGCGGCTATGAACTCGCCTGCGCCAATGTCGCGCGCGGCCTCGCCGAAAGGGGACACGACGTTCGCGTGCTCACGTCGTGGACCCCGGTGGCGCGGATCGAGGAGGATCCCGTGCCGGTTGAGCGTTCGCTCGAGGCGCATCTGCACGTCCCCTTTCCGAGCGCGCAACCGGCGGTGAACCGGATGGACGTTCACCTCGGTTTTTGTTCCTCCGCCGGCAACGCAATTCGTCTGCTCGAGGCGATCCGGGGATTTCGTCCGGATGTCGTCTATGTCTGCAACCTGCCGGGAATCGGCGGTGTCGGACTTCTTGACACTCTCAACGAGGCCCGCGTTCCCTGGGTCCATCACATGATGGACAACGTGCCCGGCGCGCTCCTCGCTGGCGTGAGGCCGGAAACGCTCGAACTTTTCAACGCCGGGGGGCGGGGACTGTTTTCCGGCGGGCGCGTGATCGCCATAAGCCGGACAATTCTCGACGAGGCCCGCGCGAGCAGCGGCCTCGCCCTCGACGAAGGAGTCGACATCGTGCCCGGCTGGGCCGATCTCTGCGCCGCGCGTCCGCACCAGCCCTATTTGCGCGGCGGCGTCGCGCGTTTCGTCGCCGCCGGCGCGATTTACGCGCACAAGGGCGTCGATCTGATGATCGAGGCCAGCGCGCGCCTCCGGGCGGAGGGCCTGCCATTCGTCGTGGATGTCTTCGGCGACGGCGAATTGTCGAAATATCGCGAGATGGCCAGCCGGTTCGGTGTCGCCGACATCGTTCGGCTGCGCGGGCCGCGCGCGCAGCCAGAACTCATCGGCCTCTTCGCGGATTATGACAGCTTCCTGTTTCCAAGCTGGGACCGCGAGCCTTTTGGCCTCGTGCCGGTGGAGGCGGCGGGGTGCGGAACCCCGCCCGTGATCACGCGCAACGTGGGCGCCGCCGAATGGCTCGTCGACAATGTCCACGCGATCAAGATCGACCGCGGCGTCGACGATCTCGCCGACGCGATGCGGCGCGTCGCCCGGGGCGAGGTCGATCTCGCGCGCCTCGCGCGGGCGGGCCGGCGCCTCGTCGCCCGCGACCTCTCGTTCGCGCGCTGCCTCGACAGGATCGAGGCGATCCTTGGCCAGGCCGCGCGCGAGGGCGGTCCGCCGCCTCCCTTCGACCCGATGTTGCCGGTGCTCGCCTTTCTGAAACACAATCTTTCCATCAGCCTCGCCTTCGGGTGACGGAGCGGGAGAACGATCATGGACATCGATCGCGTCGAGGGCGGGGGCTACCGAGAGGGCGGTCTGTCCGGCTGGCTCTTCAAGCACCTTCGCCGTTTCGCTTGGCGCGTCATTTCGCCCTGGATTCAGGGTCTCGCCGACGAAGTCGAACGGAAGATCGCCTCGGATTGCGTGTCTCCCGCCGAATTCGCGGACGCGCGGCGCGAACAGGCCCTCTTGCTTCGCTGGCGCGACGAACTCGCCCCGCGTTTCGAAACTCTGGCCAGCGAACAGGCGTCTCTCGCCGCGCGGGTGGAGACGCTTTCGTCGGCGCTGGAAAATCTCGAACGGGAAAACGCAGCCGCTCACGCGTCTCTCGCCGGGCGCGTTTCGGGCGCCGCGAAAGACCAGCTCGCGGTGGCGCACAGGCTGGCCTCGCTCGAGGAACTCGTGGAGAAATGCGAGGCGCGCGCCTTCGGCGAACCGCCTTCGCCGCCTTGAGTGGCGCGGCCTCTCAGATCGAAAAGCTGGTGCCGCAGCCGCAGGACGAGGTGGCGTTCGGATTGAAAATCTTGAACGACTGGCCGATCAGCTCATCGACGAAATCGATTTTCGCGCCGCGCAGGAAATCCAGCGAGACGGGATCGACGAGCACCACCGCGCCCTCGCGCTCGATCACGAGATCGTCGGCCGTTTTCTCGCGGGAAATGTCGAACGCGTACTGAAACCCCGAACAGCCCCCGCCATTGACGGCGACGCGGAGCATCGAGCCCTCGGGCTCCTTCGACAACACATGGGCGATGCGGCGGGCGGCGCGATCGGTGACGTTGACCGGCAAATCGGCGACGATGGTCATGTTGCCTCGCAAGAGCAGGGCGGGAGCGCCCTTGCCTGGACTCTGCTCCCCATATAAGTCCGCCGGCGCGGGCATTCAATGACTTCGCCGCCCGCGGGGCCGGAACGCTTGCAGCCGATCGCCTATCTCAACCGGGCCCGCTTCGCGGCCGATCCCGCCGCGAGCCGCGGACGGCTGACGCCCGAACCCGCGTCGCCGACGCGCACCGAGTTCCAGCGCGACCGCGACCGCGTCATCCATTCGGCGGCCTTCCGTCGTCTCGCGCACAAGACGCAGGTCTTCGTGCCACACGAGGGCGACCATTACCGCACGCGACTCACCCACACGATCGAGGTCGGACAGATCGCCCGCGCCCTGTCGCGTTCGCTGGGCCTCGACGAGGATCTCGCCGAATCCCTCGCGCTGGCGCACGATCTCGGCCACACGCCCTTCGGCCACACGGGCGAGGACGTCCTCGACGAGGCGATGGCGCCCTGGGGCGGCTTCGACCACAACGCCCAGGCGCTTCACATCGTGACGCGGCTCGAATGCCGCTACGCGGGCTTCGATGGACTTAACCTCGCCTGGGAAACGCTCGAGGGCCTCGTCAAGCATAACGGGCCCTTGCTGACGCCGGAGAGGACGCCTGTTCCCAAATACGCGGCGCGCGGCGTTCCGGGCGCCATTCTCGAATTCGACGCGATTTTTCCGCTCGATCTTTCATCTTTCGCCAGCGCAGAGGCGCAGGCCGCCGCCATCGCCGACGACATCGCCTATAACGCCCACGACATCGACGACGGCCTGCGCGCGGGTCTTTTCACCGTGTCCGACCTGCGGGACATCGAATTCGTGGGCGGAATCGTCGCGGAGATCGAGGCGCGCCATCCGGGACTGGGACAGGCGCGGTTCATCAACGAGATCATCCGGCGCGTGATCACGCGTTTCGTCGAGGACGTGATCGCCGAAAGCACGCGGCGGCTGGCGGAGGCCGCGCCCGCCGACGCCGCGGCCGTGCGCGCGCAGCCTCGGGCCATGATCGCCTTTTCTCCCGCGATGCGGGAGGCGGACAAGGCGGTCAAAAAGTGGCTGTTCGCGAGGATGTACAGACATCCGCGAGTAATGCGCGTCCGCGTCGACGCCGCCGAGGTGGTGCGGCGTCTCGCCGGCCATTTCCTCGCCAGGCCGGAGGACATGCCCGGCGAATGGGGGGAAGCCGCCGCGCGGATCGCCGGCGAGCCCGGGGCCGGAGGGCGTCTCGCTCGCCTCGCCAGCGACTATATCGCGGGCATGACGGATCGTTACGCCCTCGCCGAACACCGGCGGCTCTTCGGGTCGGCGCCGGAACTGCGGTGAACCCGGCGACGCGGGCCGGAGCGTCGCTTCACGCGGGAACCCGCGGCCAGTCGAGCCGCTCGAGAATCGAAAGCCCCATGACCTGATCGAGATCGTCCGGCGACATGAACTTCAGTTCCTCGGTGAAATGGGTCACGCGCTGGCGATAGCTGGCCTTCGCGAACGAATTGGTCACGTCCGTGCCCCAATGGCTGCGCCGCGGGCCAAAGGCCTCGAAAAGCTGCTTGATGTAGGGGTTCACGTCGTTGAAGGGATAGGCCTCCCGCGAGAACAGAGGCGCCGCCGACAGTTTCACCGAGACATTCGGATATTTCGCCAGCGCGGCGGACTCGGCGATGGCCCGGGGAACCTCGTTCCGGCTGACGGACTCCGACGAAACGCCCATGTGATCGATGATGAGCCGCAATCGGGGGTGTCGTTCCGCGATCGGCCCGAACAGCGAGGTTTGTCCCGTCGTCAGGAACATCACGGGCACGCCGGCCTTTTCCGCGGCGGGCCAGAACCAGTCGGCGGAACCGTTCGTGAGCCAGTGCGCTTCGGTCGGGCCAAAATTGAGCCGCACGCCGAGAACCGAGGGTTGCTGGCGCCAACCGGCGAGCCGCTTCGCCTCGCCGGGATCGTTGAGCTGGATGCGTCCCATGGTGGCGAACCGGCCCGGATAACGCCTGGCGGCTTCCTGTCCGTAGTCGACCCGCATCCCCTCGAGCGTCGGCGGCACGATCACGAGGCGGTCGACGCCGGCCTCGTCGAGCATTGGCAAAACGCGCTCGATCGTCATCGGCTCGGGCAATTGCGCCCGCGTCCCCGGCGCCCATGGCCTGTCAGGCGTATTCGCCTTCCAGAGATGAATTTGCGAATCAACGATGAACCGCTTTTTCGGCGCCTGGGCGAAACCCGGTCCGGCCAGCGGAAGCGCAAGGCCCGCGCCAATCGAAGTCTGCAAGAATCGGCGCCGCGTCGGCATGGCGTGTCCTCCCGGTGCGCGGCTGTTCGGCGCCGCGTGGTTTGAAGTCTGCCTGTTTCCCGCGGTTGCGACAACGGGCGCGCCCCGACGCACCGGCGTTTTTTTGACCTGTCCCGAGAATTGCTTTACCCCGCCGCAAGATCGCGCCGGTGCGCCCAGGATCAGTCTGAATGAATATTTTCGCCGAATTTCAGGGCCGGGTCGGCTCCATCCTGCGGGCGATCGTCGCCAGCGGCAGGCTGCCCGGCGATCTCGACCTCGCCCGCTTCGTCGTCGAACCGACGCGCGATCCAGCCCACGGCGACCTCGCGACCAACGCCGCCATGGTCTACGCGAAGGACGCGAAACCGCATTTTTCCAATCCGCGCCAGCTCGCGACGGAAATCGCCTTCGCGCTCGCCGAAGGCGAAGGCGTCGACCAGGCCGAGGTCGCCGGTCCCGGTTTCATCAACATTCGCCTGAAGCCCGCGATGTATCACGCCGTCCTTCGCGAGGCGCTCGGCGCGGGGCAGGGCTATGGCCGCCCCGCGGCGACGCATCCCGAGAAGGTCAATATCGAGTATGTCTCGGCCAATCCGACGGGCCCCATGCACGTCGGCCATGGCCGCGGCGCGGTGTTCGGCGACGCGCTGGCCAATCTCCTCGCCTTCGCCGGCCATTCGGTCGCGCGTGAATATTACATCAACGACGCCGGCGCCCAGGTAGACGTGCTCGCCCGCTCCGCCTTCCTGCGGTATCGCGAGGCGCTTGGCGAAACCATCGGCGAAATTCCCGAGGGACTCTATCCCGGCGACTATCTGAAGCCCGCCGGCGAGGCGCTCGCGCGCGAGTATGGAAAGTCGCTTCTCGGCAAGCCCGAGTCCGAATGGCTCGCCGACGTGCGCGAACGCGCCATCGCCGCGATGATGGAGATGATTCGCGCCGATCTGAAGGCTCTCAACATCAGTCACGAAGTGTTCTTTTCCGAACGCTCCCTGACCACGGGAGCGGAGGGCGACCTCGTCGGCGCCGCCATCGACTGGCTGGAAAAGAAGGGAATCGTCTATGTCGGACGGCTGCCGCCGCCGAAGGGACAATTGCCCGACGACTGGGAAGATCGCGAACAGACCCTGTTCCGCACGACCGCCTTTGGCGACGACGTGGATCGTCCGCTGAAGAAATCGGACGGCTCCTATACCTACTTCGCTTCGGACATCGCCTATCACAAGTCGAAGATCGACCGGGGCTTCAAAACACTCATCGACGTGATGGGCGCCGATCATGGCGGCTACGTGAAACGGATGCAGGCCGCCGTGAAGGCGCTGTCGGACGGGCGCGCGACTCTCGATCTCAAGCTCTGCCAACTCGTCAAGCTGGTGCGCGAGGGCGTCGAGGTGAAAATGTCGAAGCGCGGGGGAACCTTCGTGACCCTGCGCGAGGTCGTCGACGAAGTGGGCGTCGACGCCGTGCGCTTCATGATGCTGTTCCGCAAGAACGACGCGCAACTCGAGTTCGATCTGGCGAAGGTGATCGAACAGTCCAAAGACAATCCCGTGTTCTACGTTCAATACGCGCACGCGCGCTGTAAATCTGTTATTCGTCAGGCGCTTGCGGCGTTTCCCTCGCTTGATGTCTCGCCTGCCGCTCTGGCCTCGGCGCCGCTCGATCTGCTCGCCGACGAAGGCGAGGCGGGACTGATGAAAATGCTCGCCCAGTATCCTCGCCAGGTCGAGGCGGCGGCGGCTTCGCACGAACCTCACCGGCTGGCGTTTTTCCTGCACGACCTCGCCAGCGCGTTGCATTCCCACTGGAATCGCGGGAAAGATCACCCATATTTGAGGTTTGTTAATCAAGATGGTCGAGATTTAACGCGTGCCCGTCTGGCGTTAGTGAGTTGCACAGGTTTCGTTCTGGCGTCGGGGCTTGGCATACTGGGCGTGAGCGCGCCGGACGAAATGCGCTAGCCGGAGCAGCGGAACGTTCCGCGCCGGCCAGCAACGTTTCCGGGCTCGCGCATTGCGAGGTGTTAGATGATTGAACCCGTCACGAGCCGCCGGCAATCGGTGGACCTCGAGGAATTCGAGCGGCGTCTGCGCGGCCCCGAGCCCGCGACCGCCGGACACGAAGATCCCCTCGCGGAACTCGCGCGCCTCGTCGAGGGCGGCAACGATCCTTTCAGCGTTCACGAAGCGCGGCCGGCGGCTGCTTCTTTCGTCGCGCCGCGCCCGAACCGTCCGGTTGAATCTCCCGTCGAACACGATCGGGAAGAACATTTCCCGATGGCGGCGGACGTCGCGGTCGAGGACCGCCGTGAACTTCGCCAGTCCGCGCTTGACTGGGATCAGGAGCTTGACCTCGCCCGTCAGGATCGGGAGCAGGGGGGCGAAGGCTCTCGTCAAACCGTGTCGCCGGCATACGCCGCGGAGTTCCATGAACCGCCGCCGGAACCCGTCTGGCGCGAGCATCGGGATGAAGGCGGGGCGCATGGCCAGCAGGCATGGAGGGATCGGGACGACTTCGTTCCGCCGCCGATGGACGAGGCGCCGCCCGCCCGTTCGAAAAAGAAATTGTACGCGATGGGCGGCGCCCTCGCGGTCGTGGTGGCCGGAATCGCCGGTACTTTTGTCCTGAGGGGCGGCCCGTCCGGCAACCGCGAAGCGCCCGTGATCAAGGCCGCCGTCGGTCCAGCGAAGATTCTGCCCGCCGCGGAGGCGCCAGCTCCCGCGCAGAACGCCTCGGTTCTCGATCGCGGCGTGGATCGCCTTCCCGCGAGCCGTGTCACCGGCGCCGTGGAACAACCTGTCGAGATCGCCTCCCAGCCGCGGACGCGCGCTGTCGCGTCCGCCGATCAGCCGCCGGCCAACGGGGTGTTTCCCGAGCCGAGGCGCGTGAAGACCGTGTCCGTTCGCCCGGATGGCTCCATCATCGACAGCGACATTCCCGTCGCGAGCACGCAGCCGGCCGCGCCGCCGGCTCCTCCCGCTCGTCCGGTCAGCGCCGGCTTTCCCGTGCCGCCTGTGGCCGTCGCGTCCGTCCCCGCGCCCTCCGCGCCGAGGCCCGCCGCCGCCACTCCGAAAGTCACCGCCCGCGTCGCCGTCAGAACGCCCGCGCCCGCCGGGGACGACGATGACCTCGCGCCGGTGAAGGCCCCGACCGCGGCGAAGCCGGCGCCCCCGAAGCCGGCGGCCCCGAAACCCGCGGCGGAGCAGAAGCCGGTCGCGGGCGGAGGCGGTTTCGCGGTGCAGCTGGCTTCCGCCGGCAGCGACGCCGATGCGCGCGAAAAGGCCAGTCAGGTCCAGGCGCGTCTTGGTTCGTCCCTGGGTGGACGCCGCGCCGTCGTCGTCAAGGGCGACGCAAACGGCAAGACAGTGTGGCGCGTCCGGATCGTCGGCCTTTCGCAGGAGGGCGCAGCCGATCTTTGCACGAAGATCAAGGGCGCCGGCTCCGAGTGTTTCGTCGCCCGTTGAACGGCGAGGTGAATGGAATGGCGGCGCGGGACGGGGTTCCGCGCCGGCTTGTTTTGGGGAAGGGCTCATGCCCGGCGAATCGAAGGCTTTCATCTGCGGCTGCAAGAGCCTCGCGCTCGACGCCGGAGAGCGCGCGTTCATCGCCGCGCACCGGCCCTGGGGCTTTATTCTCTTCAAGCGCAACATCGACACGCCCGCGCAGGTCGCGGCGCTCGTCGCGAGTTTCCGCGAAATCGTCGGGCGCGCCGACGCGCCGGTGCTGATCGATCAAGAGGGCGGGCGCGTGCAGCGCATGGGGCCGCCGAACTGGCCCCGCTATCCCGCCGCCGCGCGCTTCGCCGGGATGTCCGGCGTCAGTCTCCCGGAGCAGATCGACATTGCCCGCGTGTCCGCCCGGTTGATGGCGGCGGACCTCGCGGAAGCCGGAATCAACGTCGATTGTCTCCCCGTTCTCGACGTGCCCGCGCCCGACGGACACAACGTCATCGGCGACCGCGCCTACGCTGGCGACGCGGCGACCGTCGCTTCCTTTGGCCGGGCTGTTTCCGAAGGCCTGATGCAGGGCGGCGTGCTGCCCGTGATGAAGCACGTTCCCGGCCACGGCCGGGCGCTGGCGGACAGCCACCTCGAGCTTCCCGTCGTGCGCGCCAGCCGGGCGAGCCTCGAAGCGCGGGATTTCGCTCCGTTCCGCGCGCTCGCCGATCTGCCCATGGCGATGACCGCTCATGTGGTTTACACGGCCCTCGATCCCGACAATCCCGCGACCACGTCGCCCCTCGTCATCCGCGAGGCGATTCGCGGAGCCATCGGCTTCGACGGCCTCCTGATGAGCGACGACATGTCCATGAAGGCCCTGTCGGGTACGTTCGCGGAACGCGCCGCCTCCGCCTTCGCCGCCGGAATCGACATCGCCCTGCATTGCAACGGCGATCTCGCGGAAGCCTCCGAAATCGCGCGCGTCTCTCCGGTTCTGTCGGGACGGGCCCTCGAACGGGCCGGGGCCGCCCTCGCGCGGCTCGCGCCGCCGGCTGTCCCCTTCGATCTTGTGGATGCCCGCGCCAGGGTCGAGTTGGCGCTTGCGGCGGTAGCCTGGAACGCTAGTCTGCCGCGTGGGTGACGGGTTCGCCCGGCGTGGAGAGTGATTCGTGGACGGCGAGCTGCCTTTCGAGGACGTCGACGGAAAAGTCGCGGAAAATGGCGATCAGCCGTTTCTCGTCGACGTGGATGGCTTCGAGGGCCCCCTTGACCTCCTTCTGGAACTCGCCCGCCGCCAGAAGGTCGATCTCGCCAAAATCTCCATCCTTGCCCTGGTCGATCAATATCTTGAATTCATCGAGGCGGCGCGCAAGGTTCGCCTCGAACTCGCGGCGGACTACCTCGTCATGGCCGCCTGGCTCGCTTACCTGAAATCGCGCTTGCTGCTGCCCGAACAGCCGAAGGGCGAGGAGCCGCTGGCGGCGGATCTCGCGGCGGCCCTCGCCAACCGCCTGCGCCGCCTCGAAGCGATCCGCGCCGCCGCGGAGAAACTGGTGAATCGCCCGCAACTCGGTCGCGACACCTTTCTGCATGGAGCGCCCGAAGGCATTTCCATACAGCGGCATTCGCAATTCTCGACCAGCATGTTCGATCTGCTGAACGCCTACGCGCGCCAGCGGCAAAAGCAGGCGCTCTCGAGAGTGACCCTGAAGCAGCGCGTGGTCTGGTCGATGACGGAGGCGCGCGCCGCGGTCGAGCGAATTGCCGGCGTCGCGCTCGAATGGCAGATTCTCGACGTTTTTCTGCTGGAATATTGCGTCACGCCGGAATTGCGCCGCACGGTCCGCGCCTCGTCCTTTTCCGCGACGCTGGAAATGGTGCGCGAGGGCCATATCGACCTGCGGCAGGACAGGCCCTTCGCGCCGCTCTGGATCCGTCGACGCGTCGAGGCGCCGGCGCTGCCGGAGACGCTTGAATCCCCGACCGAAGAAAAAGCCGCATAGTATTGAAAAGACAGCAGGAGTTATCGTGGCGGAAATAGCCGTGTTGTTTCCCGATTATGACCGGGCTGGCGCGGAGGCCAGGGCGGCCTTGCTGCACGAGGCGACGCGCGTCGCCGAAGCCCTGATCTTCGCGGCGAGCGAACCGGTCGAGGAAAGCGAAATCGGCAAACGGATGCCCGAGGGCGTGACCGCCGCGGCCGCGCTCGAGGCTCTGCGCGGTGTTTACGCGAATCGTGGCGTCAATCTCGTGCGCGTGGCGCATCGCTGGACTTTCCGCACCGCTCCCGATCTGGGCGGGCTCCTGTCGCGCGAGAAGACCGAACAGAAGAAACTCTCGCGCGCGGCGCTCGAAACCCTGGCGATCATCGCCTACCATCAGCCGACGACCCGCGCCGAGATCGAGGACATTCGCGGCGTCGCCATCTCCAAGGGCACGATCGACGTGTTGCTGGAAACGGGCTGGATTCGCCTGCGTGGCCGCCGCAAGGCCCCCGGACGGCCCGTGACCTATGGCACCACGGACGCCTTCCTGCTTCAGTTCGGGCTGGAAACCCTCTCCGATCTGCCCGGCCTCGATGAACTCAAGGGCGCCGGCCTCTTCGACGGGCGGCTGCCGCCGGGCTTTGGCGTGCCGCAGCCGAAAGACGACATCGGCCTCACCGACGACGAGGATCCGCTGGAGGATGGCGAGGCCGACCTGTTCGACGATCCGCCGCTGGAAGCCTCGCTGGAAGAACAGCCGGGCGACGCGCCGGAAACCCTCTCCGGGGCGCCGGAATTGCAGGGCGCCGGACCGGAAGAAACTCCGGCGGTCGTCGAATCCGACGGCGACTGATCCACGCGCCTCCGCGCCTCTCGGCCCGGACGGCGCTTCCACCTTGTTTTTGCCGCGCCGGACGCATAGGTTCGGCGCATCGCTCAGGCCTCGCGCGGCCTGCCTGGAGGCGTTGTCATGGGTAGCTTTTCATTGTGGCACTGGATCATACTGGGCGCCATTGTCCTCTTGCTGTTCGGCGGCAAGGGCAAGATTTCCGACCTGATGGGCGACTTCGCCAAGGGCATCAAGTCCTTCAAGAAGGGACTCGCCGACGACGAAACCGAAAAGACGGTCGCCGACGCGAAGACGCTGGAACAGAACGCCGCCCCGAAAGCGGCGGAGCCGGTTCAAACCGAAAAAGCCAAGGTGGGCTGAGGCGGTCGCCCCGCGCGTCCGGCCCCTGGCGGGTCGGGGGTCGCGCGGATTTTTCACGCACCTGACGCAGACCCGTTCCCATGTTCGACATCGACAGCGGCAAACTCCTGATTCTCGCGGTGATCGCGCTCATCGTGATCAAGCCGAAGGATTTGCCGGGCGTCATGCGCCAGGTAGGGGCGACGATCGGCCAGTTGCGGCGCATGGCCGGTGAGTTTCAGGGCCAGTTCCGGGACGCCCTTCGCGAGGCGGAACTCGACGACCTCAAGAAAGACATGGCCAAAATGACGGATCTCGACGGGCTCGACCCATTCGCCGAGGTCAAGAAAGACATTGAACAGACGCGCGCGGACATCGATTCGGCGCTGAACCTCCCCGTGGTCGAACATTCCTTCGCTGAATCGATCGAGCCCGCGCCGTCCGGGGCGACGCCGTCCGCGGGCGCGCAATCCGCGGGCGCCCCGGCTGGCGAAACGCCCCGGAGCGGCGCCCCGACATGAACGCCATTCACGCGCCGGACGACGGCGAAGCCGAGATCGAGGCCTCCAAGGCCCCGCTCATGGAACATTTGATCGAATTGCGCTCCCGCCTGATCAAGGCGGTGATCGCGTTCCTCATCGCCTTCGTGGTCTGCTTTTATTTCGCCAGCCACATATTCAACGTCCTGACCGGCCCCTATGTCTCCGTCGTCGGCTCGGAAAAGGCGCACCTGATCGCGACCCATTTCCTCGAACAGTTCTTCACGAACCTGAAACTGTCGATGTTTGGCGCGGCCTTCATCGCGTTCCCCGTCATCGCGACGCAAATCTACATGTTCGTGGCGCCCGGCCTCTACAAACACGAGAAACGGGCGTTTCTGCCCTATCTCGTGGCGACGCCGGTCTTCTTCGGGATGGGCGCGCTTCTGGTCTATTTCGCGGTCATGCCGCTGCTGATCCGTTTTTCCGTCGGCTTGCAGCAGGTCGGCGAGGCGGGGCAGGCGACGATCGACCTGCTGCCGAAGGTCAGCGAATATCTCTCGCTGATCATGACGCTGGTTTTCGCCTTCGGCATCGCCTTCCAGTTGCCGGTGATCCTGACCCTGCTCGGCCATGTCGGCATCATCGATTCGACCTTTCTGAAGGAAAAGCGGCGCTACGCCATCGTCATCATCGCCGGCGTCGCGGCGGTTCTCACGCCGCCCGACGTGATCAGCATGCTCACGCTGATCGCGCCCATGTTGCTACTCTTCGAAGGGGCTGTCGTGGCCGTGCGGCTGATCGAGAAAAAGCAGGCGGCCGCCAAAGCCCCCGGCGTCTAGGCGGTCCCCATGTCTTTCCGGGACGTTTTCGCGGCGTTGATGATCGCCGTGGTCTGGGGCGTCGGCTTCGTCGCGATGAAAATCGGCGTGCGCGACGTGCCGCCGCTGATGTTCTCGACCCTGCGTTTCACCCTCGCGGCGCTGCCGGCGGCGTTTTTCATAGCCGCGCCCAAAACCCGGCCGCTGATCGTTTTTTCCTATGGAATCGCCATCGGCGTCATGCAGTTCGGGCTGGTTTTCAGCGCCATCAAGCTCGGGATGCCCGCCGGCCTGACCTCGCTGCTCATGCAGAGCCAGGTGTTTTTCACCATTCTTTTCGCCTGGATCGCCATGGGCGAAAGACCCGGCCTCGTGCAGATCGCGGGCGGCCTCGTCGCCATGGCGGGCGTCGTGGTGATCGCCACCGTCCGCGCCGGCGGGGCGACGCTCGTGCCGTTCCTTCTGGTGATGTGCGCGGCCATGTCCTGGTCGCTCGGGAACATCATCGGCAAGTTCGCCGGGCGCGTGGACATGGTGGGTTTCACCATCTGGTCGAGTCTGGCGGCGATCATTCCGCTGTTCGTCCTGTCGATTCTCATCGAGGGGCGCGACGCGGCCTGGACCCTGATCCATCCCGGCTGGAGCAGTTTTCTGGCCGCGGGTTTTCTGGCCTGGGGCGCGACCCTGTTCGGCTATTCCATGTGGGCCAACCTGCTCAGCCGCTATCCCGCCGCCATCGTCGCGCCGTTTTCGCTGCTGGTGCCGGTCTTCGGCTTCCTCAGCGCCAGCGTCGCGTTCGACGAACCGACGAGCGCGCGGGAAATCGCCGGCGGGCTCCTCGTGCTCGCGGGCCTGGCCTGGATCGTGTTCGGCGGCAAGGCTGTCGCCCGGTTCCACCGGGCGCGCTGAACGCCCGTCGCGCGATTGAGCTTGCCCGGCGCCGTCTGGTATGCGTCCCTCGCGCGGCGCTTTCCCGCCGTGTCCATATTCCGCACTTCCGCCAGAGCGAGCCGCCATGCACGACATCAAATGGATCAGGGACAACGCCGCGGCCTTTTCGGCGTCGCTCGCGTCGCGCAACGTCCCGCCGGAGGACGCGTCCCGAATCGTCGGCGGCCTGATCGAACTCGACGACGAACGCCGGCGCATCATCGCCACGACCCAGGGCGGTCAGGAAGAACGCAATCGCCTGTCGAAGGAAATCGGCGAGGCGATGAAAAAGAAGGACGAAAACCTCGCCGGGGCGCTCAAGGCCCGCGTCGCCCAGCTCAAGGACGACATGGAAGGGGCCGCCGGCATGGAGCGGGCCGCCATCGCCGCGCTGGACAAGGCGCTGGCGGAATTGCCGAACATGCCCTTGTCGCAAGTCCCGCTCGGCAAGGACGAGCACGACAATATCGTCGAGCGGGTCGAAGGGGAAAAGCCGTCGTTTCCCGAGGGGTTCGCGCCGAAGGAGCATTTCGATATCGGCGAAAGCCTCGGCCTGATGGATTTCGCCGCCGCCACGAAAATGTCCGGCGCGCGATTCGTCGTGCTGAAGGGCGCGCTGGCCCGGCTCGAGCGGGC
>CAISEY010000240.1 GCA_903884435.1 uncultured Hyphomicrobiales bacterium | reverse complement strand
GGCGCGCGCCCGGACCTCGGGTGAAAACTTGTTCGTCGTTTTGCTCATGGTGGCTCCATCCTCTCAAGAGTTGGAGCCTCCGGCAAACCCGGGGCGGTTCAGGGCGAGGTCATGGAAGTTTGCGACCGGATCGAATTTTTCGGAAATCACGAGATACGATAAAATCGACGCGAGGCCTTTTGGGCCAAATTCGGCTCCCGGTTTCAACGGAGTGGCTAAACCCGCGCTTTGCGAAAACCGACCGGTTCAATTAATTTAGTCGCCGCGGCTGCCGTCATCCAGCGATCGACGGAGGGTGTTATGTTGGGGACAAAATTGTGGCTGGAATTCCTGGAACTGGACCAGCATTGCAGTGGAAGGTCCTGGCCGCAATCTTTGGGATTTACACAAGCGCCTCGGCCTCGCACGGGCAGACAGTCCCGCCACCTTTACTGGGCAAGTCCGTCATTGTGACTTTCGATGAGGTTCGTCAGCAGCGAATTGTCGGGATGTCTCAATTCACGCCGGTGTCATCGCGTCAACAGATGAGCATTTACATCAGCACCGCGGGCAGGCTGTTCAGCCGGTGGCAATCGTGGGTTGGCGATCGAACCGGCGCGAGTGACCAGATTGCGGGCCAAAGCCAGGGCAGCCGGGCGCGGGTCCTGGCTTTCGAGGGGCAGAGGCTGCTGGTCATGGCGCCGTTTCCATCAGGCGCCGTGCGTCAACTCCGTATAGGCTTCAGCGGTGGACTTCGAAGTTGCGTGGCGCAGGTGCGCTATGCCAAGAAAGTCGGGCAGGAAACCTCACGGATGTTCAGTATTATCACCAAGCAGATGTATGAAGTCGCATCCGCGTCGATCAGCCATGTTCGGTGTGTTATAAGGCCGGGGCAGCCATTTGGCGACGAATAACGAACCGTCCGCCAACCGGAAGGGATTGTAACCGCAATGCCGGTCGGCGGGTTGATGGTCAACCTTTCGATCCCGCACATGGGCGGCGGCGGTTCAACAGGGTTTATTTATTGATCATATCGTATCTGTGAACCGGGCGCGAGAGTTCAGGAACCGGGCGCGAGAGTTTAGGCCCTGGATCGGGCGCGACTTTCGCGACTGATTTTCGCGCCAAAAAGCACGCGCGGATCACGCGCTTGCGGTTGGCGCAAAACTCTCGCCATTCGACGAAACCAGCCCGCGCGCCCTCCGGCCGTCCGCCTCTTACTTGTAAATCTCCGCCGCGATTCCGAGCAGCCGTTCCTGGTGCTCGTAGGTCCCCGCGCCGAACATCTTCGTGAACATGTAGGGCCGCGCGTCGTCGTTGGTCTTCTCCGCGATTCCCTTCACCACGGGAATGACGCCGGAATTGGCGAAGAAAAGCTGGCTCTCGGGCTCCAGCATGAATTGCGTCAGCAGGCGCGCGGCGTTGGGGTGCGGCGCGCCGGTCAGCAGCGCGAATTGCGCCAGCGCGTAGACGACGCCCTCGTCCGGCACGATCATTTTCACCGGCAGGCCTTTCAGCGCCAGCGCGTAGGGCAATTGCTGCGGAAAATAGATCGGGAACTCGCCGCGCGCCACGCGGCGCTCCGCCTCGCGATTGTTGCGCGTGACCTGAACGTCCTGTTTCGCCAGCGCCTCGTGATATTCGCGCCCGTAGGCCTTGTAGGTCGCCTCGAACATCGCGCCGCCGGCGCCGGCGAGGCGCAGGTCGTCGGAGAGCATCTTGCCCTTCCATTTCGGATCGAGCAGGCCCTTCCAGCTCCTGAACTCCTCCGGTTTCACCATGTTCGTGTTGATGAGAATGCCATAGGGCGGATACCAGACAGGCACGCCATTGCCGTCGCCGTCGAGATCCTCGCGCAGGGTGGCGAGCGCCGGCACGTTCATCATCGGCTGGATGACGCCAGCCTTTTTGTGCAACGGCAGCGAGGTTGGCGAGGAAATGTAGACATCGCCGTTGTAGCGTTTCGAGACCTGTTCGATGCGGATGCGTTCCGTCACCTCGCTGGCGCGCGCGATGAAATGATCGACGCGAACGCCATATTGTTTCTCGAAGGCCTTCATCCGCTCGACCTGCGGCGGACCGCTGAGGGCGGAATAGACGGCGACGCTGCCTTCCTTTTTCGCTGCCTCGACGACTTTCGCCCAGTCCGCGTCCTGCGCGCGCGCGGCGGCGCCGGCGACGAGGGCGAAGGCGAGGACGAGCAGGCGATTCATGGAACATTCCCCCGGGCGTCGCCGCGCTCGGCGCGGCATTTGACGCGCGCCGGGGCGGCTCATAGGTTGCCACCTTGACGCATTGCCTCGCGCTGTCAAATACCGGGAGCGGAACATGGACGATCTGACGAACCGCATCGAGGGCGCCGCCCGCATCACCGTTCACAACCCGGTCGGCTACCCGCCGAAGATCACGAAAAAGACCGCGGCGCCCCGCCTCGAAGGGCTCGACGGCAAGGTGATCTACCTCGTCGACTGCCGCTTCGACGATTCCATCGAATTGCTGAAACAGGTTCGGGACTGGTTCGCCGAAAAGATGCCGCGCGTCGAAACGCGCATGATTTCGCTGACGAATTACTACGGCCACGACGATCCCCACACCTGGGAGGAGATCCGCGCGAAGGGTCACGCCGCCATCGTCGGCGTGGGCCATTGCTCCACCTGCGCGCCGGCGGTGACGACCCACGCGATCACGCTCGAGAACAAATACGGCGTGCCGACGGTCGCCCTGCACACCGATATTTTCGACAAGGTGGTGCGCTCCACCGCGCGCGTCGGCGGCCTGCCGGGGCTCGATTGCGTCTTCGTGCCGCAGCCTGTCATGGGCAAGTCGGCGGCGGAACTGCGCGCCTATGTCGATGGCGCCGATCCCGTCACCGGCCGCGCCGTCATGCGGGAGATCGTCGAGGCGCTGACACAGGGCCTCGGCGCCGACGCCGCGATTCCCGCCAGCCGCGCGACGCCGCGCCTGTGCGAGCCCGACACGGAAGACAATTTGCGCGCCCTGTTCGAGGCCAACCGCTGGACGGACTTCCTGCCGATCGTGCTGCCGACGCCCGAGCGCGTCGCCGCCATGCTCGCGGGCACGAAGCGCCGGCCAGACGAGGTCGTCGGCCGGATGCAGCCGACCGCCAATCGCGGACTTTGGGAATACACCGTCGAAAAAGTCGCGGTGAACGCCGTCATGGCCGGCGCGAAGCCCGAATATTTCCCGCTGATCCTCGCGCTCGCCCACGCGGAAATCTCGGCGCGTCAGTCCACGTCGAGTTCCGGCGCCGCGATGGTCGTCGTCAACGGCCCGATCCGCGACGAAATCGGCATGAACAGCGGCATCGGCGCCATGGGCCCCTACAACCACGCCAACGCCACGATCGGCCGCGCCTTCGGCCTGCTGTCGCAGAATCTCCAGGGCGGCTCGGTCCCCGGCGAGACCTTCATGGGCTCGCAGGGCAATAATCTCGCCTACAACAACGTCACCTTCGCCGAGAACGAGGAGCGCAGCCCGTGGACGCCGCTTCACGTCCAGCAAGGCTTCGACAAAGGAGACAGCGTCGTCAGCGTCTTCTATGGCTGCCGCTCGCAGACCTCCGGGCTCGGCTTGCGCGAAACGCACTGGCGCGAGCATGTCGCGGACATGCTGACGGGCATCGACCCCAACAGCGCGCCGTGCCTGCTGCTCGATCCGATCACCGCCCGGCAGTTCCTCGACCGCGGAAACCTCGACACGAAGGAAAAGCTGATCCGCTTCGTCTGGGAAAGCGCGCGCATGCCGGCGGCGCGCTACTGGGATTTGCAACTCGTGCAAAACTACATCTATCCGCGCGCGACCTGCGGAGAAGAGCCGCACGCGACGAAGCTCAAGGCCGCCCCGGACGAACTCATCAACACGTTCCAGGAATCCGAGATCAACGTCGTCGTCGTCGGCGGCGGCACCAACGGCTACTGGTCGATCATGGGCGCGCGGCGCCGCAAGTCGGTGAAGGTGGACGACTGGCGCTAGCCGGGCGCGCGGACCGGCTCGCCGAAGGCCGGACGCATACAGGGGAGAGGGAAATGAAACGTCTGTTGGCCCTGTCGCTGGTCGCGCTGGCCGGGGTCGCGACCGTCGCCAGCGCGCAGGAGGCCTCGCGCCCCCTCACCATTGTCGTTCCCTATCCGCCCGGCGGCGTCACCGACGCGATGGCGCGCCTCCTGGGCGAAAAAATGCAGGAGTCGCTCGGCCAGACGGTGATCGTCGAGAATATCGGCGGCGGGGCAGGGGCCATCGGCGTCGGCCGGGTGGCGCGCTCCGCGCCCGATGGCCTGACGCTCGCCCTCGGCAACATCGAAACCAACGGCACCAACGCGATTTCGCAGCCGCTCAATTTCGACGTCATCAAGGATTTCGAACCGGTGGCGACGCTTCCGTCCTATCCGTTTCTGATCGTGTCGAAGAATGCATTGCCGGCGAAAACCCTGCCCGAACTGATCGCCTGGCTCGGGAAAACCGGCGAAAAAGCGTTTCAGGGCACGGTCGGCGCCGGATCGATCCAGCACCTGTGCGGCCTGCGCATGCAGGAGCAGCTCGGGATCAAATGGTCCTTCGTGCCCTATCGCGGGGGCGCGGCGGCCATGACGGACTTGCTGGCCGGCCAGTTCGACATCATGTGCACCGCGACCGGCAGCTTTCTGCCGCAGGTCCGAGCCGGCGCCATCCGCGCCTACGCCGTGACCGCCAAAACGCGCCTCGAGGGCGCGCCGGAAATTCCGACCGTGGACGAGGCCGGGGGGCTCGCGGGTTTCCACGTCGGCGTCTGGAACGCCTTTTTCGCCGCGAAGGGCACGCCGCCCGCGATGGTGGCGCGCCTCAACGCGGCGTCGAACAAGGCCATGGCCGATCCGGGCCTGCGCAAGCGGGTCATCGACATGGGTCTCGAAATGCCGCCGCCGGACCTCGCGACGCCGGGCGCGCTGGGCGCCTATCAGCGCGCCGAGGTCGGGACATGGTGGCCGATCATGAAAAAGGCGATGGAAGGCGCGGAAAAGTAGGGCCGCGTCCCCAACACGCGTGTCCGCGACGAGCCGGCCGTTTCCATGGCCGGGCGACGTTGGCGCATAGCCTGTGCGAGCCCGCGCGGATCTTTTCCACTCCGGCCGCATTTTTTTGCAAAGCCGTGTTGACAGTTCTGGCGGGTGGGTCCTATAAGGCACCCATCGGCGGCGGCGCTGCTTCTTCAGCCCGGCCTGACCGGTGCTTCCCGATCTTCCGGGCGTTCCGAACCAGACCAGTTGGTCGGGT
>CAISEY010000239.1 GCA_903884435.1 uncultured Hyphomicrobiales bacterium | reverse complement strand
GGATCGACGCAGCCCATCACCACGTCGTCGACGAGCTTCGTGTCGAGGCGGTTGCGCTCGCGGATCGCCCTCAGCGCCGTCGTCGCGAGGCCCAGCGTCGAAACCTCGTGCAGAGAGCCATCGGGCTTGCCGCGTCCGCGCGGCGTGCGCACGGCGTCGTAGATGAATGCGTCGGGCATGCGAAGACTCTCCTGTGACTTGCGATCCCTTCTCCCGCTCGCGGGAGAAGGTGGCGCGGAGCGCCGGACGAGGGCGCCCGGGCCGCTTAAACCTCGAATGGTCCGCCGCAATTCGCGGCCTCGTCGTTCAACACGGGCGCCCGCCGCGACGCCCTCATCCGCCCCCGCTTCGCGGGGCCACCTTCTCCCGCGCGCGGGAGCAGGACGCGCCCCGCCCTAAAACATCTCCGCCTTCATGCTCATGATCGTATCACACCCGGTCGAAATCCGCGCGAGGTGCGCGGCGGATTCCGACATCATCCGTTCGGCGAAGAACTTGCCGGCGATCAGCTTGGCGTCCATCGCGTCGGCCTTCGCGGGCTCCGCCGCCTTGCGGGCGAGCGCGGCTTTCGCGATGCGCGCCCACATATAGCCGAGCGCCACCAGGCCGAAGAGGTGCATGTAGTCGGTCGAGCCAGCGCCGGCGTTCTCGGGCTTGCCCATGGCGTTCTGCATCAGCCACATGGTCGCCTGTTGCAGATGGCAGGTCCCCTGTTTCAGCGCGCCGAGATAGACTTTCAGATCGGCGTTCGCCTCGTTTTCCTTCAGGAAGGCCTGGATCTCCCCCAGGAAGGCGGTCAGCGCGCGTCCCGCGTCCTTCGGCAGCTTGCGGCCCACGAGGTCCAGCGCCTGAATTCCGTTGGCGCCTTCGTAGATCATGGCGATGCGCGCGTCGCGGACGAATTGCTCCATGCCCCATTCGCCGACGTAGCCATGGCCACCGAAGACCTGCTGCGCCTTCACGGCGTTTTCGAATCCCTTGTCCGTGAGCACGCCCTTGAGCACCGGCGTCAGCAGGCCGAGAAAATCGTCCGCCGTCAGCCGCTCCTTCGGGTCGAGGCTGCGACGCGCCACGTCGGCTTGCAGCGAGGTCCAGAGCGTGAGCGCGCGCGCCGCCTCGTTGAAGGCGCGTATCTCGAGCAACATGCGGCGCACGTCGGGATGGACGATGATGGGATCGGCGGGCTTGTCGGGCGCTTTCGCGCCGGAGAGCGAGCGGCCCTGCAAACGGTCCTTCGCGTAGGCCGCGGCGTTCTGGTACGCGACCTCGGAAATGGCGAGCCCCTGGTTGGCGACGCCGAGTCGCGCCTCGTTCATCATCACGAACATGGCGTTGAGGCCCTTGTTCGCCTCGCCGATGAGAAAGCCCCTGGCGCCATCGTAGTTCATCACGCAGGTGGCGTTGGCGTGAATGCCCATCTTGTGCTCGATGGAGCCGCAGGACACGGCGTTGCGCGCGCCGGGCTGGCCCGCCGCGTCGGGCAGGAATTTCGGCACGATGAAGAGCGAGATGCCGCGCGTGCCGGCCGGGGCGCCCTCGATGCGCGCCAGCACCAGATGAACGATGTTTTCGGTCAGATCCTGTTCGCCGGCGGAAATGAAAATCTTCTGGCCGGCGATCGAATATGTCCCGTCGCCGTTCGGCGCGGCCTTCGTTTTCAGCAGACCAAGATCGGTGCCGCAATGGGGCTCGGTGAGGTTCATCGTGCCCGTCCATTCGCCGGAAATCATCTTCGGCAAATAGATTTTCTTCAAATCGGCGGAGGCGTGTTCGCTGATGGCCGCGATGGCGCCCTGGGAGAGGCCGGGATACATGGTGAAGGCCATGTTGGCCGAAGCGCTGAACTCGTTGACGACGCAGCCAAGCGTGTAGGGCAATCCCTGTCCGCCGTATTCCGGATCGGCGGCGATGCCGACCCAGCCGCCTTCGGCGTAAGCCTTGTAGGCGTCCTTGAAACCTTTCGGCGTCGTCACGGCTCCATCGGGATGGCGCGTGCAGCCCTCGCGGTCTCCGGACAGGTTGAGCGGCTGGAGAATTTCCTCGCTGATTTTCGCGCCTTCCCCGACGATGGCGGCGACCACGTCGGGCGAGGCGTCGGAAAAGCCGGGCAAATTGCCATACCGATCCCAGTGCAAAACGTCGTTCAGCAAAAACATCACGTCGTCGGCGGGGGCCTTGTAAACGGGCATGGCGAACTCCAGCGCGGTTGTGGCGCGATCATATCAGCAATCGAACGCCGGCGCGACGCAAACGGCGGCGAGGCGGGGGATATCGTTCATATGTAAACCGCTTCGGTCAGGCGGGCAAGGCCGGAGTACGCGCGACCCGGGACGCGCCTGAACTGGCGATCATGCGCGCATGGCTACAACGCGGAGCGCGGGCCGCCACGAAGCGCGCGAAGATAGATGTTTTTACTTGTCAATGTACGCAACCGGACCAATCCGGAGCCATTCCAGCGTTATGACTATCCACCTGACGCCCGGTAGCCCCTTTGACTTGAGCGGCAAGGTCGGGATAGTTTCGATACGTATATCTATTTACATCGCGAACGCCAGGTTGCAACGAATTTAACCGAATGTAACACTCTCTTAACCTGGAGTTACAGTATTATGACACAGAAGATCGCCGCCAGTATCGGCAAGATGGCTGCTTCCGCCATGACCGCCGCCGGCTTCGTCGCCGTGATCGCTTCGCCCGTCACGGCCCAGACAACAACTCCTCCCGCCCAGACGACGGCCCCCGCCGCCCAGGCTCCCGCCCCCGCCGCCGCCCCGAGGCCCGCCGCCGCCGCGCCTGCCGCTCCGGCGGCCCCT
>CAISEY010000238.1 GCA_903884435.1 uncultured Hyphomicrobiales bacterium | reverse complement strand
CGCTGGCGGCGCTGTGCGCCGGGGCGGCGCACTTGCTGCACCCGCGCGTCTCCGAAGTCATGCCCTTCGCGATCGTCGCCGGACTTGATCTCGCGCTGGCGGCGAGTCTGCTGTGGATCGTGTTCGAACTTGGATTGCGCGAGGACCGGCCCGCGTGACCCGCGCCTGTGCCGCCCGTCGCCTTCGTGCTATGGCGGCGCCATGAACCCGCGATTTCTGTTTCTCGCCCTGCACGGGCGCATCCCCCGCTTGTTCTTCTGGATCGGCTTCGGCGCGATCTTCCTCTTTCAGACGGCTGTCCAGACGCCGGTGATGAGCGCCTGGCATATCGACCCCGACCGCGCGCTGCCGCCGGTGTGGTTCCGCAATCTCTCGCTGTTCCTCGACGTCATTTGCGCCTGGCCGCTCTTCGCGGTGCTGAGCAAGCGCCAGCAGGACCGCGACCAGGGGCCCAACCTGTCTTTCTGCTTCCTCACCCTGCTGCTGGCTTTCTCCATTTGCGAGGCCTTTGGCCTGACGCAGGACGGACCCGAATTCACCACCGCCGGCTGGATGCTGGGCGTGCCGCTGCTGGGCGTTCTCGCCGTCGTCCTCGTCGAACTCGGATGCCGCCGGGGCACGCCCGGCGTTAACAGATACGGCCGCGATCCGCTGGCCTGATCGCGGCGCCAGAAAACCACCGGACGATTCCCGATGACCGACGTTGTCTCCCTCGCGCGCGATCTCATCCGCTGCCCCTCCGTCACGCCCGAGGACGCGGGCGCGCTCGGCCTGCTCGAAGGCGTGCTGAAAGGCGCGGGATTCGAAACGCATCGGGTCGTGTTCTCGGAGCCCGACTATCCCGACACGGACAATCTCTACGCTCGGATCGGCTCGGGTTCGCCCTGTCTCGTCTTCGCCGGGCACACGGACGTCGTGCCGGTTGGCGACGCGTCGCACTGGCGTTTCGATCCCTTCTCCGCGGAAATCGCCGACGGCATGGTCTGGGGCCGCGGCGCGGTCGACATGAAAGGCGGCCTCGCGGCTTCCGTCGCCGCGGCGCTCGATTATGTCGCCAGACATGGCGAGCCCCGGGGATCCATCGCGTTTCTCGTCACCGGCGACGAGGAGGGCCCCTCGGTCAACGGCACCGTCAAGCTGCTCGAATGGGCGAAGGCGCGGGGCGAAAAATTCGACCTCTGCGTTCTCGGCGAGCCGACCAATCCCGACGAACTCGGCGACATGATCAAGATCGGCCGCCGCGGTTCTCTCTCCGGCTCGCTCGTCGTTCACGGCAAGCAGGGCCACGTCGGCTATCCCGCTCTCGCGGACAACCCTGTTCATCACATCGCGCGCCTCGTGTGCGCGCTCCGCGCGACGCCGCTCGACGCGGGGACCGCGCATTTCGATCCCTCCAATCTCGAGTTCACCGCGCTCGACACCGGCAACAGGGCCGTCAACGTCATCCCCGCCGAGGCGCGCGCGCTGTTCAATATTCGCTTCAACGATCTGTGGACTCCCGCGACGCTGGAGGCGGAAATCCGTCGCAGGGTCGAGGCCGCGGCGGAGGGCGCGCGTGTCACCGTGCAATTCCAGCCGACCAACGCGCTCGCCTTCCTCACCCGTCCGGGACCATTCGTCGAGGTTTTCTCCGCCGCCATCGAGGCCGAAACGGGCCGCAGGCCCAGGCTCTCCACGACCGGCGGCACGTCGGACGCGCGGTTCATTCGCAATTACGCGGAAGTGCTGGAGTTCGGCCTCGTCGGCCAGACGATGCACGCCGTCGACGAGCGCGTCGCCATCGCCGATCTCGAAAAGCTCGCGGCCATCTACGCGCGCGTGCTCGACTCCTGCTTTTCGGGATAATCGACGCGCGCGAGATAGAGCCCGTCCGGCGGCGCGACCGGCCCGCACCGCGCCCGGTCGCGTGCGGCAAGCGCGGCGGCGAGATCGTCGGCGCTCCACTTGCCGCATCCCACCTGTTCGAGCGAGCCGACCATCGAACGCACCTGCCGGTGCAGAAACGACAGCGCCGAAACCTCGAAATGAATCTCTTCGCCCGCGCGCGCCACGACGATCCGGTCGAGCGTCCGGACCGGGGAATTCGCCTGGCATTCGGAATCGCGAAACGTCGAGAAATCGTGCTTGCCGACGAGACGTTGCGCGGCGGCGTGCATCGCGTCCGCGTCGAGGCGGCGCTTGACGTGCCAGACGAAGCCATGATCGACCGTCGGCGGCGCCCGGCGATTGAGGACGCGGTAGAGATAGTGGCGCTTGATGGCCGAGAACCGCGCGCCGAAGGAAAAATCGACTTTCTCCGCGCTGGTGATCGCCACCGGCTTGCCCACGAGATGCGCGTTGACCGCGTCGCGGACCACGTCCGGCCGCCAGTCTTTCAAAAGATCGACATGAGCGGCCTGGCCCCTCGCGTGAACGCCCGCGTCCGTGCGGCCCGCGCCCTGGACGAAGAGCGTTTCGCCACAGAAGCTGAAAAACGCCTGTTCCAGGGCCTGCTGGACGGACAGGCCATTGCTCTGCCGCTGCCAGCCGACGAACGGGCGCCCGTCGTATTCGATGGTGAGCTTGTAGCGCGGCATCGGTCAGGCCAGCGCCGGGCCGCGCGACAACCGCGCGCCGCGCAGGAAGTCGTCCGCGCTCATCGGGCCCTTTCCGGCCCGCTGCACCTGCGTCAGGCGCACGGCGCCTTCGCCGCAGGCGATGGTCAGCGCGTCGTCGAGCAGCGCGCCAGGCGCGCCGCGTCCCTCCACGCATGTTGAACGAAGCGCCTTGATCCGCTCCGGCCCGCGCCCGAGATCGGCCTCGAAAAACGCGCCGGGAAACGGCGAAAGACCGCGAATGTGATTGTGAACCTCGCGCGCGGGCCGGGTCCAGTCGATTCGGCATTCGGCCTTGTCGATCTTGCTGGCGTAGGTGACGCCGTCCGACGGCTGCGGCCGCGGCCGGAATTCGCCCCGCTCGATCGCCGCCAGCGCGCGCGCCACCAGGCCGGCGCCGGTCGCGGACAGCGCGTCGTGCAGATCTCCGGCGGTCATGTCGGGGCCGATCGCCAGCCGTTCCTCCATGCCGACGCCGCCGGTGTCGAGGCCTTCG
>CAISEY010000237.1 GCA_903884435.1 uncultured Hyphomicrobiales bacterium | reverse complement strand
TTGAGCGTCGAATAGGCGTAGGGGCCAAGATCCTTCGGAATGTTGACGATGGGCTCGCCCCAGAGTTTCTGGCGGACGCCCTGCGTGATCGCCGGTTCCGTCAGCACGCCGATCTGCGCGTTTCCGGTCTTGACCGCGGCCATGATGGCGCCATTGGTCGCCTCCATGACGGTCACGTCCGTCCTGAAATCAAGATTGTATTTCTTCAGCAAGTAGCGGGTGATCGAGTTCGGCGTGCCGCTGAAAAGACCCGTGGCGATGGTCTTGCCGCGGAAATAGTCGGGCATGGACACGCCCGCCGCGGGCTCCTTGCCCGCGGCCGCGACGAAATAGGAATTGCCGCGATCGACGACGTTGACGACGGCGCGCAATTCGCCGCCCTTCAGCTTCGCGAAGGCGTTGTGCTCGGGGCCGCCGATGAAGGCGAAAGCCTGCCCGCTCAGCACCGCGTTCGTGTGGCCCGAGCCGGATTCCACCGTGAGGATTTTCACGTCGACGCCCTGCGCGGCGAAAAAGCCCTTCTGGATGGCGACGTAGAGCGGCAGATAGCCGGTGCCGTGCAGCGGTTCGGCGACGATCAGGACTTTTCTGTCCTGCGCGGCGGCTTGCGAGGCGAGCCCGGCGGCGAAGGCGAACGAGAGGGCGAGGCGAATTCCCGCGGATGGCATGACGTGCTCCTTTGGTCGGGTGGAACTCGGGAAGCTCAATGAACGACTCCCTTGCGAAGGAAGCGCTCGAGCCACGAAACGGAGACGTACATGATCATCGACAGCGTCGAGAGCACGAGCACGGCGACCCAGACGAGCGCGATTTCATAGGTCTGGCCGGCGTAGAGGATGGTTTTGCCGAGCCCGTATTGCGACGAGATGAACTCGCCGACGATCGAGCCTGTCAGCGCGAGTCCGATGTTGACGCGCAGCACGGAGATGATCCACGGGGTGCAGGAGGGCGCGACGAGCTTGGCGAAGACCTGCCAGCGGCTCGCCCCGAGCGAATAGAACAGCCGCTCCTGATCCTTGTCGACGGCCTGCACGCCGGCCCACGCGGTGAGCGTCGACACGACGACCGTGAGCGCGCTGGCGATCGCGACCTTCGACGCGAGCCCCATGCCGAACACGAGGATGACGAGCGGCGCCAGCGCGAGCTTTGGCAGCGATTCAAGGCAAATGATGTAGGGTTGCACGAGCGCCGCGTAGTTTCGCGACCACCAGAACGAGAGCCCGAGCGCCGAGCCGATCGTCGTGCCGATGAAAAAGCCCAGCAGGGTCGAGCGGAAGGTGTAGCCGATGTCGACGAAGGCGTTCCCTTCGGTGAAAAAGATCAGCATCATCGACCAGATCGCGGAGGGCTGCGACCAGAAAAACGGATCGATCGCCTGCGTCCGCGCCGCGAATTCCCAGATTGCGACGAACCCGGCGACAATCGCGACCTGGGTCGCGACGATATAACGGGCGGGCCATGTTTTTTGAACGGGCAGGCGGCGGGCCTTCGGTTTTCGCGGCGCCGGCGTCGTGGCTTGTCCCGCGGTCATCGCGGAGGAAAGCCTTGGGGCGGTTCGGGCGAGCATGTTGCAATTCCTTGCGGTGGAAGGTGAAACGCGTTGCGCGGATTCACGCGGCGAGTTCGGCGGGCGGCTCCTCCAGTCTCGCGATGTGCAGCAGGTCGAGGCAGTATTTCTTCATCGCCACGAACCTTGGTTCGCTGACGATCGAACGGGCGCGCGGGCGCGGAAGGTCGATGGGGAGCCTTTCGATGATCCGGCCGGGACGGCTCGCCATGACGTAAATTTCGTCGGAGAGATAAATCGCCTCCTCGACATCGTGCGTCACGAAGACCACCGTGCGCCCGAAGTCCGCGAAAAGTTGCAGGAGCCAGTCCTGCATTTGCGATTTGGTCTGCGCGTCGAGCGCGCCGAAGGGCTCGTCGAGCAGAACGAGATCCATGTCCATGAGCAGCGTGCGCAGCAGCGCGGCCCGCTGGCGCATGCCGCCGGACAACGAATTCGGGTATC
>CAISEY010000236.1 GCA_903884435.1 uncultured Hyphomicrobiales bacterium | reverse complement strand
GCCCGCGCGCGGCGAACCAGGCGCCGCCCGCCGTCAGCAGACAAACGACCGTCGCCGTGGCGGCGCCCATGATCAACGTGTTGACGATGGCGCCGCGAAAGGATTCGCTCGTCGCCACGAGTTCGAAATTCGCGAGCGTGAGGCGCCCGAAGGCCTCGGGCCGCACGCCATCGTAGAATGGCAGCAGCGAGGTCAACAGCACCATCGTCGAGGGCATGACGACCTGCACGAAGAAGAGCAGCAGCAAGAAAGCGCAGGCGACTCCACGCCAGCCGCCGATGTCGATCACGCGCGGACGGAACCCCTTGCCGGTGATGGTCCGGTAACGGTCGGCGCCACGCAAAATCCGGCGTTGCAGGGAGAGCAGACAGACGACCAGCGCCATCAACGCCACCGAGAAGGCGCCGGCCTGGCCGTAATCCGGCGGCAGATCCTTGCGGATGCTCTCGAACACGTCGGTGCTCAGCACCTGAACGTCGCCGGCGCTTCCCACGAGGGCGGGAATGTCGAAGGCCTCGAAGGCGCGGATGCAGACGAGCAGGAACAGCGCGAGAAAAGCCGGCGTCGCCAGCCGCAGCGTGACGCGCCAGAACGTCCGCGCGCCGCTCGCCCCGCTCATCAGCGCCGCCTCCTCCAGAGAGGCGTCGAAAGAGCGCAAAACCGAAGAGAGCATGAGGAAGGCGAGGGGCTGCCAGACGAGCGCCTCGATCAGGATCATGCCCGCCATGCCGTTGACGTTGAACAGCGGCTCCGCGGAGCCCGAGAGGTGCATCAGCAGCATGTTCACCGGGCCCTGTTTGCCCAGAATCAGCAGCCAGGCGATCGTGTAAAGCACGTGCGGCACGCCGAGCGACACAACCGCGAAGACGAACACATAGTGGCGCAGCGGCGTGTTGGTGCGCTCCACGATGAAGGCCTGCGCCGCGCCAAGCACGATGGCGAGGACGCCCGAGCCGAGGGCGAACGTCAGAGAATTGAGAAAATGTTCGAAAAAGCGCGGCGTCGAGAAGAGATCGACGTAGTGCCCGAACGTGAATTCGTCGAAGGAGCCGTCGAAACCGGTCGTGTAAAGGCTCGTCTTGACGAGGAAATACAGGGGCGGCGCGATCAGCGCGACCAGCACGGCGATCAGCGCCAGAACGGCGGGAGACCATCCGTCGCGCGCGGGCCAGCGAGCCGCCGCCCGGTTCAGGTTTTCAGTCACTCGTCCCGCCCTCGCTCCCGGCCCCGCGCGGACCCGTCCCTCGCGGATAGATGCCACCGGCGCGCCGCGGATGCAATTTCGGCCCGCCGGCCACGCTTTACGCCGGAAGGCAAAAAATGCGATGATCCGAATAACTGGCGCCCGGCGCCCGTTTCAACGCCAGAGGAGGGAAACCGTGGCCAAAATCGATCTCAATGTTGACGGCAAGGCGCACAGTATCGACGCCGACGCCGACATGCCCCTGCTCTACGCCCTGCGCGACGATCTCGGGCTGAAAAATCCGCGGTTCGGCTGCGGCCTCGCGCAATGCGGCGCCTGCACGGTTCTGGTCGATGGCGTGCCGACGCGCTCCTGCGTGACGCCGGTCGACAGCCTCGCGGGCCGCAAGGTCACGACGCTCGCCGGGATCCAGACGGGCGGCAAGCCGCACAAGGTGCAGCAGGCCTTCATCGACGAGCAGGTGCCGCAATGCGGCTATTGCCTCAACGGCTGGGTGATGACCTCGGTCGCGCTGCTCGAGAAAAACCCGAAGCCGACCGACGCGCAAATCCGCGAGGCGCTGACGGGCCTCAAGTGCCGTTGCGGCACGCATGTTTCCATGCTCCGCGCCATCAAGCGCGCGGCCCAGGCGTGAGGGAGGTTTCCATGAACATGCAACTCAACCGCCGTACTCTTCTCGCGGGCGCCGGCGCGCTCACCGTCTCCGTCGTGCTGCCCGGCCAGCAGGCCCGCGCGGCCGTGTTCGGCGCCGAAAAGCGGCCGCCGCTGAAGCCGGAAAACCTCGCGTCCTACGTCAGCATCCGCGCCGATGGCGGCGCCGTTTGCTACTGGGGCAAGATGGACATGGGCCAGGGCACCGACCTTGGCTGCGCCCAGATGGTCGCCGAGGAGCTCGACCTCCCGATCGAACGCGTCGATATCCTCGCGGGCGACACGGGCACCAGCGTCAACCAGGGCGGCGCCTCCGGCTCCACCGGCATCCAGATGGGCGGCGTCGCGCTCGCCAGCGCGGCGGCCGAGGCCCGTCACCAGCTCGTCCAGATGGGCTCGAAGCACCTCGGCATTCCCGCCGACCAGCTCCGCACGGAAAATGGAACGGTGATTTCAAAGACCGATCCGTCGAAGAAAGTCACCTATGGCGACCTCATCGGCGGGCGGTTCTTCGACACCCAGCTCGAGTGGAACAAGCAGATCGGCAACGGACTGTTCGTCAAGGGAGCCGGCCAGCGCAAGCCGGTCGCGGACTACAAGGTCATCGGCGCGTCGCCGGCGCGCCGCGACGTGGCGCCGAAGGTGACGGGCTCCGTCGCCTTCTCGGTCGACTACAAAATCCCGGGCATGGTCCACGCCCGCGTGATCCGTCCGCCGGTCGCCGGCGCGACCCCGATCGCGGTCGACGAGGCCTCGGTGAAAAACATTCCGGGCGTGCGGATCGTGCGCGAACAGATGTTCCTCGCCGTCGTCGCGCCAAGGGAATACGACGCGATCAAGGCGGCGCGCCAGCTCAAGGTGACGTGGTCGGAATCGAAGCCGAATTTTCCGGGCAACGCGAAAGTCTACGACCACATCCGCTCCGCCCCCGTGGTGGAAAAGGGCGCGGACAAGGATGTCGGCGACGTCGACGCCGCCTTCCGGAACGCCGCGCGAATCGTCGAGGCGACCTATGAATGGCCGTTCCAGTCGCACGCCAGCATGGGCCCCGCCTGCGCCACGATCGAACTGAAGGACGGCGAGGCGACCCTGTGGACCGGCTCGCAAAAGCCGCACTACACCGCCGAGGGCGTCGCCAACATGATGGGCCTGCCTCTGGACAAGGTGCGCGGCATCTGGGTGCCGGGACCTGGCTGCTACGGCCGCAACGACGCCGGCGACGCGGCGGCGGACGCGGCGCTCGTCGCGAAGATCACGGGCAAGTCCGTGCGTCTTCAATACATGCGCGCCGACGCGACGGGCTGGGACGCGAAAGGCCCCGCCTCCGTCCACAGGGCTCGCGCGGCGATCGACAAGGATGGCGCCATCATCGGCTTCGAGTTCCACTCGAGGGGGTTCTCCCGCCTCGACGTGAACAGCAACGAAAGCCAGAAACACGACAACCTCGCGGGTCAGATGACCGGCGTGCCGCTGAAGCCGCAGCACGTTTTCAACACGCCGGAGGAATCCTACGGGTTCCCCGCCAAGCGGAAGAGCTGGGAGACCGTCGCGCCCCTGCTCGACCGCGCCTCGCCGTTGCGCTCGTCGCATCTGCGCGATCCGCTGGGGCCGCAACTGCACTTCGCCAGCGAGAGCTTCATCGACGAAGCCGCCTTCGCCACGAACCAGGATCCGGTGGCCCTTCGTCTGAAGACCCTCAAGGAGCCCCGCGACGTCGCGGTGGTGAAGGCCGCGGCGGAGAAGGCCGGCTGGCAGCCGCGCACCGCCGCGCGCAAGCAGGTCACGGGCGACATCGCCCGCGGCCAGGGCATCGCCTATTCCCAGCGCAACGGGACGCGCGTCGCGGTCGTCGCCGAAGTGGAAGTGAACCTCAAGACCGGCAAGGTCTGGGGGCGCAAGTTCACCGTGGCTCACGATTGCGGCGTCATCATCAACCCGAAACAGCTCACGCTCACCATCGAGGGCAACGTCTGTCAGGGCCTGTCGCGCGCGCTGCACGAGGAAGTGAAGTTCAACGACACCGCCGTGACGAGCGTCGACTGGGAGACCTATCCGATCCTCGACATGACCGAAGCGCCGGAAACGGTCGACGTCGTGCTCATCAACATGCCGGACATCGCGCCCTCGGGCGCGGGCGAGAGCTCCATGCGGCCGCTCGCGGCGGCGGTGGCCAACGCCATCTACGACGCGACCGGCGTGCGCCTGCGCCAGGCCCCCTTCACGCCGGAACGGCTGAAGGCCGGGCTTGTCTGAGACGACGGCCCAACCCCTTCCCGCGTGACCGCGGGGAGGGGAATTCCCGGTCCCCTTGCCTGAAACCCATGAGACCCGCGATGAAACTCCATCTCGCTCTCGCGTTTCTCGCCCTGGCCTCTCCCGCCCTGGCGCAATCCCGGCCCGACACGCGCAAGATGACCTGCGTCGCCGCGCGCAAACTCGTGGAGACGCGCGGCGCCATCGTGCTGTCGACGGGGGACAACACCTACGATCGTTTCGTCTGGAACCAGGCCGCCTGCAACCGCGACGAGATCGCGACGCCCGCCTACGCGCGCACGACCGATTTCACCGGTTGCCAGGTTGGCTACACCTGTCGGACTCCGACGGGCGGGCCAAGGTGAACGCGCGCGGTTCATCCGGAAGCGCGGGGACATTCGAATGGAAACAAGGCCGGCGACGCAAGCCGACGAGGATTCAATCTGGTCGATCATCGAGCCCGTCATCCGGGCGGGCGAGACCTACGCCCTGCCCCGATCCATGACTCGCGCGGAAGCGCTGGCGTACTGGATGGGCGACGACAGGGCGACCTTTGTCCACGAGGACGACGGACGCGTCGTCGGCACGTATTATCTGCGCGCGAACCAGGCCGGAGGCGGCGATCACGTCGCGAATTGCGGTTACATGACCCGCGCCGCGGAGAGCGGGCGGGGCGTCGCCCGGAGCATGTGCGAACACTCGATGGAGCAGGCTCGCGAACGCGGCTTTCGCGCGATGCAATTCAACTTCGTCGTCGGCGCGAACGGACGGGCCGTGCGTCTCTGGCTGTTTCTGGGGTTCGAAATCGTCGGCCGTCTGCCCGGCGCTTTCCATCATCCATCGAAGGGCTACGTCGACGCCCTGGTGATGTATCGGAGCCTCGGGGCGATCTGACATCGGGACGACAAATTCCCCGACCGGAGTCCGCGCGCCCGCCACTCACCCGTAATAAATTTTCATCAGCGCGATGGTGAGCAGGCCGGCGACCGGCGGCAGCGCGAGGGAGGAGACGACGCGCTTCCAGGCGAAGCTCCACCCCATGATCGGAATTTCGTAAATCAACATGCGGTGCATGGCGATCAGCGACCAGGCCGTGATGAAGGACACGACCTGCGGCAGGCCCGCGCCCGATTGCAGCAGGACAACCACCACCGGAAACGCCAGGATCGGCCCGGACGGCACCAGCCCGCCCACGGCGGAAGCGATGAAAATGCCCAGGAGGCCGCTCTCCGGACCGATGAACTCGCCGACGAGTTCGCCCGGAATCAGCTTGCCGACGAAGCCGGCGAGCAGCATCGCCACCGTCATGCGCGGCGTCAGTTCAATGAAACGATGCAGGGCCGACCGCAGGGCCTCGACGAGAATCAGCGGCGAGCGGCGCGCCGCCATGACGGACAGCGTGAACGAGAGAAGACCGAGGATGACGATCGCGGCCATCAGGCGTCCGCGGAGCCGGAGGCGCGCTGGTCATCCGCGACCGGCACGTCGTCGCCGGGCGGTTCCTCCGGCGGCAGCCGCATGGAAATCCACGCCGCGAGGAAAGGCAGCGGGATCGACGCGATCGCCCGGATCAAAGAATATTCGACGCCCATCAGCGGGAATTCCCAGGACAGAATTCGCTGGAAGCCCAGCGTCTCCCACGAGGTGAGATAGGCGATCAGCGCGGCGCGCCCGGTGCCCGCGCTCGACATGGCGGCGACGATCGGAAAGGACATCATGGGACCGCCGGGCGTGATGACGCCGACCCCCGTCGCGATGGCGACGCCCTTCAGGCCCGATTTCTCGCCGATCCATTTGACGATGAATTCGCGCGGCACCATCAGTTGCACCAGCGCGGCGGTGATGAAGGCGAGGCCGATCTTCGGCAGTATCGCGACCAGCGTCCGCAAATCCGACGAGAACGACTCGAAGAACGCCTCCGGTCCGCGCAGACTCCAGCACGCGATTCCGCTGACGCTCATCAGCGCCGTCATCGCGAGGATGGTGCGGTCGAGAAACACCGCGCGCCAGTCAATCGCGTATCTGCCCTTGCCCTGCTTGCCAGGCTTGCTCATCGCGCGAGACGCCTCACGCCCGCAGCGCCGTGAGCATGGCGGTGACATAATCGGCGTCCGCGGCGACGACGAGCATTTTCGCGTAGGGCCGCAAATGATTGAGCGAACGCGCCACGTCGGCGTCCGTCGAATCCGCGCGGGGAACGACGAGCGCCACGAGCGACTTGCTGTGCAGGGCGCAGGCGTCGGCGATGACCGTGACCGATTGCGCGTCGGAACCGGCGGAGGCGATGACGACGACGAAATCCGCCGTCGCGACCTCGCCGGCGAGCTCCAGCGCGCGGCCCGCGAGATCGCCGAGCCAGGCGTGCAGGGTCGTTCCCTGCGAGTCGCCGGGCGAACCGTCCGCGCTGAACGACAGCGAAGTGAAGAACGTCGCGCCATGCCAGGTCTGGCGGGCGATGTCATGCACGATCCGCGCGCTTTCGCGGTCGAGGGCGATGATCTTGACGGAGCGCGGCTTCGAATTCGGATATTGAATCCGGAAGCTCGCTTCGTGGGCCGTTGTCATGCGCGCGGATTCGCTCAGCATGTTTATCTCCAGGGGTCGACGCTGCAGTGAAGGGCGGGCTCGTCGGTCTGGCCGGCGATGGTGCGGATGGCGAGGTCGGTCTGCGCGAGCGGAAACACGCGCGAACTCATCTCGCGAATGTTGTGGGCGTTGCGGTTGATGAGCTGCATCGCCAGTTCGACGGCCTGATAGGAATGGCCGCGCATTCCGCGCACGGTGAGGAAATTTCCGATGATGCGGTCGATGTCGAAGGAGGTCATCTTCTTCTTGATCTGGCCGCCGAGAACGACGCGCCCGGTCTTGCGGGCGATCCGGAAGGCGTTGGCGATGCCCTGCTCGTTGCCGGTGCAGTCGATGACGAGGTCGGCCATGTGCCCGCCGGTGAGATCGGCGAGGGTCTCGAGCAGGTCTTCGTCCTCGACGTTGATCGTGTGGTCGGCGCCCAGCCGTTTGGCGAAGGCAAGGCGCAGCCTGTCGCTGGCGGAGTTCCGCGCGACGACGATGATCTGGCTGGCGCCGGCTTCCTTCGCGGCGACGACGCAGGACAGACCCTGCTGGCCCGCGCCCTGGACGACGACCGTGTCGCCGGGACCCGCCCGGCCCTGCAGATAGGTCCATTCGATTCCGTTCGCCGCGGGCAACGCGAGCGCGGCGTATTTGCCCTCGAGTCCGTCGGGAACGCGGTGAAACACCGTCGTGGGATGAAGGTGCTGATATTGCGAATAGCCGCCCCAGAGGGAGGGCTCGACCTTGATGTCGGTCGCGCCGTAGCGCAGTCCGCCGCGCCGCCATTCCGTCGCCTGACAATGGCGGAACTCGCCGCCGCGGCAGAATTCGCAATAGCCGCAGGGGATGTATTCCTCGAGCGCGACCCGGTCGCCCTCCTTGAGGCCCCAGCGCGCCAGCGCCTCGCGGCCGGCCGCCGCGATGGTTCCCACGGCCTCGTGGCCGAGGATCATCTCGCCATGGGTCATGAAGAGATGATTGTAGAAGCTCCAGTCGGCGCCGCAGACGCCCGAAACTTCAAGTTTGAGAATTCCCGTCGTCGGCGTGACGACGGGAAGCGGGAACTCGCGGATTTCGGTCTTGCCCGGCCCGGTCATGACCGCGGCCAGGCAATGGGTGGGGAGAGCGCTCATACGGATGTCTGACGGACGCCTTTCTTCGCTTTCAGGGCTTCCTTCGCGCCGTCCTTGTAGGGAACGTCGCGCTTCAGAAGCAGCGCAGCCTGACGCACCTTGTGGTGCTCGGGATCGACGCCGGGAGGAACGGTTCCCTTTTCGGCGAGCGCGCGGGCGGCGCGCAGCAACCGGTGGCGGGCCATGATGACGCCGTTGTCGCAACCGACGAGGTTTTCACGGGTGCGATCGACGATCGGCCCCATGCTTTCCTGCAACGAGGCGTCCTGCATGCCGATGCCCTCGACGCCGCTGAAGGTCTTGCCGGCCTTCTGGCCGGCGCGGTCGATGAGGTAATCGTTGTCCTTGTTGGCGACCGGGCGATAGGTGCCGGGAATCGTGCGAACGTGGATGCCCTTGCCATCGACCATCGCGGCGCGCTCGCCGTCCGAAAGGGCGCGGGTGGGGTGATAGTCGTAGCTCCAGGCCCAGCAGTTCTCGTCGTCGATCGGCACCCAGAAATGGCCGTGGATCGGGTGGTCGCCGCGCGGCGGCACGCCGGTGTAGCAGGGCATG
>CAISEY010000235.1 GCA_903884435.1 uncultured Hyphomicrobiales bacterium | reverse complement strand
GGAACCCGCCGACATCGCCCCCCTGCTCGCCCGCATCGCCAACGCGCTGGAGCGCCTCGCGCCCGCCGCCGACCCGGCGCCCGACTTCACCGTCGCCGACGCCTTCGTCTGGCAGGCGGCGACCGCGCGCTTCGCCCCCGTGCCGCGCGTCAACCGGGTGGAGATCGGCCTGTTGCGCGGCATCGACCTCGTGCGCGACCTGCTGGTCGAGAACACCGAGCGCTTCGCTCGCGGCCTGCCGGCCAACAACGCCCTGCTCTGGGGCGCGCGGGGCATGGGCAAGTCGTCGCTGGTCAAGTCGACCCACGCCGACATCAACGCAAGGCTGGGGCGCGAGGGCCGCGCGCCGCTCAAGCTTGTCGAAATCCACCGCGAGGACATCGACAGCCTGCCGGCGCTGATGAGCCACGCGCGCGCCGCGCCGTTTCCGTTCATCCTGTTCTGCGACGACCTGTCGTTCGACGCCGAGGACACGTCCTACAAGTCACTGAAGGCCGTGCTCGAGGGCGGCATCGAGGGGCGACCGGCGAACGTCGTCTTCTACGCCACCTCGAACCGCCGCCACCTGCTGCCGCGCGACATGATGGAAAACGAGCGCTCGACCGCGATCAACCCCGGCGAGGCCGTCGAGGAGAAGGTCTCGCTATCGGACCGGTTCGGCCTGTGGCTGGGGTTCCATCGCTGCTCGCAGGACGAATACCTTGCCATGGTGTTCGGCTACGCCGACCACTACGGGCTCAAGGCCGACCGCGCGGCGATCGAGCGCGCGGCGCTCGAATGGTCGACGACGCGCGGCGCGCGATCCGGCCGCACGGCGTGGCAATTCGTGCAGGATCTGGCGGGGCGGCTGGGACAGCGGCTGGATTGAGGCGGACTACCCGTTTCACCCATTGAACGAAACGACCCGCCTGATGTTCGGTTGTCGCAAAGACCAAGAATTCCGGAAACGCGCCAGAAGAAGACAGGCAAGAAACATCATAGTTTAACTTGACGCTACGAGATTGAATTTGCGAGGCTTGCTGATTGTTTTATTGCGGCCGGGGCGAGAACGCGGATGAACGTCAGGGTTGGAAACAAATATCAGCACCTCATCGCAAATGCGATTTGCCCCTGCTGCGATCCGAAGTTGGGCGCATTCACCGAGCGGATGAACATCGATTTCACGCGGCGCGGATTTTTTCTGGGCGGCGGCGCGACAATCGCGAGCCTTGGCCTTGCCGGCGCGTCGACGGACGCCCGCGCGCAAGGCGCGCAGCCAAAAGGCGTTCTGTTCGAGAATGTGCGTATTTTCGATGGCGTCTCCGACAAATTGTCCGCTCCGTCGAACGTGCTGGTCGTTGGCAATATCATCAAGTCGATTTCGACCGCGCCGATCGTCGCTCCGGCGGGCGTTGCGCTGACGCGAATCGCGGGCGGCGGACGTACGCTCACGCCCGGTCTCATCGACGCGCACGCGCACATCATGTTCGCTACCGTGCCCCAGTTGGCGGTGCTCACGTCCGACATAGGCTTCGTGAATGTGGCGGCGGTGAAGGCAGCCAATGACATGCTGCTGCGTGGCTTCACGTCTATCCGCGATCTCGGCGGCCCTTCCTTCGGCCTGAAACGCGGCATCGACTCCGGCCTCGTTCCTGGCCCACGCATCTGGCCGTCAGGCGCGTTCATATCCCAGACCGGCGGACATGGCGATTTCCGTCTGCCCAACGATTTGCCGGCAAGGCCGGGCGACTACACATTCAGCGAAAGAGTCGGCGGAGCGGCGATCGCGGACGACCCCGGCACGGTTCGCAAGCGGGCGCGCGAACAACTGGCGCTCGGCGCGTCGCAGATCAAAATGATGGCGGGCGGCGGCGTTTCATCAATCTTCGATCCGCTGGACGCCACGCAATACACGGAGTCCGAGCTGCGCGCCGCCGTCGAGGCAGCGGAAAACTGGGGAACCTATGTGACCGTTCATGCCTATACGCCGCGCGCCACCAAACAGGCGATCGCGGCGGGCGTAACATGCATCGACCATGGGCAACTGCTCGACGAGGCGACCGTCGCGCTCATGGCGGAAAAGAAAATCTGGTGGAGCCTGCAGCCGTTTCTCGACGACGAGGATACGATTCCATTCCCCGATGGTTCTCCCAGTCGCGAGAAACAATTGCAGATGACGTCGGGCACCGACAATGCGTACAAGCTGGCGAAACAATACAAGATCAGGACCGCATGGGGCACCGACACCCTGTTCGACGCGAAACTCGCCCTGCGGCAGGGCGCGCAGTTGTCGAAAATGACACGATGGTACACGCCCGCCGAGGTGCTGAAGATGGCGACGTCCGACAATGCGGATTTGCTCGCCTTGTCGGGTCTGCGCAGCCCCTATAGCGGCAAGCTCGGCGTCGTGAAGGAAGGCGCGCTGGCGGATCTGCTATTGATGGACGGCGATCCGATCGCCAACATCAAGCTGATCGATGATCCCGTGAAAAATTTCATGGTCATCGTGAAAGACGGGAATGTTCACAAGAACACCGTCGCTTAAATCTCCTAAAATCGGCGCGCGACAAACGTCGTCTCCACGGAAACGCGCCGCCGCTGTTCTCACGCCTCGACCGGCTGAACATCGTCCGCCTTCGCCGGCCAGTTCACCAGCGCGATTCCCGCCGTCACCATGGCGACGGCGACGAGGAAGCCCGGCGGCGTCGACTCGCCCAGCACGAAAACGCCCGCGAGCACGCCGATCATCGGCGTGGCGAAGGTAAAGGCCGAGAGCTCGCCCGCGCGGTAGCGCGACACCAGCCATATCCAGAGCCAGAACGTGATGCCGGCGATCCAGATCGTCTGATAGACGAGGCTAGCCGCCACGATGGGCGAGACATGCGATGGCCAATGCTCGCCGCGCAGCCACGCGAGCGAGG
>CAISEY010000234.1 GCA_903884435.1 uncultured Hyphomicrobiales bacterium | reverse complement strand
CGCACAGCGGCTTGAAATGCTTGCGACGCAGCTCCTCGACCTCCTGCCCCGCCTGCCAGAAAAACAGATAGGGACTGATCGTCGTGCCGAGCACCGCGACGAGCGCGGTGGCGTGCGGCGCGTCGAAAACGAATTGCGGAATCAGCAAGCCATAAAGAGCCGAACTCCAGGGCACGCCCGCGGCGAAGACGACGGCGACATAGGCGAAGAGCGAGAGCGTCGCCCATTTGAGGATGGACGCGTAGCGCGCGTAACTGACCCAGATTTCGAGCCCCGCGCAAACGAACGCGAAGACGAGGGCGTAGAATTTGTCCGGCCCGCCAATGATCAGCCCGAGCGCCGCGCCCATGGCGCCGAGGTCCGCGCCCAGATTGAACAGGTTGGCGACGAGCAGCAGCAAAACCACGGCGCGCAGCAGCCAGGGATGGTAATGGCGACGCAGGTTGCGGGCGATGCCGACGCCGGTGACGCAGCCAATCCGCGCCGCGACCGCCTGGATCGCAGCCATCAGCGGAAAGCTGAACAGCATCGTCCAGCCGAGGCCATAGCCGAATTGCGCTCCGACCTGACTGTAGGTCGCGATCCCCGAGGGATCGTCGTCGGCCGCGCCGGTGACGAGGCCGGGACCAAGCGTTTGCAGGAAACCATGCGGCTTCGCGGGCCGCCCGGAATCCCCCTCAGGAATCGACGCGCCGCGCTTGTTCATCTCGCCCGAGCTTTCCGCGGCGTCTCCGCGGGACGGCGGGGACGCCTTTTTTGTCGTGACCGGAGAGAGGCTCCCGACCCGTCCGCCGCTAGTCCAGCGGCTGGATGCGCACGAGGAATCCCTCCTGGTCCACATACCACACCGTCACGGGCGTGGTGGAATTATCGATCCAGGTTTCCCTGTCGATTCCATAGGGCTCGGGCAGCACGTATTCGGTCCAGTTGATCGTCTTCGGATTGAAGCGGAAATAGCGGCCGGAATGCATTTCGCCGGCCCAGACCTCGCCGTTCCTGTCGACGTTCGCCGAATAGAGCGAGGCGTATGGCGTGGGGATTCGGTATTCGCGCAGGCGTTTCGCGGTCGTGTCGTAATGCACGAGCACGCCGCCGCGGCCGCCCGACCAGTAGGAATTGTCGGGGCCGAATTCGCCGCGCGCCGGGCCGGAATTCGGCGTTGAATCCGGCTCCCAGACCTCGCCCGTCTTCAGATCGGCGATGACGACGCCATCCTTCGGCCAGGCGCCGCCGCCAAAATAGCGGCCATCCGCGCTGACCGCCGCGCCATAGGTGCCCGCGAACTTCTTCGTGGGGAGTTTCCGCATCTGCTCGCCGGTGAGCGCGTTGACGCTGTTGACGCTCTTTTCGCGCGAGCGCCAGATCACGCCGTCGGGATCGAGCGCGTAATTGCCGCCCATCGGCGAGTTGACGCCTTCCGACACCTTCCAGGGGACGCGCTTGAAATCCATCGTCCGCGGGTCGAGCCGCCAGATGCTGTGGCCCCAGTTCTCCGACCCCCAGACGATGTCGTTCTTGTCGACGTGAATCCAGTGCGTGCCGGGCAGGCTGCCGGGCGCCGGCGGCGGCACGTGGAACTCGTCGACCTTGCCCGTCTTCGGATCGAGACGACCCACGTAGGAACTTCTGTGCGTCGAATACCAGACGCGGCCCTGCGAATCGCCGGAGGCGTCGTGCGTCGCGGTCTCGAGCCGCGGCAATTCATATTCGGTGACGACGACGCGGGTCTGCCGGCCCTGCGGGCGCGGCAACGTGGCGAAAGCCGGGTCTTTCGACTCCGGGCCGCGCACGGTCGCCAGCCAGTGGACGAGTTTCGCCTCGTCTTCCTTCGAGAGGCGGCCGGGTTCGCGAATGTTGATGAGCGGCGAGCCCGCGCCGTGGGTCATGCGGTAGATGATCTTCGTCCAGCCCGCCTCGTCGTAACGGTTGCGGAAAATCTGCTGGTACGAGTGGCACCAGTTGCAATAATTCGTCAGAAGTTTCTTTTCCTCGCTCGTGCCGGCGAGGCTCGAAAGCCATTCGGAGCCCGTCATCTGCGCCGCGATGTCGCGCAGCGGCGGCAGAAGCTCCGTCGTGGTGATCCGGGTCAGCACGATGTCGGCGAGTTGCGGCGAACCATCGATCCGCGTGTCGTCCCTGACGAAGGGAAAGAACTCGCGCGGCTGGGCGATCCGCAACGTGTAGGCGCCCGCTTCGAGTTTCGGAAATTCGTAGCGTCCATCGACGTCGCTGTAGACGGTGGTGCGGATGTTGGTCTTTTTCGAGATCAACTGCACCATGATCCCCTCGAGCGCCTCCCCCTTCGAGGTCTTGACGAGGCCGTTCGCGCCGCCGAGCGCGACGTTTTGCGATTGCGCGCGGGCGGGCGGCGCGCCTGGAATCGTGGCGGCGCAAAGCGCGGCGAAGGCCGCGAGCGCGCAAGCGAGGCCGCGTGATCTGGAAAAGCTCATGGGAATTCTCCCGGAATGAAGCCGCGTCCACGCGGCGCGAATGTTCGGTTTCAGCGCGCGATGTAACGGGGGTTGAGCGGCGGCTCGTCGTCGATCCAGCAGCATTTTTCGCGCAGGAAGCTCACGAGATCGTTCAGGTCCGCCTCTTCGAGAATGTATTTGTAGGCGGCCATTTTATCGCTTCCGTCGCGAATCTGGCTCCTGACGTTTTCCTCGTTGACGGGCTTGCCGGACATCAGCACGGGACGATCGAAAAGACCGGTCAGCCGCGGCCCACCGCCTTTCGCGAAATCATTGTGGCACATCCAGCACTTGAAATAGAAAATTTCCTTGCCGCGCTCCGGTCCGCTTCGGGCGGCGCGCCTGAACTCGTAAATTTCGATGGAGCGTTGCAGATAGCGCTGCGCGGGATCGGCGGGCTTCCATTCCACGGGCGGCGGAATAATCGGGTTTTGCGCCATGGCCCCGCCCGCGGCCAGAAGCGCGGCGAAAAACGCCGCGGCGCCGATACGCCGTGATGTGCGCCAATTCATGGGCCGCCTCCCTGGCGATTTGTTTTTCACGCCGTCGAAACGCGGCGTGTATTCCAGTGTGGCACGCCGGCAGCGCCAGTCAACAGGCGTCTCCGGCCCGTTCAGCCCCGCGGGCGGTTAATTTCGGCCTCCGGCTCCGCGACACGCGCGCCGTCGCCCCGGATCGCGAGCCCCGCCTTGCCCCGCGCCGCCGCCGCTGCTACCTCGCGGGCGCATGTCCCGGAACGCCGCATGACGACCCGCGCCTTCTTCGCCATTCCCGGCGATCTCACGACCCTCACGGGCGGTTATGGCTATGACCGGCGCGTGCTGGCCCTGTTGCCGGCGAGCGGCGTCGAGACGACGCATCTGCGATTGCCGGACTCATTTCCGTTCCCCACGGCCGCGGACATCGACGAGACCGTTCGCCTGCTCCGCGCCGCGCCGCGGGACGCCGTGCTGCTGATCGACGGGCTCGCCTTCTGCGCCCTGCCCGCCGCCGCGATCGACAGGCTCGACAACAAAATCGTCGCGATGGTGCATCATCCGCTCGGCCTCGAGGCGGGGCTGACGCCCGCGCAAGCCGAAGCCCTGATCGCGCTGGAGCGCGCCGCCCTCGCCAGGGCCGCCCGTGTCGTCGTCACCAGCGGGCCGACGCGGGACACGCTGGTTCGGGATTTCGGCGTTTCGCCCGCGCGCGTGACCGTCGCCGAGCCGGGAACGGAACGCGCCGCGCGCTCGCCGGG
>CAISEY010000233.1 GCA_903884435.1 uncultured Hyphomicrobiales bacterium | reverse complement strand
TCGATCATCGAACAGATCGGCCGCGAAGGCGACCTGCTCGGCCTCGTGCGGGAAAGTCTCGTCAGCATCAACCGGCTGCTGACCTATCACAACGCCGTCGAGGACGCCGACAAGAAGGTGACGCGCGACTCCCGCGCGAAGCTCAAGGTCCTGCAACGCGACGTCGCCTCGCTCAGCGACCATTCGTCCTATCTCTCCGGCAAGATCAATTTCATGCTGGATTCGACGCTCGGCCTCATCAACCTCGAACAGAACCAGATCATCAAGATATTCTCCATCGCCGCCGTGTGCCTGATGCCGCCAACGCTGATCGCTTCCATCTACGGCATGAATTTCAAGAACATTCCGGAGCTGGAATTCGTCTACGGCTATCCCGTCGCGCTCACCGCCATGGTGGTTTCGGCCATCGTACCGATCGTCTATTTCCGCGGAAAGGGCTGGCTCTAGACCATGGACGCGACAACGGACCGTCTCGACCTCGTCGCGTCGCGCGTCCTCGCCGCCGCCGACGCGGGCGCGCGAACGCCGCCCCTCACCGACGAATTCGAGGACTTCACGATCGACGACGCCCACGAGGTTTCGGCGCGCGTCGCCGAACTTCGGGCCGCCCGCGGGGAGAGTCCGGTCGGCTGGAAGATCGGCTTCACCAACCGCACGATCTGGGACGAATATGGCGTGCGCGCGCCGATCTGGGGCCCGATGTACGACACGACGGTCGCCGCCGTTCACGACCCGTCCCGACCCTTCGCCTGGCCGCTCGGCAAGCTCGTCCAGCCGCGGGTCGAGCCGGAAATCCTGTTTCGCCTGCGCGCCGCGCCCACGCCGGACATGGACGAGTCCGCCCTGCTCGACGTCGTCGATGGCGTCGCCCACGGATTCGAGATCGTGCAATCCATCTATCCCGGCTGGTTGTTCCGCGCCGCGGACACGGTCGCCGCCTTCGCCCTGCATGGCGCCTGCCGGCATGGCCCCTTCACGCCCGTCGATGGCCTGCCGCGCGAAACATGGCTGGAACTGCTGACGCGTTTCGAAATTTCGCTTTCGCGAAATGGCGAGGACATCGACCGCGGACAGGCCGCGAACGTCCTCGGCGGCCCGCTCTCCGCGCTGAAACATTTCGTGAGCGGCCTCGAAAGCGATCCGCGCGGACGCAGGCTGAAGCCGGGCGACATCGTGACCACGGGCACGGTGACGCGCGCGTTTCCCGTCGCTCCCGGCGAACGCTGGACGAGCCGGATCGACGGTCTGCCCGTTTCGGGACTGACCGCCGATTTTCAGGCGTGACGGAAACGTTTCACTGATTCAGCAGCGGAATCGTTTTCGGATCCACGCGTCCCGGCAGCGACTTGATGAACGCCAGCACGTCCGCCACGTCGGCGTCGGACAGCACCGCCGCCGCGTAGGGCGGCATGTCGCCGGCGGGGTTTCGCACGAAGGCCGCGAGCGCCTCCGCGTTCATGGGCAGACCCACGAGCGCCGGCGCGTTGTAGTTCAGCGCGCCGCCCTGGCCGGAGCGGCCATGGCATTCGAAGCAGCCGACCGCGATGAACTTCGCCCGGCCCTTGGTGGCGTCCCCCTGTTGCGCGAGCGCCGGGGCGAGCGCGCCAAGGAGACAGCCGGCGGCGAGGAGCGTGTGACGGATGAATTTCATGTGCCAGTTCCTCAGCGCGGATCGGTGACGACGTCGACGAGCGCGGGCTCGCCGCGGCGGACAACGGCGAGAGCCCGCTTGAACGCGGCGGCGAGATCCTTCGGATCGGTGACGGGGCCTTCGCCGAAAATGCCCATGCCGCGCGCCACCGTGGCGTAATCGACGTTCGGATCGATCAGCGTCGTGCCGATATGCGCGTTCTGCGCGCCGCGGCCGCGTCGTCCCGCCATCGCCTGGAGATACATGTACTCCTGATGATAGGCGCGGTTGTTGTGCATGACGTAGAGCAGCGGAATGCGGTGATGCGCCGCCGTCCACAGGGTGGAGGGAACGAACATGAAATCGCCGTCGCCCTGGATGGCGACGCTGAGCCGTCCCTTGCCCTTGTTGGCGAGCGCCGCGCCAAGCGCCGCGGGAGCGTTGTAGCCGATGCCGGCGCCGCCCGAACCGCCGTTCCAGCGATGCTTCTTGTCCATGTTCCACAGACGTTGCGGCCAGTTGAAGCGGATGCCGCTGCCGACGAGCGACCAGTCGTCGTCCTTGATCTGCGCGTAGAGTTCGGCGGCGACGCGAGCCGTCGTGATCGGGCTCGAATCCCAGCCGATGGTCGCGTCGGACAGCGACTGGTTGACGGCCGCGATCCGCGCCGCGTCGAGCTTCTTGCCGCGCTCCCCGAGCGCCGCCTTGCGGCCCTCGGGGATGGCTTTCTTCACGAGTTCCGTCAGCATCGGCAGGCTCGATTCGCCATCGCCCGCGATGGAGAGGTCCACGTCCTGGAACCGCGCGGAATCCTGATAATTGGACTTGCTGTACATGTCGCGGTTGCTGATCGTGATGATCTTCGCTCCGGCCTTCGTGACCGGACGGTTGGACCGGTGAACGCGGTCGCTGTGGGCGTTGAGCTGGCCCCAGAGATCGTTCATCTCGAGCCCGAGAATCACGTCCGCCTGCGAAATCACGGCGCGTCCGCGCTGCGACTGGTTGAGCGGATGGCGCGAGGGAAAGTTCATGCGTCCGCCCGTGTCGACGACGGCGCATTGCAACGCCTCGGCGAAAGCGACGAGACGCTCCATGCCCGCGGGCGTGCGGGCCATGCGATCGACGATGACGACCGGATTTTCGGCGTTGGCGAGCAGCCTCGCGGCCTCCGCCAGCGCGCCGGAATCGCCCATCGGCGGGATGACGGCGGAGTAGCGGGGAATGCGCAGTTTCTCGCGGTGCTCGATGGGATTTTCCTGCAATTCGGCGTCGAGCACGATCAGCGTCGGCCCCATCGGCGGAGTCGTCGCGATTTTCAGCGCGCGCGCGGTGGATTCGGCGAAGTGCTGCAACGACGCGGGCTGGTCGTCGTATTTCAGCATGTCGCGCACCATCGCCGCGGGATCGACGGCGGAATGGACCCACTCGGCGCCGGGCAGGCGCTTGTCGGCCTCCATGATGTTGCCGCAGAAGGACAGGATCGGAACGCGGTCGCACCAGGCGTTGTAGAGCGCCATGCTGGCGTGCTGCACGCCGACGGTGCCGTGCTGGATGGTCGCGAGCGGCTTCTCCGCCATCTTGGCGTAGCCATGCGCCATGGCGTTGGCGATTTCCTCGTGCGCCGTGCTGATGATTTCCGGCTTGCGGTTGTCCGCGTAATTGACGATGGCCTCGTGAATGCCGCGGAAGCTCGAGGCGCACATCATGACCATGTAGTCGATGTCGAGCGCCTTCAGCACGTCGACCATGAACTCGCCGCCGCTCGACGACTGGTTCACGGGGTCGGCGTCGGGCTCGTGGGTGTCGGCGGCGAGCTGCCTCGGTCCGGGCGGCGTGATGATCGACTTCGGCGCGGCGGGCACGGCGGCTTGCGTCGCGGCGGGCGCGACCGACGCGGCTCCGGCGAGCGCCGCGCCTTTCAGGAAGTTTCGGCGATTGGCGGCGGGAGCGTCGGACGCGGGCGAATCCTGGTCTTGCCTCGACATGGTTTCCTCCTCGGAGACGCGCCGGACTTGTGCGCCCGGTCGCGGACGGAATGCTAGCGCAAAGCCGGGGGGAACGCCAAACAGGCAAATTGCCGGTTGCGGGACCCGCGCGGGCGGGAGATGATCGAGGCAATGATGGACCAGGGGAGAAACGGATGACGCGCATCGCCATACTCGACCGCGGGCACATGAACGAGGAACAGGGCAAGCTGTTCGACGACGTGAAAGCGGAAGGCGGGCCGCTCGGCGGGCCCTACTGGGCCTATATCCGCTTCCCCCGGCTGATGCGCCTCGCGCAGGACATGAGCAATTGCCTCGGCCTCGGAGGCCTGAGCAAGCGAGAACGGCAGATCGCGATCATGGCGGTCATCCGTTTCTGGGGCGCGGCCTATCCATGGGCGGTCCAGACGCGCGCCGCGCTCGGAATGGGCGTTTCGCGCGAGATCATCGACGCCATCAACGCGGGCAAAACGCCGGAACTCGACGATCCCCGCGAGAAAATGGCCCATGACGTCGCCGTCGAACTGCTCGGAAACAAACGGCTCTCCGACGCGACCTGGGCCGCGGCGAGCGCGATGTTCGGCGAAAAGGAGCTCGTAAGCCTGATCGGGACCATAGGCGCCTTCACGATGACGTGCCTCACGACGATCGCCTACGACTGCACGCCGCCGGACGACGTTCCGCACCGGCTCGCGCCGCGCGGAGCCTGACCCGGGCCGGCAAGTCGCCGCGACCGCGGCGCGGGACCATGCGACGCGAGATGGACGCGCGCCGGAGGCGCCGGTAAGTTCTTCGTCATCGCGAAGAAAACTGGCGCGCGGCGCGGGAGTCGAAGATGGGCCATCTGCTCGACGGATCATGGACGGAAAACGAAACCCTCGTCGAAAACGCGGGCGGCATGTACGTCAAGAAGCCCTCGATTTTCCGGAACCGGATCGAGCCCGATCCCGCCGCCGAATTCCCGGCCGAAAGCGGGCGCTATCACCTCTACGCCGCCGTCTCCTGCCCCTGGGCGCATCGCACGGTTCTGTACCGGGCGCTGAAAAAGCTCGACGCGATCGTCGAGCTGCACGCGGTGGAGCAGGTCGTCGGCGGCCAGGGCTGGACCTTTCCCGACGGCGGCCATGTCGTTCCGGGAACCGACGCGCGCGTCAAATATCTGCACCAGCTCTACACGATCTCCGACCCCGCGTGCACGACCCGCGTCACCGTGCCGACCCTGTGGGACGCGCGGACCCGCCGCGTCGTCAACAACGAATCCTCGGAGATCATCCGCGTGTTCAACTCGGCTTTCGCGGCCTTCGCGCCGCCGACGCCCGATTATTATCCCGAGGCCCTGCGCGCCGAAATCGACGCGATGAACGAATTCACGCTGAAGGGCGTCAACAACGCCGTCAACGGCTGCGGCCGCTCCTCGACGCAGGCCGCCTACGAGGAGAGCTTCCATCTTCTGTTCCGGACGCTCGACGCGCTGGAGGAGCGGCTCGGCGAGCAACGCTATCTCTGCGGCCCGCGCCAGACCGAGGCGGACTGGCGCCTGTTTCCAAATCTCGTGCGCTTCGATCCGATTTCCTACCAGGGCTACAAGTGCAACCTGCGGCGCATCGAGGATTACCCCAATCTCTCGAACTACCTGCGCGACCTCTGGCAGACGCCGGGCGTCGCCGAAGTTTGCGACATCGAGGGCATGAAACGCGGCGTCTTCGGCCCGGCGGGACCGATCAAGTCCAGCGGAATCATTCCGCTGGGGCCGTGGATCGACCACGGCCGGCCGCACGACCGGGCGCGGTTCGGCTGACGGGCCGCCGGCGGCCCCCTTGCCCTCTCCCCGTCCCGCCCCTATCAAGCGCGCCAGCTTTCCCAACCCTGGATGAACCGACATGGCCTCCTACAAGCTCCTCCTCCTGCCCGGCGACGGCATCGGCCCCGAAGTGATGGCGGAAGTCGAGAAGGTCGCGAAATTCATGGGCGAGGCGGGAATCGCCTCCTTCGAGATCGAGCGCGGCCTCGTCGGCGGCATCGCCTACGACACCCATGGCGCGTCGATCTCCGAGGAGCACATGGCCCTCGCCCAGGCGGCGGACGCGGTTCTGTTCGGCGCCGTCGGCGGCCCGAAATGGGACGCGGTGCCCTATGACGTGCGTCCCGAGGCCGGCCTGCTGCGTCTGCGCAAGGATCTCGGACTCTTCGCCAATCTGCGCCCCGCCATCTGCTATCCGGCGCTGGCCGACGCATCCTCCCTGAAGCGCGAGATCGTCGAGGATCTCGACATCATGATCGTGCGCGAACTCACCGGCGGCGTCTATTTCGGCGAGCCCAAACAGATCATCGACCTCGGCAACGGCCAGAAGCGCGGCATCGACACCCAGGTTTACGACACCTACGAAATCGAGCGCATCGGCCGCGTCGCCTTCGAGCTGGCGCGC
>CAISEY010000232.1 GCA_903884435.1 uncultured Hyphomicrobiales bacterium | reverse complement strand
GCAGGAGCGCTCCCAGCACAAGAACCGGGCGCGCGCCATGATGCTGCTGAAATCCCGGCTGTTCGACATGCAGAGGCAGAAGCTCGACGACGAGCGCGCCGCCGACCGCAAGTCGCAGGTCGGCTCCGGCGACCGTTCCGAGCGCATCCGCACCTACAATTTCCCGCAGGGCCGCGTCACCGACCATCGCATCAACCTGACGCTCTACAAGCTCGACAAGGTAATGACCGGAGAGGCGCTGGACGAGATCGTCGACGCGCTGATGACCGAGCACCAGGCCTCGCAAATGGCGGCGGCGGAGAGCTGACATGGGCGCGACGCGGACCATCGCCGGTCTGCTCGCGACGCTTCTCGCCGCGGCTCCGGCCGCCGCGCAAACCGGCGCGCCGGACGCCATGGGTTTCGCCTGCCCGCGCGAGGCGCGATCGATGGCGCGATTTGAACTGTTTTTCGGCGGCGCGCGCGCGAACGGCGCGGACGTTTCCCGCGAGGACTGGGACGCCTTCGTCGACGCGGAGATAACCCCGCGCTTTCCCGACGGACTCACCTGGTTCGAGGGGCGCGGCCAGTGGCGGTCCCCTTCGGGCGCCATCGTCCGCGAGCGAAGCTGGATGCTGATCCTGCTCGCGCCGCCCGGCGCCGCGACGGAAACCTTGATCGAGGCGATCCGGACCGCGTACCGCGCGCGCTTCGGCCAGGATTCAGTTCTGCGCGCCAACAGCATGTCCTGCGTGACGTTTTGACGACGAAATCGCGACGCGCATGGTTGTTGACGCGGCGCGAAGTCGGTGGCACGCCTTCGAGGCCCGCCGCGTCGCCGCGGGGCTCGCGGAGAATTCGCGAGGGATGAACGCCGACGGACTTTGTCGAACGCGCGGGCCGCGACCGGCGGGAAAAAAGGCCTGATGCTCGCATGAGGCTTCCCCCTCCGGCGCGGCGGGGGAAGCAACATGTTGAGAATTTACAGCAAGGAAAACGATTGCCTCGTCGGCCGCGATGTTTCGACGACGGACGCGTCGACGCAGCCCGAACCCGCGCCGCCGGCGCCCTGGATCGACCTGCTTTCGCCGGCGCCGCCGGAAACCCGGTTTGTCGAAAACATCCTCGGCATCGCAATTCCCACCCGCGAGGAAATGCAGGAAATTGAAATCTCCGCCCGTCTGTACAGCGACAATGGCGCGGAATTCATGACGATCACGGCCTTGAGCCAGCTCGACACCGAAGAGCCCGTGAGTTCGCCGATCACGTTCATCCTCAAGGCGGGCGCGCTGGTGACGGTGCGTTACGAGGAGCCGAGGCCGTTTCACGCCTACGCGCTGCGCGCCGCGCGCTCCGGCGCGGTGTCGTGCGCCAATGGCGAACAGATCATGTTCGGCCTGATCGAGGCGCTGATCGACCGCATGGCGGACGCTCTCGAGCGGGTCGGCATGAAAATCGATTCGTTTTCACGCGAGGTTTTCCGGCACAAGGACACGAACGGACGGGCCTCGCGCACCCGCGACTTCGAATCGATCATCGAACAGATCGGCCGCGAAGGCGACCTGCTCGGCCTCGTGCGGGAAAGAGATCG
>CAISEY010000231.1 GCA_903884435.1 uncultured Hyphomicrobiales bacterium | reverse complement strand
GCGGAGCCGTTGCCCGTCAGCATCAGCGAGGCGAACGCCTTTTCGCTCTGTCCGCCCCTGGCGAGCGCGTCCGCGAGCGCGCGCGGCGCGACGAGATGGACGGGCGCGCTGGCGTCGAGCGTCGCCAGAAATTCCCTCGCGGAAAACGGTCCGTGCATGTGCAGCGCGCAGCCCGCGAGCAGGGCCGCGAAGGGCCCGGCGGCGAGCGCCGCGTGGCTCGCCGGCGCCAGCGTCGAGAGCACGGGATCGTTCATGCCCACGCGCGCTCGCGAAAGCAGTTCCAGCGCCGCCGCGACAAGCGCCTGCTGGCCGTGGCGCAAAACGCCCGCGGCGCCGGGCGTGACGATCTGGCAATCGCGCGCCGCGCGCCGGCGGACAGGCAGCGGGCGCGCCTCGGGGTTGTTCCAGTCGAGAGCGACAGCGCCATCGCCCGCCCCGTCGCCAAAGCCGCAGACGAGACGGACGCGGGGCGCGGAGGCGGCCGCGAGAAACAGGGCGTCGAGCGGCGAGAGGCCCCCGTAACTCGCCTCGCCCGCCGCGGCGACCGCGCCTGTTTCCATCGCGAAGGCCGCGAGCCCGGCGCCGTCGAGGCCCGGCGGCGCCAGCGCCACGTCGAGCCCCGCGCGCGCGGCGGCGATCAGGGCGACAATCGGAGCCGCGCGCGCGCTGGCCGAAATCAGCAGGAGTTCGCCCTGCACGAGCCCGAGTTCGACGAGTTGCGCCGCGAGCGTCGTCGCGCGCTGGTCGAGTTCGGCGTAGGTCAGCCGCGCCCCGGCCCCATCCGCGAGCGCCAGCCGGTCGGGCCGCAACCGGGCCGCGCCCGCGACCAGCGTGTCGAGATCGAAGGACGCGAAGGGATCGGACGCGCCGGCCCGGGCCGCGGCTGTCATGTTCATGGCGACTTCCTCCACCATGTGTCGAGAGTTGCGCCGAACAACGGCGCGGCGTATCGGGCGGACCGCGCGGGACGCGCGAGCTTCGTCGAATACGCGAACCATTGTTCCGGCGAATGGAACAGCGGGACGATATAAAATCCGGAGAGCAGCACCCGGTCGAGGGCGCGCACCGCCGTGACGAAGTCCTCGCGCCGGCGCGCCGCGAGAATGTCGTCGATCAGCGCGTCGATCGCCGGCGAACGCGCGCCCGCGAGATTGAAGGAGGCTTCCTGCGCGGCGCTTTCCGAGCCCCAGCGCGTGCGCTGTTCGTTGCCGGGCGAGGCCGAGGCGTTCCAGATCCCGGGCATCACGTCGAAATCGAATTTCTGGCGACGACGCTGGTATTGCACCTCGTCGACCACGCGCACGCGCGCCTCGACGCCGACCCGCGCGAGCCCGTTGGCGAAATGGGTGGCGAGGCGCTCCTGCGCCCGGTCGGAGGTCATGATCTCGAAGGAGAGCGGCGTTCCCGTGGCGATGTCGCGCAACTTCCGGTCGCGGATCGCGTAGCCCGCCTGTTTCAGCAGGACGAGCGCGCGGCGGCTCATCGCGCGGTCGCGCCCCGAGCCGTCGCTGGCGGGCGGCGACCAGCGTCCCTCGAGAATGTCCTCGCGCGCCGCGTCCGGCCATCTCGCCAGCAGCGCGCGCTCCGCCGGGCTCGCGGGAACGCCGACCGAGGCGAGTTCCGACTCGTCGAAGAAACTCCGCGTGCGTCGGTAGAGCCCTCCGAACAGATTGGCGTTGAGCCATTCGAAGTCGAACAGCATCGCCAGCGCCTCGCGTACGCGCGGATCCTGAAACGGGGCGCGCCGCGTGTTGAAGGCGAAACCCTGCATCCCCTTCGGCGCGGCCGTGGCGATCTGGTCGACCCGCGCGCGACCGTCGCGAATGGCGGGAAAATCGTATCCGCCGCGCCAGCGCAGCGGATTTGTTTCCTCGCGATAGTCGAGCCGCCCCGATTTGAAGGCTTCGTAAAGCGCCGCGGGATCCCGGTAGAACTCGATCCTGATCTCGTCGAAATTGTAAAACCCGCGGTTGACCGGCAAGTCCCTGGCCCAGAAGTCCGGGTCGCGCTTCAGCACCACCGCCTGCCCCGGATCGACGGAGGCGACCGTGTAGGGGCCGGAGCCGACGGGTATGGAAAACCCGCCGTCGGTGAACTGGACGGCGTCGACGCGATGGGCCGGCAGCACCGGCATCAGCGCGAGGATGAGCGGCAACTCCCGGTCGTTGGCGCCCGAAAGATCATAGGTGATCGTCCGGGCGTCCGGCGTCTCGACGGATTTGACGAGCGAAAAGGCGGCGCGGAATTGCGGTCGCCCCTTGTCGCGCAGGAGGTCGAAGGTGAAGCGGACGTCCGTCGCGGTCAGCGGCGATCCATCGGAGAATCGCGCGCGCGGATCGAGGCGGAAGGTCACGCGCGTTCGATCCGCGTCCGTCTCGATGGACTCCGCGATCTGCCCGTGGAGCGTGAAGGGCTCGTCGAAGTTGCGCGCCATCAGGGACTGGAACACGTTGCCGACGAGCGCCTGGACGGCGGAGCCGGATTTCACGTTGAAGGGATTGAGGCTGTCGAAGGCGCCCTGGACGCCAAGGCGCAGCGCGCCGCCTTTCGGCGCGTCGGGATTCGCATAGGGCAGGGAGGCGAAGTCCGACGGCAGCGCCGGTTCGCCATGCATGGCGATCGCGTGTCGCGGGCCGTCCGAATCGGCCGCGCCCGCCGGCGCGAGGCAAAGCGCCGCCGCCGCGCCGGCCGCCGCGAAGGCGGGCAGGAAGTCGCGAATCGGCGAGAAAATCATGGCTGATGCTAGGCGGAATCCCCAGGAGTGTCCCGCTGTTTCCGGACGAAAAGTCGCCGCTCGGTCATCGCGGCGGGCGGCGGGGCGGCGAAAACCGGAATCGCCTGGAAAAAGGGCGCCTTCGCGCTGGAAATGGGTGGGCGAAGCGGCTAAGAGGGCGCGGTCAATCTCTCGCCGCATTCACGGTGGAAGTGCTGGCGCGCGCCGCGCGCCGGCGGGCGGATCGCCGCCCCCGCGGAAGATTGCGACCGTTGCCGTCAGGACAGCGGAAGCCCGTTCGAAAGGAAGCAGAATGCCGGTCTCCACAATGCGTTTTCGTGCCGCCCTCGTGGCGGGATCGATCCTGGCGGCGGGCGGCGCTTCATTCGCCCAGCAACCCCCGCGTCCCGCCGCCCCGCGTCCCGCGACGCCCGCTCCCCAGGCGCAGCCCGCTCCGGCCGCGCCCGCCCCCGGCCAGCCGCCCGCCGGCCAGCGCGTGGAATTGCAGCCATCCCAGGCTGACTGGACCAAGGTGTGCGGCAAGGACCAGGCCGCCAACAAGGAAATTTGCTACACGACCCGCGATTTCGGCGTCGCCGCCGACCAGCCGCCGGTGCTCGCCGTCGCGATGTATGACGTGAAGGGCGACGACAACAAGATCGTCCGCCTGCTGCTGCCGCCGGCGCTTTTGCTGCCGCCGGGCATTCGCTTCTCCGTGGATCGCGGCGCGGCGCTCGAGGGGCGCTTCGAAATCTGCTTCCCGAACGGCTGTTTCGCGGAATCGAAGGTCAAGACCGCGACCATCGACACGATCAAGAAGGGCACGGTCCTCAACGTCGTCGTGAAGAACCAGGTCAACGCCGAAGTCACCTTCGTCATTCCGCTGACGGGATTTGGCAAGGCCTTCGACGGCCCGCCGATCGATCCGAAGGTGCTCGAGGAGCAGCAGAAACAGCTTCAGGACGCCATGCAGAAGCAGGCGGAGGAAGAGCGCAAGCGGCTTGAGTCGCAAGCGCCCGGCGCCGCGCCCGCCCCGGCCCCCGCGCCGCGCTGAGCGACCCTCCGGAAACGACAAAACGCGCGGGGCTTGCTCCGCGCGTTTCGATTCCGGGGCTGGCTTGTTCCGGCCCCGTCAGTTCCGGGCGGCGGCTTTCAGCCTGTAGCCGCCGTCGCGCGAGCGCACGAACATTTCCTTGATCTGTGGATGGCGCACCGGCTCGCGCGTCTCGTCGAGCAGCAGGTTCTGCTCCGAGACATAGGCGACATATTCGGTTTCCGCGTTTTCCGCGAAGAGATGGTAGAAGGGCTGGTCCTTCGTTGGACGAACCTCCTCCGGGATCGACATCCACCACTCCTCGGTGTTCGAGAAGGACGGATCGACGTCGAAAATCACGCCGCGGAACGGATATTTCCGGTGACGGACGACCTGGCCGATGCCGAATTTGGCGGTGCGGAACTGCATGAAATCAACCGGTGTGTGACCGCGCAGTCGTATCGCGCCGCCGCTGGCCAAGTCAACGCAGGCCGAACCGGAACGGAACCGAGAAGCCGCGCGGCGCGCCGGGCGGCGGCGGCGGAAAGGGCGCGGCGCGGCGCACCGCCGACATCGCCGCCGCGTCGAGGTCGGGCTGGCCGCTCGATTGGGTGACCGAGGCGCCCGCGAGCGCGCCGCCCGGACCAATGGACAGGGAAACGATCGTGGTTCCCGCCGCCCCGCGCGCCCGGGCGCTCTCCGGATAGGTCCTGTTCGCGGCGATTCGTCCCGCGATCGCGCTTTTCCACGCGCCGATGGCGGCGGGGGAGGGGGCGGCCGGCTGAGCGGGGGGCGGCCTTTCGACAGCCGGACGCGCGGGCGCCGGACGCGGCTCCGGTTTGCGCTCGGCGGAGGGGCGGCGCGGCCGCGGCTCTGGCTCCACGCGTTTCGGCCGGTCGGGTTTGGGCTCGGACCCGGGCGGCCTGACGACCGGCGAAGGAATAAATTCCACCGCTGGTTCAGGCGGCGGCGCGGAATCCGGCGCGGGCTCGACGACCGCGACAGGCGGCTCCGGGACCGGTTCGGGCGGCGGCGCCTCGCGCGCGGCTTCGACCGTCGGCGAATCGGGTTCGGGCGCGGGCTCTGGAAGCGGCGGTTCCGGCTCCGGCGGCGGCTCCGTCATCGGAACGACCGGCGGCGGGGGCTCGTTCGCGGCCTCGACCATTTCCACCGGGATTTCCAGCACCTCGGGCTCGTCGTTCACGGGCGCCGGCGCGAACAGGAACAGGGCGAGCCCGCCGGCGTGCAGCAGGGCGGAGAGCGCCATCGCGAGAGCGACGCGCCCCCTCCGCCGGCGCGGCGGAGGCGTTTCCGGGCGCTCGGGAGCAAAGGGCGACGGGTCCGTCCATTCCTCGAACGCCGGCGGAAGCGCAATTCCGGGGGCGGCGGAATCCTCCCGCTCCAGCTCGATCGCGGGGGCTCGCGGATCCTCGATGTTCATGTCCGGTCCATAGCCCGATCCGCCGGGGCGACGCTAGAACCTGACCTTCACGCCGCCATGGGCGGCGATCGGCTGGCCCGGCCCCATGGTGCGCGGATCTGGCGAGCCGGCGAACACGCCCTGTCCGATGGCGGAGGGGTCGTAAAAAGCGCCGCCCGTGAAATAATGCTTGTTCAGCAGATTGTTGACGAGCCCGTAAACCTCGAAGTTGTCGTTGATCCGGTAGGACGCGCTGAAATTCAGGATGCCGTAGCCGGGCGTCTTGCCCGCGTAGGCGACGCCGCCATAAACAACCGTCGGGCGGTTGGAACTGTTGCCCTGCAGCCACGACGAACTCGTGTAAAGCCAGTCGAGGCCCACCCGGAACCGGGACGTCACCTCGATGTCGACGCCAATCTTCAGCCGGTGACGCGGCGCGCCGGGCAGCGTGTCGCCAGGATTGACGGACTCCGTCCCGGACGCGACCGAGGGATCGTTGGTCGCCAGCGTCGCCGCGGTCTGGAACGTCGCGCTGACGAGCGCGTAATCGGCGCGCAGTCGCACGTTGTCGCGTTGCAGCGCCACGCCAAGCTCGACGCCTTCGCGCTTCGTGCGCCCGATATTGGCGAAATATCCATGTCCCTGAACGAGCGAGGGCAGGGTGAGAATATCGTCGAAGTTCCGGGCGGAGAAAAATCCGGCCTTCCAGGTCAGCGCGCCGACGGCGGCGCCGAAATCGTGCGAACCGCGCGCGCCAAATTCGATGGATTTGGACACAACCTGTTTCAGCGGGGGATCCGAGGCCAGAAAATTCTGGAGAATGCAGGGATTGGCCGCGTCCGCGCAGGAGTTTTCATAGGCGGTGGGCGCGCGGTTGGCTTCCGAATAGCTCGCGTAGACGGACATCCACGGCGCGAGCCTGTATGTCG
>CAISEY010000230.1 GCA_903884435.1 uncultured Hyphomicrobiales bacterium | reverse complement strand
GGGAATGATGACCTCGTCGCCTTCGTCGCAGGTGGCGAGGAAAGTGTTGAACAGAATTTGCTTGCCGCCGGTGCCAACGATGGTCTGGCTGGCCTTGTAGTCGATGCCGTTCTCGCGCTTGAACTTGGCGGCGATGGCCTCGCGCAGCGGCACGATGCCGAGCACGGGCGGGTACTTCGTCTCGCCGCGGCGGATCGCGGCGATGGCCGCCTCCTTGATGTGGTCGGGCGTGTCGAAGTCCGGCTCGCCGACCGAAAGCGAGATAATGTCGCGGCCGGAGTTTTTGAGGTCGCGGGCCCGCTGGGTCAGCACCATGGTGGCTGACGGCTTCACACGGGTCACGGCGCCGGCGAGGAACGACATTTGGGTCTCCTGGGGATTGACGGGCGGGGCGGGGCAAGCCCGCGCGGGCGGCGCGGACCATAAGCGCAACCCCGCCCCGGGGCAATTGAAAATCCGGCGCGGGAAAAAGCCCCGGGAACCCCCCGACGGTTAATTCATTCTCAACGCGGCGATGCGAGTTTTGGCCCGCCCACGGGGAAAATCCGCATGTCCGAGACTGTTTCCGCGCCCGCCGCCGCGAGCCCTGGCCTCGTCGCCGCCCTGCGCAACATGGTCCGGCCCCAGGCGGCGTCCATCGAAAAGGACATCGATTTCGCCGCGCCGGGCGCCGCCCGCCTCGGCCGCGACGTGGGGACATTCGACCCGGTCCGCCTCGCGCGTCTCGATTCCTTCACACGGGCCGTCGTCTTCGTCGTCACGCTCCTGACCTTCGGCGGCGCGCGGGCGCTGGGCCTGCAAATCGAACCGGGCGGCCTTTCCATCGCCATCGGCGTCGTCGCCTTCATGCTCGCCGCCGCCTGGCTCTATTCGACGGCCCGGCCCGCCCCGCGCCTCGCGGCGGGAACGCTGATGGTCGCCGAACTCATCTATTACGGCATCGTCTTCATCGTGTTTTCCTATGTCATGCTGGCCGCCGCCGGCCCCGAGCGGGCGCCCGTCCTGTCGCGGATCGACCAGGCCCTTGGCTTCGACTGGAAGGCCTACACCGACACGCTCTCGGCCTCGCCGCGGCTGCTCGCGGCGATGGAGGAATGTTACGGCTCCATCGCCTGGCAGGACTTCCTGATCCCGACCTGCCTGCTCTTGTGGGGCCGGCTCGGCTGGCTGCGCGTGTTCATGAACGGCTTCGCGCTCGGCGCGACGGCGACCGTGCTGATCGCCTTCCTCGTCCCCGCCATCGACGCCCGCGCGCTTTACACGCTCGACCTCTCGGACGCGCGCCATCTCGTCTCCGGGTTCAGGCTGACCGACGATTATCTCCAGGTGCGCGACGGCAGGCTCGTGCTGCTCGACATGGACCGCCTCACCGGCATTGTCTCCTTCCCGAGTTTCCACACCTATCTCGCCCTGCTGTTTCTCGTCGGCTCCTGGCCATTGCGGAAATTGTGGTGGTGCCTCCTGCCGGTGAACGTCTTGCTGATCGCCAGCACCCCGAAATTCGGCTTTCATTACCTCGTGGACGTCGTCGGCGGTTTCGCCGTCGCCGCCCTCGTGCTGGGCGCGACGATGAAATACCTGCGCGTCCGCCCGCCGGCGCCCGCGGCCTGAGTCACGCGGCGATCACGCGCTTGTGCGCGGACGCACCCCTCGCGCGGGCCGGCCCGTGACTATCTATGTCCACGAGCGTGGCGCGAACCTCTCGCGTGCGCGAGCCCCCGGCGACCGGCCGCCGTCTGTTTCAAACGAGACCCGCGGCCAGCCGGAACGGCCCGCGAGGAGAGAACCATGCGCGGCAATTCACGCAATCACGCGGCCAGCCTGGCGTGTGACGACGCCGGCTTCATTCGCGGCATCGATCCGGCCGCGGCGCGCCGCCAGTTCAACCTGTCCATCGGTCTTGTAGCGCTGCTGTGTCTCGCGACTCTCGTCAACGCCTTCGCGCTGACCCGCCAGCCCGCGCCGCGCGCGCTGGACCATTCCTCCCTTCAGCCGCCTCAAATCGTTCACGCGCAACGCGCCGCGTCGCCGGATTTCGCCGGGGGCTGAATCTAGGCCGGACCGACGCGCGTGTTTCCGGCCCGGTGAAACGAAAATCGCTGTTCGACTGATTATCCGGAAATATTCCATCAATAATCATGGCGTAAAAACGGCTCATGTCGAAGACCAGAGCCGCAACCTTCGGCCGTCGCGGCGCGGCGCCGGCGGCGCGGCGCCCGGCGGCGCCATCGTCCCGCGGCGCCCCGGCGTCTCCGGCCATCGCCGCGCCCGGCGTCGC
>CAISEY010000229.1 GCA_903884435.1 uncultured Hyphomicrobiales bacterium | reverse complement strand
TTGCCGGCTTTCTCGCCGACGTATTTCAGAATGGCGCCGGATTCGCACAGGCTGATGGTCTTGCCGCCGGGCCCGTCGCGGTCGACGATGGCGGGAATCTTGTGGCCCGGGCTGATCTTCAGATAATCCGGCGCGAATTGTTCGCGGTTGCGGATGTTGACGGTCCTGAGCGTGTGCGGAAGTCCGCTTTCCTCGAGACCCTGGCGGGCCTTGTAGCCATTGTCGGTCGTCCAGAAGTAGAGATCGATCATGCTTTCCTCCTCGTGATGTTTCGCGTTGAGTTGAATGGATTCTATTCGGCGACGATCTCGCGGATGCGGCGGATCGTGGCCTCCGGCAGCGCGTAGGCCGCCGCGATCCGCTTTTCCATGTCCTCGCCCGACATCGGCTGCACGCCGGCCTGGGCCTTTTGCATGTCCGCGAGAAAGTCCGGATCGGCGAAGGTGGCCATGAATGCCTTGCGCAGGGCGGCGAGGCGATCGGGCGGAAGGCCGGGCGGCGCGATATAGGGCCGCGCCATCATGGTCGGCAGGAAGATCACGTCGAGCGCGCGGCGGTCCGCCTCGTCGGGGATGAAGTCTTTCGCCAGCGGCACGCTGGCGGGCACCTCCGGCATCCGTTCCGGCGCCATTTGCGCCAGCAGGTTGATCGAGCCGTCCGTCAGCCATTGCGGGCGCACGGAGCGGATGCCCTCCATGTCCCACACGCGCCCCTGCACCTCGCCGCGCTCGAGCGCCATCACGACCTCGCGCGTGCCGGGATAGCCGGTGACGATGCGCAAGCCGTCGAGGCCGATGATTTTCTTCACCGCCGCCGGCAGGACATAGGTGTCGCCCGTCTTGGTCATGGCGCCGATGACGAGCGGCTTCGTCCTGAGATCCTCGAACTTCGTCACGCCCGACGACTTCCACGAGAACAGCACCGCGGCCGCGCTCACGGCGTTGCCGAGCGCCGACATTTCGGGCCCCCTGAAGCGGGCGCGCGAATTCGCGCCGTTGAAGAGCGGATCGAAGATCAGCGCCGAATTGACCGCGCCGATGGCGGTTCCGTCGCGCGGGGCGAGGCTGGCGAGATTGTTGCCAAGCACCATCGTGCTGGCGCCCGGCATGTTGGAGTGCACGATGGAGGGATTGCCCGGCACGTGTTTGCCGAGGTGCTTGCCGATCATCCGCGCGTAGAGATCGTAGGCGCCGCCGGGCTCGTAGCCGATGTAGAAAGTGATCGTCTTGCCGCGGTAAAAGTCGGCCACGTCGTCGGCGCGCGCCGCGCCCGCGCAACAGAGCGACATCAGCGCGGCCAGCGCCCGTTTCACGCGATTCATTCCCGGCGATCCTCCCGCCAGGCTCCGTCCCGGCGCGGGCGCAGGGTGACGCGGGCGCGCCGCAAAAGCAATGGCGCGGACCGGGGTCCGCGCCACGCGATGTCCCGAGCCCCGGACGATCAGGACAGCGGCGGAATCCGCAGCACCTGGCCCGGATAGATTTTGTCGGGATGCGTCAGCATCGGCTTGTTGGCCTCGAAGATCACGTCGTTCTTCGCGCCCTTGCCGTGGCCGTAGAAATGCTCGGCGATCTTCCAGAGATTGTCGCCGGACTTGACGGTGTAGAATTGCGACTCCGGCTCGACCTTCGCGGGAGCGATGTTGTTCTCGACGGTGGAGACGCCGACGGTGTTGCCGATGGCGATGGCGATTTTTTCCGCCTGTTCCGTCGAGGCGGTGGCGCCGGAGACCTTCACCTTGTCGCCATCGACCTCGATCTTGACGTTTGACGCGTCGAGGCCGTGCTTCTCGATTTCCTTTTTCAATTCCTCCGCGGGCGCGGCCTTCGCTTCGGTGCCGCCAAAAATCTTCGCGCCAACGGTCTTGGCGAAACTCAAAAGTCCCATTGCAATCTCCTTTGCCGTCAAAGTGACGGATGGATCGCTTTCTAGGCCTTCTTGATGGCGGGGAAAAGACGGCCCGCGGCGGAAAGCCGGGTTCTCCCGGTCTTCCGCCGCGGCGCGTCAGAAGCGATAGTTGACGCCGGCGCGCAGGATGTTGCTTTGCAGTCCCGTGGTCGTGGCGCGCGGGGGGGCGAAGATCGGCTTGTCCGCGAGGCCGACGTGGAGATATTCGAACTTCGCCGAGACGTTCTTCGTGAAGGCGTATTCAGCGCCGAGGCCGAGCGCGAAACCGTTGTTCCAGTTGCTCGTCGTGAAGGACTGGGAGCCGGGCGGCAGCGTCGCGTCGATCAACGACGAGCGGAGCGTTCCGCCGGCGTAGCCGCCGCTGACGAACAGCAACGCGCGGTCGATGGAATAGCCGGCGCGCAGGCGGGCGGTCATCAGGTTCGTGAGGCGGGAGCTGGCGAGCGCGGGACCGGCGAGCGTGCTGGAGCCGCGAATTCCCGACCAGCCCCAGTCGCCCTCGAGGCCGAGCACGGCGGAGCCAAATTGCTGGTTGTAGCCGAGCGTTCCGCCGACGAGTCCGCCGCTGGCGTTTCCGAACAGGGGATCGCCGCCCCTGGTGAAGCCGCCAAAGCCGTATCCGCCGTTGACGCCGACATAAAAGCCCGTCCACGAAAAGGCGGGCGCCGCGGTGAAGACGGGCGCCGGCGGCGCGGCGTCGGTGCGGCGGGGCAGATCGGCGGCGCTGGCGGCGGTCGTGGCGAAGGCGGCGAGCGTGGCGGCGGCAATCGAGATTTTCATGAAGGCTCCAGTGGAAATCACGTTGAATTCAGGCGAAAGAGGCGAGAGCCGCCTTTCGACCGGCGCATGATCGATCGCGAATATGGCCCGTGAACGGCGGGAATCGTTCGATTTGTGGCGCCGCGAAACATGGTTAACCGGAAATTAACGCAGTCTTTGAAAGTATCCGCCGCGACGAGCCGGACGCCGGAATTGCCCCGCGCGGACTGTCGTCGTCAACGAACCGTTAATTCCGGCGGTTTTTCTGTTCGCGCTCGCGCCACAATCGCGCCACGGTTCGCGCGAGACGCCGCAATCGACATCTCCCGCGCACCCGCTATTCTGGGCGGGACATCGCGCGGCGAGATGGAGCGGGCATGGCGAAGGCAGGCAAGGCGAACTTCGCGGGGGAGTTCGCGCTCGTCACGGGCGCGGCGCGGCGCATCGGACGCGCGATCGCCGGGCGGCTCGCGAGCGAAGGCCATGGCGTGCTGCTGCACGCGAGCCCGCGTTCGCGCGCGGAGGCGGCGGACTTCGCCCGCGAGATCGAATCCCGCGGCGGGCGCGCCGAAGTCCTGATCGCCGATCTCGGCGACGCCGCGCAGACGCACGCTCTGATGCAAAGGGCGGCGGCCATCGGGCCGGTCACGCTGCTCGTCAACAACGCGTCGGCGTTCGAGGCCGATGGCGCCGGGGTTTTCGACGCGGCGCTGTTCGAGCGGCACATGGCGGTCAATCTGCGGGCGCCGGTGCAACTGTCGTCCGCCTTCGTCGCCGCGCTGCCGGCCGGACGCGAGGGCTGCGTCGTCAACATCGTCGACCAGCGTGTCTGGCGGCTCAATCCGAGGTTCTTTTCCTACACGCTGTCGAAATCGGCGCTGTGGACGGCGACGCAAACCATGGCGCAAGCCTTCGCCCCGCGCGTTCGCGTCAACGCGGTGGGGCCAGGCCCGACGCTGGCGAATAACATGGACGGCGCGGAGGGCTTCGCGCGCGAGGCGGCCGCGGTGCCGCTGGGCCGCGCGGTGGAGCCCGGCGAAATCGCCGACGCGGTGCTTTATCTCGCCCGGGCGCGCGGCGTCACGGGCCAGATGATCGCCGTCGACGGCGGGCAGCATCTCGCGTGGAAAACGCCGGACGTGGAGACGGGCTGAGCGTCAATCCGCCGTCGGCAGCCGGCGCATGGTGAATTCGATGCGCCCGTCGGACAATTCGCGCCAGTGTTCGACTTCCGTCATGTAGGCGGCCTTCGGGAAGCGGCTGAAGAATTCGCGCGCCTTGTCGCGCGACTCGGGGCGCGGCATGGTGAAGGTCTCGCGCCGCCACGCGCCGCTGTCGGTCTGTTTCGCGCGCGCGAATTCATGGCTGCGCGCGGAAAGCGCGCGGGCCACGTCCGCCGGGGTCTTGCGCCGGATACTCATGCGCGGCTCCAACTCAACTCGCGAGCATTATAGCGCGTCGCCGCCCCCGCGGGGAGTCCCGCCGGCGATCGCCTCGTCGAGCAGCCGGGCGAGCGAGGCCGGGGCCTTCGGAAAGCCGGCCCTGATCCAGGCGGCCTGCAATCTTTTCAGGATCCTGCCGACTTCCGCGCCGGCGGGCACGCCGCGGGTCATGATGTCCGCGCCGCTGAACGGCAACCGGGGTTCCGGCGTGTCGCGCAGAAAGCGCCAGGCGGAGAGCCAGCCGGCGTCGTCCGGTTTCGCGAGGCTTTCGGCGTGGGCGAGGGTGAGCGCGTCGCGCGCGCCCTGTCGTCCGTGGCGATAGAGCAGCGCGTAAAGTTCGCGCGGCGAGGGCGGCGCCTCGCGTCCGTGAAGGCCCGCGCGCGCGTTGGCGGCGGCGCGGGCGCGCGACGCCTCGTGGTTCGACAACCGCAACAGGTCGCGCAGCCGTTTGGCGTCCTCCCCGGTCGTGACGCAGAGCGCGATGAAGCGCAGCGTCGCGTCGGCGGCCTCGTCCCTCGCGGCCTCGATGGCGGCGACGCGGGCGAGGCGGGCGGGCCGGTCGACGCCTCCGAGCAGGGGCAGCAAAAGTCCGGCGCCGGACATGTCCGCGGCGACCGCCGCGGCGCGGTCGGCGATCAGCATCTTGAAGAGTTCGGCGTGAATTCGCTCGCGCGAAAGCGTGAGCAGGCCGGCGCGCTCGGCGACGATGGCGTCGAAGGCCTCCCGGTCCATCGTCTCGCCGCCGCGCGCCGCGTGAAAGCGGAAGAAGCGCAGCGAGCGCAGGTAATCCTCGCTGATGCGCTGGCGCGCCTCGCCGATGAAGCGCACCCGCCGCGCCGCGAGGTCGGCGAGGCCGCCCGCGTAGTCGTGAAGCGTTCCGTCGGCCGCGACCGAAAGCGCGTTGCTGGTGAAGTCACGGCGCCGGGCGTCCTGTTCGCAGCTCCGCCCGACCCGGACGCGGGCGCGGCGTCCGTCGGTCTCGACGTCCTCGCGCAGGGTGGTGACCTCGAAGGGTTCGCCATCCACGAGAAAGGTCACGGTGCCATGTTCGACGCCGGTCGGGATGGTGCGCAAGCCCGCCGCCGCCGCGCGCGCCAGCATGACCCCGGGCGTCGCCGTCGTGGCGAAATCGATCTCGTGAACGGGAACGCCGAGCAGGGCGTCGCGCACGGCGCCGCCGACGACGCGCGTCTCCTCGCCGTCGCCATCGAGCGTCGCGAAGATTTTCTTCACGCGGGGATCGTGGAGAAATCCACCGCCTTCGAGGAGGCCCGTCGCTCGCGCGCGTTCGAGTGTCGTGACGCTCATTCGCGATACAGCCGGACGTAGAGATTGCGCAACATGCCGGCGGTCGCGCCCCAGATGTAACGGTCGTTCCAGGGCATGGCGTAGAATTGTCTTGGGGCTCCGGAAATTTCGCGCGTGTCGAGGCGATGGTTGGCCTCGTTCATGAGAAATTCGAGCGGCGTCTCGAAGGCGTCGTCGACCTCCTCGCGGTTGATCGAGAGTTCAAAGGGCGGCGTGACGAGCGCGATCACGGGAAACACGCGAAATCCCGTTCCCGTCACATAGGCGTCGAGATAGGCGACGGGTTCGACATGGCGTTCGTCGAGGCCGATTTCCTCGCGCGCCTCGCGCAGGGCCGCGGCGACGGGCGAGGCGTCCGAGGCGTCGATCTTGCCGCCGGGGAAGGCGATCTGGCCGGAATGCTGGCGCAGATGCGAGGCGCGTTGCGTCAGCAGCACCGTCGCGCCGTTTGCGCGCGCGACGATGGGCACGAGAACCGCGGCCGGGGCGCCGCCCTTGCGTTCGGCGGCGGGAAAGGCGCCAGGATTGAGAACATGATCGCCCCAGCGTTCGAAGGCGCTCGCGGAGCGATCGAGACTGGCCGGATCGAGACTGAGGCGTGCCCGCGCGCGGGCGCGCAAATCCTCCGCCGAAAACGGCGGGTGCGTCGCGGCGGGGGCGGGCGCCGTGGTCATGTCAGGCCTTCGATCTCGCGCGCCGGGCACAACGGGAAAAAGACCCCGGCGGACACAACTCCATACACAGGCTCGCCGGCGATGTCGCGCGTCTCGCCGCGCTCGACGAGATCGTAAAACAGCGGGCGCGAGACGAGCGCCTCCAGCCCCCCGCGGACGAGCACGTAGGGCTTGAGCCCTCCCGAGGGGCCCGGTTCGAATCGAAGGGGGTGGCCGGCGTCCGCGGTCGTCCAGTCGTCGACATTGGTTCGAAAGCGCAGGGTCGGACCCGCCGGGCCGTCGTCCACAACCATTTCCACCGCCAGAAACGGCGCGTCCTCGACCTCGATGGCGACCTTCTCGACCGGCGTGACGAGGACGTAACGTTCGGGGTCGCGCCGCAGGATCGACGCGAACAGCCGGACCATGGCGGGCCGGCCGATCGGCGAGTTCTGGTAATACCAGGTCCCGTCGCGGGCGATCTTCATGCCGATTTCGCCGCAAAAGGGCGGATTCCACAGATGCACGGGCGCGGGGCCCCGCCCGGCGGCCTGTTTCGCCGTCGATGTCAGGCCTTCCAGCGACGGCGTCGCGCCGCCGGCCTTTTCCCGCGCCGTGTCGTTCTCCGCCATAATCTCGCGCCAATGGTCCGTGACTGATGTGTTGCACAAATGTGAAGCAAGGCAAGATATTGTGATCCCGAATGGATCGACAACGCCGGCGGGGCCCCTAGACTGGCGCCTCGTCGCGCCGAGTGTACACTGGCGCGCGACCGCCGGACGAATTTCGCAGCGAGGCCGCCCGCGGGGCGCGGCCAGCCAGGAGACGCGATGAGCCAGGACAACACCGCCGAATCGATGGAAGACGCCATTGCGCGGACGGCCGAAACCGCGCTCGAGCGCGTCGCGGCGGCGCGCGCGGCGATCGCCAACGTCATTTTCGGCCAGGAGCAGGTGGTCGAGCAGGCGCTCGTCACGCTGATCGCGGGCGGTCACGGCCTGCTCGTGGGCGTGCCCGGCCTCGCCAAGACCAAGCTCGTCGAAACGCTGGGCACCGTTCTGGGCCTCGATTCCCGCCGCGTGCAGTTCACGCCCGACCTGATGCCCGCCGATATTCTCGGCTCCGAAATCATGGAGGAAAGCGAGGGCGGCAAGCGCGCCTTCCGCTTCGTCCGCGGTCCGATTTTCGCGCAATTGCTGATGGCCGACGAGATCAACCGCGCCAGCCCGCGCACGCAATCGGCGTTGCTGCAATCGATGCAGGAATATCACGTCACAGTCGCCGGCGAGCGGCACGACCTGCCGCGGCCCTTCCACGTGCTCGCGACGCAAAATCCGCTCGAGCAGGAGGGCACCTATCCGTTGCCGGAAGCCCAGCTCGACCGCTTTCTCATGCAGATCGACGTGCTTTACCCCGACCGCAAGGCCGAGCGGCGCATTCTCATCGAGACGACGGGCGATTCCGAGGCCAGGGCGAAGGCGGCGATGAGCGCCGGCGACCTCATGGCGACGCAGCGGCTCGTGCGCCGTCTGCCGGTGGGCGACAGCGTCGTCGACGCCATTCTCGATCTCGTGCGCGCGGCGCGTCCCGGCGAGGGCGACGCGGCCATCACGAAGCATATCGCCTGGGGACCGGGTCCGCGCGCGGCGCAATCGCTGATGCTGGCCTCCCGCGCGCGCGCGCTCGTCGACGGGCGCCTCGCGCCCTCGCTCGACGACATCCGCGCGCTGGCCGAACCCGTGCTCAAGCACCGCATGTCCCTCACCTTCGCGGCGCGCGCCGAGGGCGAGACGATTTCCGGGGTGATCGGGCGTCTCGTGAAACGGCTCGGCTGAGTCCATGATCGACGCGCGCCTCCTCGAGCGGAACGAGACGGGGACCGATCCCCGGCATCAGCGCGGCGCGCTCGATCTGGCGCGGCGGCTGCCGGCCCTGCTCGTCGCCGCGAAGGAGATCGCGGCCACGGTCATGCATGGCGTGCACGGGCGCCGGCGCGCGGGCGTGGGCGAAACCTTCTGGCAATTCAGGCCCTTCGTGTGGGGCGAATCCACAAGTCGCATCGACTGGCGCCGATCGGCCCGCGATGGCCGTATTTTCGTGCGCGAGCGCGAGTGGGAAGCCGCTCACACCGTCTGGGTGTGGATGGATCGCTCCGCGAGCATGAACTATGTCTCGAGCCTCGCGATGCAGCCCAAGATCGACCGCGCGCTGGTGCTCGGCCTCGCCATGGCCGACCTGCTCGTGCGCGGCGGCGAGCGGGTCGGCATTCCAGGCCTGACGCGGCCGCTGGCGACGCGCGGCATCGTGGAGCGATTCGCCGAAGCGATGATCGACGAGGAAAAACGCGGCGATGGCGGCGCCGAACTGCCGCCGGCGGAGGCGCTCGCGCCGCGGACGCAAGCGGTGCTCGTCGGCGATTTCCTGTCGCCTCCGGCCGCGATCGAAACGACGATCCACGCCATGGCCTCGCGCGGCGCGCTCGGGCATCTCGTGATGATCGCCGATCCCGTCGAGGAGACGTTTCCCTTCAGCGGGCACACGGAGTTTCTCGACGTGGATTCGAACGCGCGGTTGCGCGTCGGCGAGGCCGAAACGTTCAAACGCGACTACCTCGTCCGGCTCGCGGCGCATCGCGACGCGGTGCGCGCGATCTGCCGTTCGCGCGGCTGGAGTTTCGCGCTGCACCGGACGGACAGGCCCGCCGCCGAGGCGCTTCTCGCCCTGCGGACGCGGCTCGAGGCGGGCGGCGCCGCGGCGCCGGCGGAGGCGTCCTGATGGGCTGGCTTCCACTCGGTTTTTCCGCGCCCCTGGTTCTCGCCGCGCTCGCGCTGCTGCCGCTGCTCTGGTACTTGCTGCGCATCACGCCGCCGCGGCCGCGGCGGATCGCGTTTCCGCCGCTGAAGCTCATTCTCGACCTGAAGCCGAAGGAAGAAACGCCGGCGCGCACGCCCTGGTGGCTGCTGTTGCTGAGGCTCGGCCTCGCGGCGCTGATCATTCTGGCGATGGCCGGCCCGATCTGGAATCCCCTCCCCCCGGGCGAGGGCGGCAAGGGAGCCCTTCTCGTCATCCTCGACGACGGCTGGCCGTCGGCGCCCACGTGGGACCAGCGAATTCTGGCGGCGGGCGAAAGGCTGAATTCCGCGGCGCGGGACGGGCGGCCCACCGCTTTGCTTCCGGTCTCCGAGGGCGGACGCGACGTGCTCGTGGGCGACGCGACACGGACGCTGGAGCGGTTGCGCGCGCTGAAGCCCCGCCCGCACGTTCCCGACCGCATGGAGGCTCTGCCCGCCGCGCAACGCTTTCTCGCCGCCAACAAGGGCGCCGACGTTCTCTGGATCGCCGACGGGCTCGCGTCCGGCAACGCCCGCGCCTTCGCGGAGGGGCTGTCCGCGAGCCTCGGCGGGCGCGACATATTGGCGATGACCCAGGATCGTCCGGCGCTCGCCATCACGAGCGCCGACAATGGCGCGGGTTCCCTCGACGTGCACATGGCGCGCTCCGTCGCGGCCGGACGGTCCGCCGGTCTGTTGCGCGCGCTCGACACGCGCGGGATCGCTGTCGGCGAGACCACGTTCGATTTCGGCGCGTCGCGGGAGGCGGCGGGCCGTTTCGACCTGCCCCTTGAATTGCGCAACGAGATCGCGCGGGTCGAGATCGCCGACGAACATTCCGCCGGCGCCGTGACGCTGCTCGACGAGCGCTGGAAGCGACGGCGCGTCGGCGTCGTCTCCGGCGGCACGGCCGACACCGCGCAGCCGCTGCTGTCGCCGTCGTTTTATCTCGTCAAGGCGCTCGCGCCCTACGCCGACGTGCGCGAGCCGCGGCCCGGCCGCGGCGATCCCGTTCTCGCCATGCTCGAGGATCGCGTCTCCGTCATGATCCTCGCCGACGTGGGCGTCGTCGCCGGCGCCGCGCGCGATCGACTGGCGCGTTTCGTCGACGAGGGCGGTTTGCTGCTGCGCTTCGCGGGCACGCGCCTCGCCGCCGCGACCGACGATCTCGTGCCGGTGCGGCTGCGCCGCGGCGGGCGCGTTCTGGGCGGCGCGCTGTCGTGGGACACGCCGAAGAAACTTTCGCCGTTCGAGCGGGAAAGTCCGCTGTTCGGCATCGACGTCGCGGACGAGGTGACGGTGACGCGGCAAGTGCTGGCCGAACCCGAGGCGGGTCTGCCTGGCAAGACGTGGGCGGCGCTCGCGGACGGAACGCCGCTGATCACCGCCGTCCACCGCGGCAAGGGGCTCGTCGTTCTTGTCCACGTGACGGCCGACACAACCTGGTCGAACCTGCCGCTGTCCGGCCTGTTCGTCGACGTGTTGCGGCGAATTCTCTCGATGGCCGTCGAGAACGGTTCGGCGATCGCCGCCGATCCCGCGACTCCCCAGGCGAACGCGGCCGAGACCGTCGCGCCGACGCGCGCGCTCGATGGATTTGGCGCGCTGGGCCCGCCGCCGCTGACCGCGAAACCCATCCCGCTCAATTACGCGGGCTACGCCACCGCGGAACATCCGCCCGGCTTTTACGGACCGCCGGACGCGCTGACCGCCGTCAACACGCTGGCGCCCGGCGACAGGATGGAGCCGGCGAATTTCGATGGATTGAAGCTCGTGATCGAAACGCTGCGCAAGGCCGAGCCGGTGGATTTGCGTCCCTCCATCGTCTCCATCGCGTTTCTGCTGCTCGCGCTCGACGCCATCGTGTCGATCTGGCTCGCGGGCGGATTTGGCGGGTTTCGCCGCCGTCCCGCCGCCGCCGCGCTGGCGCTGGGCCTCGCGCTGACG
>CAISEY010000228.1 GCA_903884435.1 uncultured Hyphomicrobiales bacterium | reverse complement strand
TTTGGCAATCGTCTCCACGACCAGCATCTCGATCCAGGCCCCCTGAAAATCAGGAAGCCTATCTGGGCCCGCGTTCCGGGGGTCCCGATTGGACGCCGATCACCCCCAAAACGGGGTCCTTATTCCACGCCTATTCACAGATCAGCGGCGGCCGGGGAAGATTTGCGCGGCGATCGCCGCGTCGCCAGTCTTGCGGCGCAACGGCGCGCGCGGACGGCGCTTCGAGAGGGCGGCGCCGCGGCGGCGCAGGCCCTCGCGGCGTCCCAGCGTCACGGCGCCCAGCATTTTCTCGGCGCCTTCCAGCCGGCCCGGCTCGCGCTCGATGAATTTCGGCAATCCAAACCGTTTCGCCCAGAATTTCCACTCGGCGACGATATCGCTGTCGTCGTGCGCCTCGTGCAGGGTGACGGAAAGGTCGGGATCGCGATGCGCGAGGCTGACGCGGTAAAAGCTTTGGCCGGAGTCCGTGGCCAGCAGCGCCAGCACGACGCCCTTGTAGTTCGGCGCGGGAACGCCAAGCTTCATCTCGATGCCGTGAACACGGCGCCGGATGAGAATTTCGCCGCGCGCGAAACCGACCTCGCGCACCGCGCCGTCCGCCCGCGCGTCGCTCGCGCGCATGAATTTCGTGGTTTCCGCCGTCGCCGTCATGAGCCGCCCCGTTGTCCGCTGGAGGCATTCCTCCGTTGCGCCGACAATGGGTCGGTCAGGGCGCCCAATTTCCTAAAAGCAGCGGTTAAAGGAGCCTGAATGGCGGCTTCCGCCGGGGGTTTTGACCGGTATCGCTGACGGAAGGTTTCGGGATTGCGTCAAATTCGCCTTAACGCCGGAATTCCCGCCGGTTTCAGTAGGCGGCCTCGGTGAAAACCGGATCGACGGAGCCGCCCCACGCGCCGTGGAACCGGTCCAGCCAGTCCCGCGCCCGCACCCGCCCGCGCCCGACGAAGCCATCGAGCGGATCGAGGTAGCGCGTTTCGTCGCGGCCATCCGCGCCGGTCCGGCGACGCCGCTCCAGCCCGCGCCGCGAGATGGCCAGCGCCTCGCGGGCGATGTCGCGCAGCCGGCGTCCGGCGATTTCCGCGTCGAGACCCCGCGCGGGAACGTCGTCGCGCAATTGTTGCCGCTGCGCGGCGGTCCAGCCCTTCGCGAGGTCCCAGGCGGCGCCGAGCGAGTCGGAATCGTAGAGCAACCCGACGAAAAACGCCGAGAGGGCGACGATGTGGTCGCGGTCGCCCACGTCGGCGCCGCGCATTTCAAGATAGCGCTTGAGCCGGACCTCCGGAAAAATCGTCGACAGGTGGTTGGCCCAGTCGGACATCGTGGCCCGCTCGCCGGGCAGCGCCGCGAGGCGTCCAGCGAGGAGATCGTGGAAATTCGCGCCGGCGACGTCGTGATAGATCTCGCCGCGCTTGACGAAATACATGGGCACGTCGAGCGCGTAATCGACATAGCGCTCGAAACTCATCCCGTCCTCGAAGACGAAGGGCAGCATTCCCGCGCGCCGGTTGTCGGTGTCGCGCCAGATTTCCGAGCGTTCCGACAGGCGTCCGTTGGGACGGCCCTCCGTGAACGGCGAATTGGCGAACAGCGCGGTCGCGAGCGGCTGAAGGGCGATCGACACGCGCAGCTTTCGCACCATGTCGGCTTCCGACGAGAAGTCGAGGTTCACCTGCACGGTGCAGGTCCGGTACATCATGTCGAGGCCGCGCGAGCCGACCTTCGGCATGTAGTTCGACATGATCCTGTAGCGGCTCTTCGGCATGACCGGCGTATCCGCGAGCGTCCATTTCGGGCTCATGCCGAGCGCGAGAAAGCCGATCCCGTGCCGGTCCGCCACGGCCTTCACGTCGGCGAGGTGCTGGTCGAGTTCCGCCGCGGTCTCGTGCAAATTGTCCAGCGGCGCGCCCGACAATTCGAACTGCCCGCCCGGCTCGAGGGAAATGGCGCCGCCGCCCTCCTCGAAGAGGCCGATCAGATTTCCATTGTCCTCGATCGGGGACCAGCCGGTCTTCTCGCGCATCCCCTCGAGCAGCGCCCGGACGCCGCCGGCGCCCGCCCGTCCCTCGTAGGGCACGGGCGAGAGGTCGTCGCGGTAAAACGGAAACTTCTCGTGTTCGGTGCCAAGGCGGAAGGCGGACGCGGGTTTGCAGCCCTCGGCCAGCCAGGCCACGAGTTCTCCGCGCGACGCGATGGGTGTTTCGTTGGTTACGTCGCGTGCCATTCAGAATTCCGCGAATGCGTCAGGGAAGCGGCAGGAAACCCGGCGCCGGGCTTTCATATGCGGAGCCCGGCCTGGTGGCAACACGGCGGACCCGCGCCGGGCGCCCGGGATTCCCGGCGATCGCGTTAACGAATTGGCGCCCGTGTCCATGGTCTCCGGGAACTTTCCAGCAATCACGGTCCTTTGACCCCCGAGTTTAACCCTATCATAAATTCTTGGTGGCAACCTTGCGCCACGCGGAGGCGAACATGGCGAGGTTGCGGGCATTCTGGAGAGACGAGCGCGGCGCGACGGCGATCGAATACGTCATGATCGGCGCCGGCATCTCGATTCTCTGCCTGGTTGGCGCAAGCGCCATCGGCTCGACGCTGTCCAGCAAGTTCCTCGGCCCGCTCAGCACCGGCCTCGGCTGAACCGCTTTCACCGCAAATCGTCGCTCAGAATCGCGCGCACGCGGTCCACGACATCGCGCGGCGTCCGCAATTCGCTCTCGACCGCCTTCGCGGTCTCCTCGCCGTTCGCCGGGGAGAGATCGAATCGCCCGGCGCGCGCCTCCGCGACAAAGGCGGGATCCGCCGTCATCGCGTCGAACGCCGTCCGCAGAATCGACACCTGTTCCGGCGGCGTTCCTCGCGGCGCCGCGATGGCGCGCGCGTGTTCCGCGTCCGAGGAAACGAAGGCGAGGAGCGCCCGGTCGCGGTCGCTGGCGGCGAGGGAGGTCAGGAGCGGCGCGTCGGGCAGGTCCGGGTGTTTCGCGAGGCCTATCTGCACGAGGATTCCGAGACGTTTCTGCGCGATCCAGCCGGGCTGGTTCACCTTCAGCGTCGCCCAGGAAACCACGCGGCCGCCGACTTCGCTGTTCTCCATGCCCTCGTCGACGTCCTGATCGCGGCGATAGTTTCCGATCACCTTGAACCGCGTGCGCAACATCGCGTCGAGAATCGGCGGATAGTAGGCCCCCGGCCCGACGTTGCCGACCGCGCCGAGATTCATTTCGCGCCGGCGGCCATCGTCGATGGTCTTGAATCCTGTCACCCACCAGGTCACGAGCGCGTGGGGAGCCTTCGAGAGGTTGCCGAGATAGTTCAGCGCGCCGGTGTCGAAACGCGCGGATGGCGCGCGCACCGCCTGCAGGAACGTCATCCCGGGCATGACGAGGTGCAGCGCGGTCCCGTCCTTCGGCGCGTCGGCCGCGAAGGCGTTGAGCGCGTCGACGCCGGCGTTGGCGGACCGGTTGTCGACGTTGATCGCGGGCTTGCCGGGGATTTGGGCTTGCAGGTGTTTTGCGACAAGCCGCGCCAGTTTGTCGTGCTCGCTCCCCGCCGGCGCGCCGGCGAGCAGGGCGATGGTCTTGCCCTCGTAAAAATCCCGCGCCGCCGCCGGCTCCGCGGCCAAAACCGCGGCTGTCGCCGCCAGCGCCAGAAATCCGGCTCGCGCCATGCCCGTCGTCTCCTCCCGTGATCCGGCGCGCCGCGTCGGGACGCGGCGCATCTTTATCGTTGCGTTCCGACCAGTTCTAGCGTCCACCGCCAAGAAGCTGTCCGAGAATCGACTCCAGCCCTGACTTCTGGCCAGGCGACACCTGGGTTCCGTGTCCGAAGATGGCGCCAAGCGTCTCGAGCCCGGCCTGGATTTGCGCGGGACTGATCCCCCCGCCCGCCTGGCCGCGCGCGCCGCCCGCCCCTCCGCCGAGCAGACCGCCCAGCAAGTCGCCAAGACCGCCGCCGCCCGGGGTTGTCCCGCCACGCTGGGCGCCGGCGAGTTGTCCGAGGATATTGCCGAGCCCTCCGCCCTGGGCGCCGCCCGCGCCGCCGCCGAGCAGGCCACCCAGCAGGTCGCCAAGTCCGCCGCCGCCCTGTTGCGGCGCCTGGGCTCCGCCGCGCCGGGCGCCGGCGAGCTGACCGAGAATATCGCCAAGGCCTCCGCCCTGTTGCGGCGCGTGTCCGGGCAGGCCGCCGCCGAGCAGGCCGCCCAGCAGGTCGCCGAGACCGCCGCCGCCTTGCGCTTGCGGCGCGGGCGCCGCGTGGCCTTGCCCCGGAGCCGCCTTCTGGCCGGTCATTTGCCCGAGAATATCGCCGATTTCCTCGTCAGGCGTTTGCGGCGCCGGACGACCGGTCATTTGTCCGGCAATGTCGCCGATCCCGCCATCCTGCGCCCGGGGCGCGGGGGCCGGCGCGGCCGGGGCCTGGCCAAAAATCCCGCCCAGTCCGCCTTTCGCGGCGATTGACTTGCAGAGGCCGCCCATGGCCATCGCGGCGATGACGGGCAACATGGCGCCGAGAAGATCCGAGCCGAGCGAACTGTGCCGGGCGGCATTGTCGGCGACCTTCTGCGTCACGTCCTCGTTGCCGAACAGGTGGTTCAGAACGTCGGTCCCCGAGGCGACGGTCTCGTCGCTCTGGGCGGCGGCGGCGTCGTCGAAGGCGGCGCGGTTCGGCGCCGCGGCGAGATGGCCGAGCAATTGCGCGAATCCCGCGCCCTGCGTTTGCTGTTGCAGGCCCATGGAAATCGCCGGCAGCAGGGCCTGAACGGCCTCCTGCGCCTGTTGCGGCGAAATATCGAATTGCCGCGCGAGGTTCTGGACTCCCTCGCCGTTCTGCGCGGACTGAATAATTGAATTGAGATTAATCATTTAAACCTCCAGCGCCCGGGAATATCGCGCGGGCCTCGCGGACACGAAAGGAAGTTACGACATTCGCGGGTCGCGCGCTCCCTTTTTTTCGATCCGGCCGGCGATCCAGTAGGCGCAGACGATCGCGCCCGCGCCAAACAGCGCCGCGCCGAAGGTGATGCCCATGATGACGCCTTCCGCGCCAAAATGTTTCGCGCCGAACCAGACGAAGGGGATCGTGCCGAGCGTCGCCCGGCCCCAGTTGAAGAAGGTCGAGAGAAACGCGCGGTCGAGGTTGTTGAAGGCGGCGTTGGCGGCGAACAGGCAACCGAGGAAGGCCCAGGCCATCGCGCCCCAGGTGCAGAAAAACGTCACCAGCCGCGCGGTCTCGCCCGTCGCGCCGAACAGCCACACGATGCCTGGCGAGCACAGCCACAACAGGAACCAAGTCGCGAGCACGTAAACCGCCGAGACCGCGAAACAATTCGTCAGCGTGTCGCGCACGCGCCCGTAGAGCCGCGCGCCGTAATTCTGGCCGATGATCGGCCCGGCCACGCCCGACATCGCGAACAGAACGCCAAAGGCGACGGGAACGACGCGGTCGATGATGGCGCCGGCGGCCACGGCGGATTCGCCGAAACCCGACATGACCCGCACCGAAAAGGCCATGGCGACGGGCGAGGCGAGATTGGTGAGGACCGCCGGAAAGGCCACGCGGGCCAGCGGAAGGAAATCCAGCATGACGGAACGGCGCGAGGGCCTGCCGACCATGCCGTGCACGCGGATCGCCCCCCACAATCCCGTCGCGACCCAGACGCATCGCGAAACGTCGATGGCGATGGCGGCGCCCGTGACGCCAAGCTTCAGCCAGAGAATCAGCAATGGATCGAGGACAGCCACGGCGATGGCGCCAAACAGCGTCACGTACATCGAGCGCCTCGCGTCGCCGACCGCGCGCAGCAGGCCAGGCAACACCATGCCGAGGCTCATCACGGGCAGGGTCGGCAGCGTCCAGTCGAGAAACAGCCGTCCCGACTCGAGCGAAACGCCGCGCGCGCCGAGCAATCCCAGCAGATCGCTCCGGAAGGGGAAAGTCGCGAGCGCGACGAGGCACGAGACAGCGACCGTGTGAACGAGCCCCGAGGCCGCGACCCTTTGCGCCGCGGGCCGGTCCCCCGCGCCGAGCGAACGAGCGACGAGCGCGGAAACGCCGATGGAAAGCCCGATGTTGATCGACACCGGAAAAAACATCACCTGGCTCGCGAAGCCGACGCCCGCCGTCACGGCGGGATCGCCCAGCCAGGAAATGTAGAGCAGCGACAGAAACTCCACGACGAAGATCGCCATCAGCCCGATCGACCCGGTGAAGGTCATCACGAGGACGTGACGAAGGGTGGAGCCCTCCGTGAAAACGGCGCGCGGGCGGGGCCGGCTCGCCTGGGTCGCGGACATGCGGGGAATTCCGGTTTCGCGGGCCTGCCGCGGGCGCTTGCCATAGGCCGCGCGGAGGCGACGGGCAAGAGCCGCGTGCGCCGCGCGGGGAGATACACTATAGACGGACCATGACCGGCAAGCTTCCCCTTCACGTCCTCCTCTGCGCGCCGCGCGGCTTTTGCGCGGGCGTCGTGCGCGCCATCGACATCGTCGAGAAGGCGCTCGAAAAACACGGCGCGCCCGTCTACGTGCGCCACGAAATCGTGCACAACAAATACGTCGTCGACGCTTTGCGCGCGAAGGGCGCGGTCTTCGTCGACAGTCTCGACGAAATCGCGAGGCCGGGCGCTCCCGTGATTTTTTCCGCCCATGGCGTGCCGAAATCCGTGCCGGCGGCGGCGCGGGCGCGCGATCTCGTCTCCATCGACGCGACCTGCCCGCTGGTGACGAAGGTGCATCGGGAATGCGCCATCCATCACACACGCGGCCGTTCGATCGTGCTCGTCGGCCACGCCGGCCATCCCGAGGTCGTGGGCACCGTCGGGCAATTGCCCGACGGCGCGGTGCTGCTGGTGGAATCCGTCGAGGACGTGGAGCGCCTCGTGGTTCCCGACCCGGAAAAGCTCGCCTACGCCACGCAGACGACGCTTTCCGTGGACGACACGCGTGACATCATCGCGGCGCTGACGCGGCGTTTCCCCGCCATCGCCGGTCCGCCGCGCGAGGACATCTGTTACGCGACGACCAATCGCCAGGAGGCGGTGAAGGCGGTCGCCTCGCGCGTCGACGCGGTCTTCGTCGTCGGCTCGGCCAATTCCTCGAATTCGCAGAGGCTCCGGGAAGTCGCCGAGCGCGAGGGCTGTCCGGTCGTGCGCCTCGTCCTGCGCGCGACCGACATCGATTTCGACGATCTGCGCGGCGCGCGGACCATCGCGCTCACGGCGGGCGCCTCCGCGCCCGAGGTTCTCGTCGAGGAGATCATCGCGGCCCTGCGCGAACGCCGCGAGGTCACGGTCGAAACCGTGACGACGGCGACGGAAAACACGTTTTTTCCGCTGCCGCGGGAATTGCGCCCGCCAGCCTGACCGCGTTCAGCCGGCCAGCAGCATGACGACGCCCGCGACGATCAGGGCGATGCCCAGGGCCTCGCGCGCGGTGGCTCCCTGTTTGAACATCCCGCGCGAAACAACCTGCGCGAAGGGCACCTCGACGAGCGCCAGCGTGCGCACCTTCGTCGGCGTCGAAATCGCGAAGGCGAGAAACCAGAATTGCGAGGCGACGGCGCCCATGAAGCCCGCGAGCAGCGACGGGCGCCAGGCGCGCGCGATCGCCGCGAGCAGGGGACGGTCGCGCAGGGCCAGCCAGACGACGATGAAAATACTCTGCATGGTCAGGCCCATGACCAGCGTCGTCGTCGCCGTCATCAGGAACGATGGCGAGTGAATCGCGAGAATCGCGCCGCGATAACCCGTCGCCGAAAGCCCGAAGAACGCCGCGGAGGCGACGCCGACGAGCAGCGGCCGCGGCCCGGGCCTTTCGCCGCCGGGTCCCGCCTTCGGAAACGACATGACGAGCACGCCGAGCGTCGCGACCGCGATGGCGAGCGCCACCATCGGCGTCGGCGTCTCCGAGAGAAACAGGATGCTGAACAGGGCGACGAGCACCGGCTCGGTCTTCGTGCAGGCGATGGTGACGACGAAGGAGCGCCCCTTCATCGCGATCAGCATCAGCGCCGTCGCGAGGACCTGGGTTCCCGAACCGACGACGCCCCACAGCAGCGCCCGCGCGTCGAGGTCCGGCGTCTCGACGCCGGTAACCCATCGCTGGATCGCGAGAGACAGCACGGCGAAGGGAAGGCCGTAGAGAAACCGCACGCAGGTCGCGCCGGCGGTGCCCACCGTGCCCGTGAGGTCGCGCTGCATGGCGTTGCGCGCGGTCTGCGAGGCGGACGCGACGAGCGTGAACAGAACCCACAGCCAGGAGGGGATGGCGAGCAACATCGCGGCAACCTTCGCGCCCCGCCCGCGAATCCGCGACAACGGTTGATTTTCATGGGGAACCGCGTCATCCGGCGAATTCCACTTTCGATTGAAATACATTAACAGGATCGAATCGAGGCGCAAGGCGCGGCTCCGGATCGAACCCATGGCAGTCTACACGGAAGTCGCCGACGAGGACCTCGAGGCCTTTCTCGCGACCTATGACATCGGCGCGCTCCGCTCCATCAAGGGCATCGCGGAGGGCGTCGAGAATTCCAATTTCCTGTTGCACACGGACGCGGGCTATTTCATCCTGACGCTCTACGAAAAGCGCGTGGAGGAGGCGGATCTGCCGTTCTTCCTCGGGCTGCTCGAACACCTGAGCGCGCGCGGCGTCACCTGTCCGCAGCCGGTGAAGAACCGCCGCGGCGCCGCGCTGGGCCGCCTCTCCGGCAAGCCGGCGGCGATCGTCACCTTTCTCGACGGCGTCTCCATTCGCCGGCCGGACACGCGCCATTGCGGCATGCTGGGCGAGGCGCTGGCGCGAATGCACGCGGCGGGCGAGGGGTTTCCGCTCCGGCGCGCCAACGCCCTGTCCGTGAATGGCTGGCTGCCGCTGTTTCGCCGCGCCGAGGGCCGCGCCGACGAGGTTCTGCCAGGCCTCGCGGTGACGCTCGCCGAGGAAATCGCGACGCTCGGCCGGTCATGGCCCGCCGGCTTGCCGCGGGGCGTCATTCACGCCGATCTGTTTCCAGACAACGTATTCTTTCTCGCCGGCAAACTGTCCGGCCTCATCGACTTCTATTTCGCCTGCGACGACGCGCTGGCCTACGATCTCGCGATCTGCCTCAACGCCTGGTGTTTCGAGCCGGACGCCTCCTTCAACATCACGCGGGGCATGGCGATGATCAACGGCTACGAGCGCGTGCGCAGGCTGGAGCAGCCGGAGATCGAGGCTTTGCCCGCGCTGGCGCGCGGCGCGGCGCTGCGCTTCCTGCTGACGCGCCTCGTCGACTGGCTCGACAGGACCGAAGGCGCGCTGGTGAAGCCGAAGGACCCGCTCGAATATCTGAAGAAGCTGCGGTTTCACCAGCAGGCCGGCGGCGCGCGCGACTATGGATTGCTGCGATGACGAAGCGAGTCGTCGCCTGGACGGACGGCGCCTGCTCCGGCAATCCCGGACCTGGCGGCTGGGGCGCGATCCTCACCTTCAACGGGCATGAAAAGGAATTGTGCGGCGGCGAGCAACTCACCACCAACAACCGCATGGAATTGATGGCGGCGATCATGGCGCTGGAATCCCTCACGCGCGGGTGCGACGTCGATATTCACACGGATTCGCAATACGTGCGCCAGGGCGTCACCGGCTGGATTCATGGCTGGAAGCGCAACGGCTGGAAAACCTCGGCGCGCCAGCCCGTGAAGAACGAGGACCTCTGGCGCCGCCTCGCCGCCGCGACCGAGCGGCACAACGTCGAATGGCACTGGATCAAGGGCCACGCCGGCCACGAGATGAACGAGCGCGCCGACGAACTGGCGCGCAAGGGCTCGAAGCCGTTCATGAAGAAGGGCGGCGGGGCGGTCGCGAAGGCCGGCGCGCGGGAGGGATGAGCGAGAGCCTCGCGAGTGGAAAGGATTTTGCCGATTGTCGTCGCCGCCCGTATCGTCGAGGCGACGCGATGGGTCAGGAATTCAAAGGCGGCGGCGCGAAATGAGGACGTGAGATTGTCCGGCGGGCGAGCGCGTCTGCCAGCGGCCCCGCCCCCGCGTTTGCCCGCCATCGCCGCCCGTGCGACACATCCGCGTCGATTCTCCCTGGACGCAATCTCATGGCCTGGTCGCCACAACAGGACAAGGCGCTCGCCGCGGTTTCCGCCTGGCTGAAGGCGGGCCACCCCCAGGTGTTCCGTTTGTTCGGCTACGCCGGCACCGGCAAGACCACGCTGGCGCGCCACGTCGCAGGCGATCTTCGCGGCGAGGTGGCCTTTGGCGCCTATACCGGCAAGGCCGCGCTCGTCATGCGCTCGAAGGGCTGCGCCGAGGCTCGCACCATCCACAGCATGATCTATCGCCCGAAGGACACGGAATCCGAGGAGCCGACCTTCGAGATCAACGCCGAGAGCGCGGCCTCGACCGCGAGCCTGATCGTCATCGACGAATGTTCCATGGTGGACGAGGAGCTCGGCCGCGATCTCCTGTCGTTCGGCCGCCCGGTGCTCGTGCTCGGCGATCCCGCGCAATTGCCCCCGGTGAAGGGCGGCGGCTTCTTCACCGAGGCCGCGCCCGACGTCATGCTCACCGAGGTGCATCGCCAGGCGGCGGACAATCCCATCGTGCGCATGTCGATGATCGTGCGCGAGGGCGGGCGGCTGGAGCGCGGCGTCTATGGCGACAGCCGCGTCATCGCCCGGAGCGAGATCGACCCGCTCGCGGTGACGCAGGCCGGCCAGGTGCTCGTCGGCATGAACCGCACGCGCCGCCTCTACAACCGCCGGATGCGCGAATTGTTCGGCTTCACGAACCCGCTGCCGGAGGTTGGCGACAAGCTCGTGTGCCTGCGCAACGATCGCAAGAAGGGACTGCTCAACGGCGGCATCTGGACGGTGAAGATCGTCGCGCCGAAACGCCGCGACAAGCTGCGCCTGAGCCTCGTGCCGGAGGAAGACCCCGGCAAGAAGCCGGTGCGCGTCGGCGTGCTTCCGGCGTTCTTCGAAAGCGACGAGGAAATCCCCTTCGGGATCCGCCGGACGTCCGACGAATTCGACTATGGCTACGCGCTCACCGTGCACAAGGCGCAGGGGTCGCAATGGGACGACGTGGTGCTCTTCGACGAGAGCGGCGCGTTCCGCGAACACCGCGACCGCTGGCTCTACACGGGCCTGACCCGCGCCGCGCGCAAGATCACCATCGTGGTCTAGCCGCGCGCGCCGCGCCCGCGCGGGTCACTCCGCCGCGTCGAATTCCTCCGGATCGAAGGAATTGCGCGACGAGCAGAATTCGCAGGTCACGCCAATCCGTCCGTCGTCGCCGATCATGTCGAGCCGCTCTCCGGGCGAGAAGCTTCGCAGCATCGAGCGAATGCGCTCCGGAGAGCAGCGGCAGGATTCGCGCACGTCGCCGGCTTCGAACACGGCGACGCCGCGCTCGTGGAACAGCCGGTACAGCAGCCGTTCGCTGGAGAGCATGGGATCGACGAGTTCGTGATCCTCGACGGTGCCCGTGAGCGCCCGCGCCTCGAGCCATGCGTCGTCTTCGTCGATCGCGTGAACCGTCGCGCCCGCCGGCGCGTCGCCGGGATGCAGATCCGCCAGGCGGCGGCGCTCCGGCGAATCCGGCAGGAATTGCACGAGCAATCCACCAGCGCGCCAGCGCGCGCCCTCGCTGGTGACGCTTTGCGCCACGGCGAGGCGCACCAGCGTCGGAATTTGCTCGGACTGGCGGAAATATTCGTGAGCGGCTTCTCCGAGCCCCTGCCCCGCGAGGGCGACCACGCCCTGGTAACGGGAGAGATCGCCGCCCTGGTCGATGGTGAAGGCGAGATGCCCGTCGCCGAGAAGCAGGCCCCGGTCGGCGTCGAAGGCGTCGGCGTCCGCTTCGAGCCGCTCGCGGTCGAAGCGCGCGAAGGCGCGGATCCGGTCGGGCGCGTCGAAATCGACGACGATCATGTCGACGGGGCCGTCGCTTTTCGTCTGGAGCTGGAATCGCGCGCCCTCCTGCTTCAGCGCCGAGCCCAGCAGAATCGCGAGGGTCATGGCCTCGCCAAGCAGGCGCGACACGGGCGCCGGGTAGTCGTGGCGCGACAGAATGGCGTCTATGGCCGGGCCGAGCCGCACGAGCCTGCCGCGCACGTCGAGAGGCTCGACCGCGAAGGGCAGGATCGTGTCGTCGCGCCCGTCGGACGAGGCGAACCGCGTCGCGCGCGCGCTCATCCCGGCAGGGCTCCGAGGCACCACGCGAGAATGCCCTTTTGCGCGTGCAGACGGTTCTCGGCCTCGTCGAAGACGACCGACTGCGGACCGTCCATCACCTCGCCGGTCACTTCCTCGCCGCGGTGCGCGGGCAGGCAATGCATGAAAATAGCGTCCTCGCGCGCCACGCGCATGAGCCCGGCGTTGACCTGATAGGGCGACAGCAGATTGTGGTGGCGGCGCGTCTCGTCCTCGTCGCCCATCGACACCCAGCAATCCGTCACGACGGCCGCGGCGTCGCGCGCCGCCTCGCGCGGATCCGTGGTGACGTTCATGCGCGCGTTGTTTTGCGCCGCCCAGTTCACCAGCGCGGGCGTGGGCGCGAGTTCGACGGGAGAGGCGACGTTGATGGTGAAGTCGAAACAGGCCGCGGCGTGCACCCAGCTCGCCAGCACGTTGTTGGAATCGCCGGTCCAGGCGATGGTGCGGCCCTTGATGGGTCCGCGATGCTCCTCGAAGGTCATCACGTCGGCCATGATCTGGCAGGGATGCGAGCGCTTCGTCAGGCCGTTGATGACGGGCACGCTGGAGAATTCCGCGAGTTCGAGCATGTTGTCGTGATCGAGAATGCGCACCATGATCGCGTCGACGTAGCGCGACAGAACGCGCGCGGTGTCGGCGATGGTTTCGCCGCGTCCCAGTTGCAGTTCGGCGCCGCTCAGCATGAGGCTCTCGCCGCCGAGTTCGCGCATGGCGACGTCGAAGGAGACGCGCGTGCGCGTCGAGGGCTTGTCGAACACCATCGCGAGACTCTTGCCGGCGAGCGGCTTTTCCATCGAGGCGAGACCCTTGCGGCGCCGCGCCTTCATGCCGGCGGCGGCCTCCAGAACGCGGCGCAGGGTTTGCGCGGGAACGTCGAACAGGTCGAGAAAGTGATGTTTTCCGGGATCGAGACCGCTCATTGCGCCTTCTCCCCCTGCTTCGCCGCGAGGCCGCGTTCGATGTCCGCGCAGGCGCGGTCCAGCCGTTTCATGCCTTCGTCGATTTCGGACTCGCCGATGGTCAGCGGCGGCAACAGCCGCGCGACGTTCTCCGCCGCCGGAATGACCAGCATGTGCTGGCCGCGAACGGCGACGGCGAGGTCGCCCACGGGCACCTCGTCCCGAATTTTGAGGCCCAGCATCAGGCCCTCGCCGCGAATTCCGGCGATCACCGCCGGATGCGCGTCGGCGAGCGCGGCGAGGCGTTGTTTCAGCAGCAGGCCCGTGCGCGCCACCCTGTCGAGAAAGCCCGGCGCGAGGACGAGGTCGAGCACGGCGTTGCCGACGGCGGTCGCCAGCGGATTGCCGCCATAGGTGGTTCCGTGCGTGCCCGCGACCATGCCTTTTCCAGCTTCCTTCGTCGTCAGGAAGGCGCCGAGCGGAAAGCCCGCTCCGATGCCCTTGGCGACCGACATGATGTCGGGCTCGACGCCGCTGTGCATGTAAGCAAAGAGCTTGCCGGTCCGCCCCATGCCGCTCTGGACTTCGTCCAGCACGAGCAGGATATGCCGTTCGTCGCAAAGCTTGCGCAATTCACGCAGAAAATTCGCCGGGGGAACGCGGATGCCGCCCTCGCCCTGAATCGGTTCGACGAGAATGGCCGCGGTGCGGTCGTTGACGGCGGCCTTCACCGCCTCGATGTCGCCGAAGGGAACCTTGCGGTGAAAGCCCTCGACGGGCGCGAAGAAGCCCTCGATGTATTTGTCGTTGCCGCCCGCCGCGATGGTCGACAGCGTGCGTCCATGGAACGCGCCGTCGAAGGTGATGATCTCGACGCGCTCCGGGTGTCCGTCCGCGAATTGATACTTGCGCGCGGTCTTGATCGCGCCCTCGAGCGCCTCGGCTCCGGAATTCGTGAAGAACACATAGTCGGCGAAGGTCGCCTCGACGAGCCGCCTCGCCAGACGTTCCGCTTGCGGAATCTGGTAGAGGTTCGAGACGTGCCAGAGCTTTTTTCCCTGTTCGACCAGCGCCTCGACGACATGGGGATGCGAATGGCCGACGCTGGCCACGGCGATGCCCGCGCCGAAGTCCAGCCATCTCGTTCCGTCGGTCGCCTCGAGCCAGCAGCCCTCGCCTCGCTCGAAGGCGACCGGCGCGCGGGCGTAGGTCGGCAGGATCGCGGAAGACGCGGTGGATGTGGACTGAACCGGGTCGGCCATGTCTCTCGGGCTCCGATGGGCGGGCCAAAAATCAAATCGCCGCCCCTGGGGGCGGCGGATGCACGGAAACACAGTGTAGAAAATGCCGGCGTTCCGGTCAAATATTCGAGAGACAGCCGGCGCCCGCGCGCCAGGAGCCCGAATTTCCGCCGCCGGCGCGCCCCGGACCGCCCGGAAATCACGTCTGGCGGGGGTTGTTTCGCCGACTGGCGGAAAATTCACGGAAATAACGCGGGGACCGCGCAATGCGCTGTTGAAAACCGGCGCTTTTGATCGCGGACTCTTGCACGCGATTCAACGGCCAGGTAGGTTGCCCTCCGTCGACTACGACATTTCGTGTGGCGGACATTTCCAGGAGTAACGGCGTTTTGACGACGCGCACGGCCTTGCCGTCGCGGCGGCGACTCCCGGATTCCGGACCTTCGTCCTCGAAGTCACGGATTTAAGGAGGACTCATGTCCTGGACAGACGAGCGCGTTGAACAGTTGCGGGTGCTGTGGCTCGATGGAAAGAGCGCCAGCCAGATCGCCGCCGTTCTCTCGAACGGGATCACGCGCAACGCCGTTATCGGCAAGGTGCACCGGCTGGGCCTGTCCGGACGCGTCAAGGCGCCGGGCCAGAGCCCGCCGCGCCAGCGTTCGCCCAAACCGCAGCCCCAGCAACAGCGCCCGACGCCGCAGCGGCCGCAAGGACCACGCACCCAGGGCGCCAACGCGCTCGCCTACGCCCCGCGCGCCGAGGCGAGGCCGGTCGAACGGCCGATGGAAGAGGTCGTCATCCCGATGTCCGAACGGGTGACGATCATGGAACTCAAGGAGGCCATGTGCCGCTGGCCGCTGGGCGATCCGGCGACGCCGGAATTTCGCTATTGCGGCGGCAAGTCGCCCATTGGCGTGCCGTATTGCACCTATCATTCGCGCGTCGCCTACCAGCCGGCGCAGGATCGCCGCCGCGCCCAGCGGGCCGTCGGGCAAAAAGGGTTCAACTGAGGCGCGATCCATTCCGGGCCGGATTTTCCGGTTCGCCCCGGTCACGTCCCGCCGGCGTCGCCTTCGTCGGCTCCCCGCATTGCCTCGCGCAGCGCCGTCCAGCGACGCATGCTTTCGTGAGCGCCTATCAGCGCCAGCGCCAGCACGAAGGGGATGATGTAATAGATCGCCCGGAACAGCAGCAACGAAGCGAGCAATCCTTCCTGCGAGGGGACCGTCAGCGATTTCAGCATCGTCATTTCGAACGGACCGATGCCGCCAGGAATGTGCGAGGCGATCCCCAGCACGCAGCCGAAGACATAGACCGCGAGAAAATTCGCGAAAGGCGTTCCGTGGCCGGCGGGCAACAGGACGTAGAGCGCCGAGGAGGCCGCGCAGAGATCGACGACGCCCAGCACCATTTGCGCCAGCGTCAGGCCAAAGCCCGGCAATTCGAGATTGAGCCCCTGGAAACGGAAGCGTCTGTGGCCGCGCGCCACGAGCACCAGATAGGCCCCGATGGCGGAAATCACGCCAACGCCAGTCAGCAGGTTGACCCAGACCTTGAGCTGGTTGATCTCGGCGATCCCCGCGGGATCGAACACCAGCGCCCCGCCGATCACGAGGCCCATCCCGAGCCAGAAGGTGAGGCCGGAGATCAGCGTCAGGCTCGCCACCTTCGCGGCCGAGACGCCGGATTGCGAATAGATCCAGTAGCGGACGGTTCCCGCCGTGATCAGCGGAAAACCGAGCGTGAAGGAAATCGCGTAGCTGGAAAACGAGGCGAGCGCGGTCTTGCGGTAGGGCACGCGCAGGGCGAGCTGGCGCAACGCGAGCGCGTCATAGCCGGTGAGGGTGAGATAGGACACGCAGGTCAGAAGCACCGCGAGGGAAATCTGGTCCCAGCCCGTCGAGGCGAAGGCCGCGCGCAGGTCCGTCCAGCTCACCGTGGCGACCGTGCGCACCAGAACGTAAAAGGACAGGGCGAGGATCGCGAGACTGAAGGCCACGCCGAACAGGCGCAGCCAGCGCCGGCTGGCGCGATCCGGTTCGGCGGGCGGCCGCGCCGCGTCCGCGCCAGACAGGCCCGGGCCGGGCTCGCGTTCCTGCTCTGCTGTCAAAGTCATTCATTCCGCCGGGAAGAGTCCAGACCTGGGTCGAAGCCACCGGGCAGATGGCTGAAGTTCATGCAGTTCCCGTGACAGGCTCGTGGCGCGCCGCCGTTTCCTCGCGGCGGTTGTCTAGCAGATCGGAGTTGAAAAAGAACTCCGCCCGTCCCGGCGCGTCACCCGAAAGTGACTATCGGCCCGCGCGCGTCCTGCTAGACTTGCCTTTCGCCGGCGGACCCGTTCCGCGCGGTCCGGGGAGGAATGTCATGAAACTCGCAACTCTGGCCGCCGTGGCCGCCGCGATCGCCTTTTGTCAGCCGGCGGCGGCCCAGACGCCGAAGCCGGGCGTCGAAAAGCTCTATATTTTCAACTGCGGCGAGGGCAGCGCGCCCGACCAGTCGCGCTGGTCGACCGGGGTCAACGTCGGCAAGCCCATCGACTTTTCCGACAATTGCTACCTGATCAAGCACGCCCGCGGCTGGTTCCTGTGGGACACCGGCGTCGTCGACGCCATCGCCGACCGCGCGGGCGGGCAGCCCGGCGAAAACGGCGGCATCGGCTGGAAACGGCCCAAAAAGCTCGCGGCGCAGATCGAGGAAATCGGCATCAAGCCCGCGGACGTGAAATTCATGGCGGTGTCCCACACCCATCCCGACCACGCCGGCAACATCGAACTGTTTCCGCAAGCCATGATCTACGTCCAGAAGGCCGAATACGACTGGCCGCTGCCGCTGAACCTCGGCCGGTTCAAGCCGGAACATCCGGTCACGAAGCTCGAGGGCGATTACGACGTGTTCGGCGACGGAAGCATCGTGCTCCTGTCGACGCCCGGCCACACGCCCGGCCACCAGAGCCTGCTGGTGAAACTCCCGAAGACGGGCGCGCTCGTGCTCAGCGGCGACGCCGTGCATTTCGGCGACAACTGGGAAAACCGTCGCGTGCCGTCCTTCAATTTCGACGTCGTCAAGTCCGCCGCGTCGCTGAAGCGCATCGAGGAGGTGCTGGCGAAGGAAAAGGCGACCCTGTGGATCAACCACGACAAGGCGCAGAGCGCGACGCTGAAATATTCGCCGGCGTTTTACGAATAGGCGGCGCGGAGCCTTCTCCCGCCGGGGCGGGAGAAGGAACGCGTGCAAGCCTTCACATCGGCTTCTGGAATCTCAGCACGAACTCGTCGTTGCGGATGCCCGAGCGATGCACCGACACGGTGCGGGGATCGTCCGGGTTGCGCAGGAAGTCGCCGGTCGCGACGTGCTTGAAACCCGCCGCCGTCACTTCGGCGATCAGCGTGCTTTCCTCGATCCGGTGCGTCGTCTTGCCGACGGTCGCGCCCTCTCCGGGCCTGGCGGAATGATCGGCGACGACGAGGAACCCGCCCGGCTTCAGCGCCGCGAGCAGCGCCCTGTTCATCTTCGGGCGATCGACGTCCATGTAGGTCGTGTCGTGATAATAGAAATAGAACGTGACGAGATCGAGATCCTTCACGTCGGCCGGAAGCGGATCGTCGAACGGCCGCGCCAGCGACACGACGTTCGACATCGCGGGCGATTTCATCCGCGCCTGAAAGCGTTCGGATTCCTTGTCGTTCTGTCCGTAAACCTTGCCGGTCGGACCAACGGCGCGCGCCATGAGTTCGGTGCTGTAGCCGCCGCCCGCGCCCATGTCGAGAACCCGCCAGCCAGTCTTCGGGCCCGTGAATTCAAGCAGTTTCAGCGCGTCGCGCTTCTTGTCGTTTTGCAGGTCGGCCTCGGCGCGGTCGGGCGCCGAAAGCACGGCCCTGTAATCCTGTGCGCGCGCGGGCGCGGTGAAGGACGCGGCCAGCGCGAGGCCGACACAGGCCGCCGCGGCGGCGCGAAAAAAAGTTTGCGGCTTCATGATTCCTCCCGGAACGCGCGGGCGCGCGTTTGCCCAATCATCGCACGGCGGCGCGCGCCGGCGCAACGCGCAAGCCCCGGCTTGTTCCGATCCCGCGATCAAAATAACTTGAGGCTGGCCTCGCCTGCCGGCCTCTCCCGTCGCCCCGGCTCCCGGGGCGGAAGGGCGGCCATCCGGCATCGGTGGAGACGCGCGTGATCGCCTCGGGACATCTCTTCGCCCCCGTCGCCGCGCGCGCCGCCGGCGAGGCGTTCGAAGACCTCCTGTCGCTGCCCGGCGTCAGGATCGAGCGCATCGTCTCGACGGGACAGGCGACGCCCGCCGGCCAGTGGCTCGAACAGGCCTGGACGGAATGGGTCGCCCTTCTGTCCGGCGCCGCCGGCCTCCGTTTCGAGGGCGAAGCGAGAACCCGCGTTCTCGGGCCCGGCGACTGGGTGAACATTCCTCCGGGCGTCCGCCACCGGGTCGAATGGACGCTGGCCGGCTCGCCCTCGGTCTGGCTCGCCATTCACGCGGGCGAACCCCCGCGCTGAGAATCCCCCGGTCTTGCCGGCGGGACGCCGGACGCGCAGATTGCGCGCAAAAGAAGCTGCGGAGGGACGCGTGCGCTGGATGAAACCCCTTTTGCCCGTGATTCTGGCGGCGCTCGCGGGCGCGCCGGCGGCGCGCGCGCAGGGCGTCGAGGCTTTCTACCGGGGAAAAACGGTGCGGCTCGTCGTCGGCTCCTCGTCGGGCGGCGGCACCGACATCCAGGCGCGCCTTCTGGCGCGGCACATGGGAAAATACATTCCGGGCAATCCCTCCATCGTCGTGCAGAACCAGCCGGGCGGCGGCGGCATAGTGGGCGCGAACCGCATCGCCAACACGGCGGAGCGCGACGGGTCCGAATTCGCGACCATGGAGCGCGCCATTCCGCAATTCGCGATCATGGGCGATCCGAACGTACGCTTCGATCCGCTGGCCCTGACCTGGCTCGGCAGCCTCTCGTCCTACCGCGACGACGCCTTCATGCTCGTGGTGAACGCGGCGAACCGGGCGCGAACCGCCGCGGACCTGCTGACTCCCGGCGTTGGCGTTCACGTCGGCGCGAGCCAGCAGGGCTCGACCAACCTCACTTTCGCGCTCATCGCCAGGCAGGTGCTCGGACTCAACGTCGACGCCATTTCGGGTTACGCGGGCAGCGCCAAAATCGCCCTCGCCATGCAGGCGGGCGAGGTGGATGGCGAACTCATCGGCATCGTCTCCATCCAGGCGAGCCAGCGCCACCTGTGGGACGGGAAACTCGTCCGCCCGCTCGTCCAGTTCGCCCGGCGGACGCGCCACCCGGACCTGCCCGACGTGCCGACCGGCCGCGAACTCGTCCGGAGCCCCGAGGGCCTCGCCCTGCTCGAATTCGCGGAACTGCCGTTCTTCATGGCGCAATCCTTCGTCGCCCCGGCCGGCGTTCCCTCCGACCGCGCCGCCGCGTTGCGCGACGCCTTCGCGCGCGCGACGAAGGACCCGGACTATGTCGCGGAGGCCCGGAAACTGGACATGGACAACAGCCCCGTGAGTCATGTCGAGGTCGAGCAATTGCTGCGCCGCGCGGCGGCGACGCCAGCGCCGGTTATCGAGGAGTTCGACAGGCTGGTGAACCGCAAGTAACGGTTACACGGCGAGGGCGCCCTTGCGCCGCGCGCGCCAAACGGGTACCTGACGAGGGCGCGGGCGACCAGTGGAACGCGGCGCCGCTTGAATTCATCGGACGGGGGAAAGAATGGCAGCGCTCAGCGAAGCCGACATGATGAAAATTCTCGGCGATAATTATCGCGCCGTGCAGGACGCCGACGAGGCGGCCAGAGGCGTCCAGGTCGAGGAGCGGCTGGTCCGCCAGGCCATCGGGACGCTCGAGGACAGCAAGTTTCCGGCGTGCGTCACGATCTTCGTCGGCGCCGCCCTGATTATCGCCGGCTATTTCACCGCGGCCGGCAAGGAGTTCTGGATTCAGGCCGGGATCGGTCTGGTCATTCTGCTCGCGGGCATTGGCGGCCTTATTTACGTGCGCGGCAAACTCGAGACCCTGAAAAAGAAAGCCGACGAACTCCACAAGGAAACCGCGGCGCTGGCCGCCGGCCTGAAAAAATAGATCCTTCAGACCGTGAACCGCGCGACCGCGCGCGGTTTTGAACCATCGAAGGGCGCGCCCTTCGGGATGAGTCCCGAAGGGTTCGTCTTTGCCGTGGTTGAATACCAGCTCACTGAATAATACCAGGTCACTGAAGAAGCAGGCTCACCATCGCGGCGACGCCCGGTCGGGCGGGGCGCCCCGGGTATCTTTCGACAGGTTCGGGACGCCTCCGATCCGGTTCCCCTCACGCTGAAAACCCAAAACAGGCGACATCGAATCGCGCGAGCGCCGGAAATCGTCTCCGGTGGAGTCCGCGATCGGGTCTTCGACCTTCTTCAGCGCGCGGCGCGCCCGGCGTTTGGATGTATAAGACCCCATGTTTGCTCCGGCCTCGCCCGTCGTGAAGGATGTCGTGCTCGTCGGCGCGGGCCACGCGCATGTCGGAGTGTTGCGCGCCTTCGGCATGGCGCCCGTGCCGGGCGCGCGCCTGACCCTGATCAGCCGCGAGTTGCACACGCCCTATTCCGGCATGTTGCCCGGACTGATCGCGGGCGACTACGCCTTCGACGAGGCGCATGTCGACACGGCGCCTCTCGCCCGTTTCGCCGGCGCGCGGCTCTTCGGCGACGAGGTCACGGGGATCGACCCCGAGGCGCGGCTCGTCCTGTGCCGGGATCGCCCGCCGGTTCCCTTCGATCTGCTCTCGATCGACATCGGCTCGACGCCCAACACGACCGAGGTTCCGGGAGCCGCGGAGCACGCCATTCCCGTCAAGCCCATCGACGGTTTCCTGAAGCGTTTCGAGGCCGTGAAACAGCGGGTCATCGCGGCGCGCGGCGTCGCTCGCGTCGCCCTTGTCGGCGCCGGCGCGGGCGGAGTCGAACTCCTGTTGTCGCTGGAGCGCCGGCTGCGGAAGGAGGTCGCGGCGTCGGGCGGCGATCCGGCCGCGCTCGCCTTCACGCTCGTCTCCGGCCCCGCTGAAATTCTTCCGGCCTTTCCGCCGGCGTTCCGGGACCGCTTTCGCCGGATTCTCGCGGCGCGCGGGATCGCCATCGCCGCCGGTTCGCCCGTGGCGCGCGTCGAGGCTGGCTGTCTCGTTCTCGCCGACGGAAACCGGATCGCCGCCGACGAAATATTCTGGACGACGCAGGCGCGCCCCGCGCCCTGGCTCGCGGCCACGGGCCTGTCTCTCGACGCGCGGGGCTTTCTGCGCGTCGACGATTGCTTGCGCGTCGAGGGGCGCGACGCCATTTTCGCCGCGGGCGACACGATCGTGTTTCCGGGCCGGGATCTGCCGCGGTCCGGCGTTTACGCCGTGCGCGCCGGGCCGCCGCTCGCGGACAACATCCGGCGCGCGCTGACGGGCGCGAAACTCAGGCCCTGGCGCCCGCAACGCGACGCCATGTATCTCGTGTCCACGGGAGAAAGACGGGCCGTCGGCGCGCGCAACGGACTGACTTTCGAAGGCGCCTGGGTCTGGCGCTGGAAGGACCGCATCGACAGAACCTTCATGCGCCGCTTCGCGGAATTCCCGACACGCGCGGACATGACGCCGCCAGCATCCCCGATCGCCGACGCGGCGGCGCTCGCCGAACTCTCGACCCTCGCCATGCGTTGCGGCGGGTGCGGCGCCAAGGTCGGGGCGACCGTCCTGTCCCGCGCGCTTGGCGCCCTCCGTCCGCCGGAGCGCGCCGATATTGTCGTCGGCCTCGGACAGCCGGACGACGCAGCCATCATCGACGAGGGCGGGCCGATGCTCGCGGTTCACAGCGTCGATTACTTTCGCTCCAGCATCGACGACCCCTGGATTTTCGGCAAGATCGCCGCCAGCCACGCGCTTGGCGATCTCTTCGCCATGGGAGCGGAGCCGCGCACGGCGCTCGCCATCGCGACGCTGCCCTATGGCCTCGAAAGCAAGGTCGAGGCCGATCTGTCCGCGATGATGGCCGGCGCCAACGACGTTTTGCGCGCGGCGGGATGCGCGCTCGTCGGCGGCCACACGAGCGAGGGCGCGGAGCTTTCGCTCGGTTTCGCCGTCAATGGCCGCGTCGCCCGCGAGGCGATCCTGCGCAAGGCGGGGCTGCGGCCCGGAGACGCCCTGATTTTGACGAAGCCGCTGGGCTCGGGCGTGCTCCTCGCCGCCGACGCGCGCGGCCAGGCGCGCGCCCGCGACGTTCAGGCGGCCATCGCCGGCATGATCGGCTCGAACGGCCCGGCCGCCCGGATTTTGCGCGCCCATGGCGCGCGGGCCGCGACGGACGTGACCGGATTCGGCCTCGCCGGGCATCTGCTCGAAATGTTGCGCGCCAGCGGCGCGGGCGCGGACCTCTGGCTGGATCGCCTGCCACTGCTCGACGGCGTCCTCCGGGCGACAGGCATGGGCATTTTCTCGTCGTTGCAGCCGCAAAACCTGCGCGCGCGCCGGGCGATCCGCGACCCGGAACGGGCCATGACCCATCCGGCCTGGCCGGTTCTGTTCGATCCGCAGACAGCTGGCGGAATTCTCGCGGGGCTGCCGTCCGCGAACGCCGCGGCGGCCCTCGCGGATCTCGCGGCGGCGGGCTGCGCCGG
>CAISEY010000227.1 GCA_903884435.1 uncultured Hyphomicrobiales bacterium | reverse complement strand
TTTCGTCGACAAATACCAGCGCATTATCGGGCAGATATTCGAACAGCGTCGGAGGCGGCTCACCGGGCTTGCGGCCGGTGAAATAGCGCGAATAATTCTCGATGCCGGCGCAGGAGCCGGTGGATTCCATCATCTCCAGATCGAACAGCGTGCGCTGCTCGAGCCGTTGCGCCTCCAGTAGCCGTCCGCCGTCGTTGAGTTCGTTCAGGCGCTGTTTCAACTCGCCCTTGATGCCGGAAATCGCCTGCAACAGCGTCGGCCGCGGCGTGACGTAGTGCGAATTGGCGTAGACCTTGACGAATTCGAGATCGGCGGATTTCTTGCCGGTGAGCGGGTCGAACTCCGAGATGGACTCGATCTCGTCGCCGAAAAAGCCGATGCGCCAGGCGCGATCCTCGTAATGCGCCGGGAAAAGCTCCACCGTGTCGCCGCGGACGCGGAACACGCCGCGCGAAAAATCGCCCATGCTGCGTTTGTAATGCAGCGCCACGAGGTCGGCGATGAGCTGGCGCTGGTCGATCTTCTCGCCGACTTTCACCGAAAACGTCATGGCGGTGTAGGTTTCGACCGAGCCAATGCCGTAGATGCAGGACACGCTGGCGACGATGATGACGTCGTCGCGCTCGAGAAGCGCCCGCGTCGCGGCGTGGCGCATCCGGTCGATCTGCTCGTTGATCGAGGATTCCTTCTCGATGTAGGTGTCCGTGCGCGGAACATAGGCTTCCGGCTGGTAGTAGTCGTAATAACTGACGAAGTATTCAACCGCGTTGTCCGGGAAAAAACTCTTGAATTCTCCATAAAGTTGCGCCGCCAGCGTCTTGTTTGGCGCCAGTATCAAGGCGGGCCGGTTGGTGCGGGATATCACCTGCGCCGCCGTGAATGTCTTGCCGGAGCCGGTGACGCCGAGCAGCACCTGGTCTCGCTCGAGCGCGTTCACGCCTTCGACGAGTTCCGCGATGGCGGTGGGCTGGTCGCCCTTCGGTTCGTATTCGGAGACGAGCTTGAAGCGCACGCCGCCTTCGGATTTTTCCGGGCGCGCGGGGCGGTGCGGCGTCCAGGCCGTTCGCGGGCTGATGTTGGGGTCGCCGCGTTCCAGCAGGTCCTTGAGGGATTCGATCGTCGCGGTCGCGCCGGTGACGCCTTGCGGCTTCGGGCGCACGCGGCGCACCTCGTCCGTCGGCAAGGCGATGTCGGCGCCGCCGTTGCGCCGGCCCAGCAGGGGCGCCAGCGCCGGATCGAGGTTCGTGACCTCGCCGGCGTTGAAACCCGCCTGGGGCGCCTCGCCGAAACCGCCGCGCTTTTCGTTCAGCGACGGGTTCAGCAGCGCGGCCAGATGCTCGTCCAGCGGCTGGACGTCGGGACGCGAGGCTTTCGCCCGGGTCGGGCGCGAGGGGGAACGCGGGGGCTTTGGCATGGGATGAATATGGGGGGAGTCGGGCCCGGAGGGAAGCGGCGCGGGAACATTGACGCGGCGCAAGCTTTCGCGCGAAGTTTGTGCTATGAAATTCAAACATTTTTTCAAGGAGAGTCCGGATGACCCAGCATAATCACGCCGTGGTTTGGATCGACAGCCACGAAGCCCGCGTTTTCCGTTTCGGCCCGGACGACGTGGAGCGGCTGGTTCTGCGTCCGCACGATCCGCATGTTCACATTCACCACAAGGCCAACACGATCGGTTCGGGACACGCGAGCGAAGATCACGCCTTCCTGCAATCGGTGGTCGACGCCTTCGGTCCGGCGAAGGCGGTGCTCGTCACGGGGCCGGGCCTCGCCAAGACGGCGCTGGTCAAGCACATCGCCAAGCACGATCCGCGCGAGATGGACCGTGTTTCCGGCGTCGAAACCGTTGATCATCCGACCGACGCGGCGCTGGTGGCGCACGCGCGGGAATATTTCCGGGCCGCCGACAGGATGACGCCGCAGAAGGTCTGATTCCGTGTCATCCTCGCGTCGCCGCCGCCAGAATGGACGCGGCGCGCGCGGGGGAGCGGCGAAATGAGCGTCACCGTCGGATTTTACGGCGCGTCGCGGACCGTCACGGGCTCCTGCTGTCTGTTCACCTCGAAGGCGGGTCGCTTCCTCGTCGATTGCGGCCTGTTTCAGGGCCCGAAGCCCCTGAAGGCGCTTAATTACGGCGACTTTCCGTTTCGTCCGCCGGACATCGACGCGGTCCTGCTGACGCACGCCCATATCGATCATTGCGGGCTCGTTCCCAAACTGGCGCGGGAGGGATTCCGCGGCCCCGTTCACGCGACACGGGGCACGATGGATCTTTGCGCCTGGCTGCTGCCGGACGCCGGAAATATTCAGGAAACGGAGGTCGCCGCGCTCAACCGCCGCGCCGCCGCGCGCGGCAAGCCCGCGGTGACGCCGATCTACACGCAGGAGGACGCCGCGGCCTGCCTCTCGTTGTTCCGTCCGGTGGAATACGAGTGCTGGTTTCAGGTTCTGCCGGGCGTCCGCGCGCGTTACTGGAACGCGGGCCATCTGCTCGGCTCCGCCTCCATCGAGATCGAATTCGCGGGCGAGGGCGCCGGGGGGGCGTCGCTGCGGGTTCTGTGCTCGGGCGACATCGGCCCCGAGGCGAAGCTCCTGCAGCCCGATCCCGAGGCTCCCTCGGGCTTCGATTACGTCATCTGCGAATCCACCTATGGAGATCGTGATCGTCCGCCAACGTCCGCGGCGACGCGGCGCGAAAGACTCGCGGCGGAAGTGCGCGCCGCGGCCGCGGCGAACGGGGCGCTGCTGATCCCCGCCTTCGCGGTCGAGCGCACGCAAGAGCTCATCGTCGATCTGGTCGGCCTGATGGAGCGCGGCGAGGCGCCGACCGCGCCGGTTTTTCTCGATTCTCCGCTCGCCATTCGCGCGACCGAAGTCTTCAGGCGGCACGCTGGCGAACTCGATCCCTCGCTCGACGTGGCGCGGCTGCTGAATTCACCGCTTCTGCGCTTCACCGAAACGGTGGACGAGAGCAAGTCCATCGCGCGGCTCACCGGATTTCACGTCGTCATTTCCGCCAGCGGCATGTGTGACGCCGGCCGGATTCGCCACCACCTGAAACGCTGGCTCTGGAACAGCGCCGGGACGGTGTTGCTGGTCGGCTTTCAGGCGAACGGAACGCTGGGGCGAATTCTGCAGGATGGCGCGAAAACCGTGCGAATCCAGGGCGAGGAAATCCGGGTCGCGGCGCGAATCCGCGCTCTCGACGATTATTCCGGCCACGCGGACGGGCCGGAGCTCGGGAGCTGGATCGCGGCGCGGCGTCCCGTGCGCAGAGGCCTGTTTCTGACGCACGGCGAAGAAGCGGCCATCGCCGGGCTCGCCGCGCGCGTCGCGGAGCGGATCGTGCCGGCAGCGCTGGTCTTCCAGCCCCTTCTCGACGACATTTACGAACTCGCGGGACCGGCGCCGGTTTCGGTCGAAGGCGGGCGCCGCCGCCGACTGGCGCCGGAGGCCGTCGTCGCGCTCGACTGGCACAACGACATGTCGAGGCTCATTCTGGATATTCACGACAGGATCGACGCGGCCGCCGACGACCGCGCGCGCGGCGTCATCGTTCGCCGGTTGCTCCGCGCGCTGGAGGCCGAGCGCTGAGGGCGGGCGCGCTCAGGGCTCCGACACGGTGACGCGTCGCATGTGGCGCCGCTCGGTTGGCGGGAAGTAATTGCGGGCGTGATTGACCGAGCGATTGTCCCAGATCAGCAGGTCGGCGACTTTCCAGGGATGGGCGTAGACGAATTCGCGCTTTTCGACGTGTTCGAAGAGTTCGTCGAGGAGCGCGTCGCTTTCGGCGCGCGGCATTCCCGCGACATTGCGCGTCATCAACCGGCTGAGGAAAAGCGACTTGCGCCCGGAATCCGGATGGACGCGCACGAGCGGGTGGCGGGCGTTGGAGAGGCTGTCGTCGGTCTCGTCGGTCTGTTCGCGCAAGTGGGCGCGGGTGTCGTAGACGTTGTTGACGACGAGGCCCTCGACCCGTCGCTTCATCGCGTCCGGCAGCGCGTCCCAGGCCATTTGCATGTTGGCGAATTTCGTCTCGCCGCCGACCGACGGGATTTCGATGGCGTAGAGGCTCGTGCAGCGATAGGGCGATTTGCGGTGCGCGCCGTCCGAATGAAAATGCAACTCGCCATCGGGCAGGGCGCCAATGTTCACGCCGTTTTCCTTCAGATTGGAAATGTAGAGCACGCCGCGCTTCGCCGGTCCGTCGTCGGCGGGGTATTCGACATTCTCCGCCTTGCCGAGAAACTCCGAATCCGCCCGGCCGAAAATTCGCGCGAAGCGAATCTGGTCGTCGTTGTCGATGGTCTGCGCGGGAAAGCAGAGAACGCAATATTTCGCCAGCGCGGCGCGCAGCGTCTCCGCGCGTTCCGGCGAATCCGGTCGCGCGAGATCCACGCCATGCACGCGCGCGCCGAGAACGGGACTCAGGGGTTCGAATTCAATTTTGGCGGCGTCCGGCACGGGCTTCTCCGACATCAACGGGACGGCGCCGGGCGCGAGGGCCCGGCGCGCGAAAATCGGCCTTCATCGCGCCAGCGGATCGGGCCGCAACTGGAACTTCACGACCTTGCTGGTCTGCCCCTTGCCGCCCTCCATGTGGAAGGGAACGCGGCCCGAGAAGGTGGACCAGAGGCCCTTGCCCTTCCAGCCGGCTTTGGGGTCGTCGATGCGGCCGTCCATGCCCTTGGCGAAGAAGCCCATGGGATAGGGCACGCGCAGGGACACGAACTTGCCATCGACCAGGGCCTCGAGCGCGTCCGTCTCGTTGCCGGTGGCGATGGGCACGTTCTTGCCGAGGCCGAACGTGTCGAACTGGTCGACCCAGGTGTAATAGCTCGACTGCGCGCTGCCATCTTCCTTGACGCCCTGGAATTGCGGGCCCGGCAGCGGGAACATTTCCCAGCCTTCGGGACAATGTTTGCCGGTGGCGTTGGGCCCGTTCAGCGGGCCCTTGCACTTGCGGCGGTCGAAGCTCGCGAGATGGCCGCTCGCCAGAGGAACCCAAACGACGCCTTCGCGGTCGATGTCCATGCCGCGCGGACCGTAGCCGCTGAATTTCGTGCGCGGATCCTGGAAAGGCACCTCGAAGATTTCCGACAGGGTCGTTTCCGGCGGATTCGAGCCGGGGTTGACGCGCACGACGGCGCCGGGAAAGGCCATGACCGAGCCCCAGATCGTGCCGTCCTGCGGGTTGTAGCCGATGCCGTAGAGGCCGGCGGTGATGCGCCGGTCCTTCGCGGGATCGGCGGGCGCGCCGGGCGCCGTCGACTCGTCACGCTTGCCGTTGCCGTTGGTGTCGAGAACAATCTCGGTCCAGCCCTGCGACGCCGCGGCGTCTCCGGTTTCCAGAAACTTGCGGGTGTTGAGCCAGCCGACTGCGCCGGATTGACGGCCGCCGCTGGAAAACCAGAGCGTGTTGTCCTTGTCTTCCGCGAAGATCAGGTGGTGCGTCGTGAAGCACAGATCGATCAGTCTGATTTCCTTCGTCTTCGGATCGAGCACGGCGGCGCTCCGCGGCGCGCGTTCCGTCGGCGCGAGTTTCGCCGAGGGGTGATCGGAGCCCGCGCGGCAAAAGGCGGGCGTCTCCGGCTTGCGGATGCGCGCCGTCATCCACAGTCGACCGTCCTGATCGAAGGTCTGGTTATGCACGCTCGACTGGCTCGACCAGTAGGGTTCCTCGCCCCAGTAGGGCGAGGGGCCCGGGGTGAAATTGCCCGAGGCGATGAAGACGCCCTTCGGCGTGTCGGGATCGCGCGGCGAAATCCTGATCGAGCTTTTCGCGTGGTTCACCGGATCGAGAATCGGGTTGAAGTCCGTCGAGTCCTCCGGCGCGCCGTAGAGCGGCCCCCAGGCGTTGACGGTCGGGTTGCGCTTGTCGGTCGCGACCTCGTCGTGGATGTAGTTTTTTGGCTCCGCCCAGTCCCATATGGTCAGGACGACGTTGCGCTCGACGCCTTTCGGGCGCTCGGGCTTCGCGAAAGGGAGTTCGCCCGCCGCGATCCGGTCGGTCCAGTCGGCGAGGTTGCCCAGCTGCCGTTTCGTGTCGAATTCCGCGATGGTGCGCACCATGACCTCGGCGGCGGGGCCGACCTGAAGGCGATGTTCCCACGCGTCGTAGGAGTTTTTGAAGGTTCCGAGAGCGGGCTGGAAGGTGCGCGTCGCCTTGTTGCCGAGCTGGTGGCACGAGTTGCAGCCGAGCGTCTTCATCGACGTGAGCCAGTGGCTTTGCGTGCGCAACGTCGTGGGTATGCCATTGCCGTTGGGGCCGGTGCCTGGAAACTCCCTGGCGTCCGGCACCTTCATCATCGACCACCAGTATTGCGCCGGATAATATTCCGCGGCGGCGGCGGGCGTCGGCGCGGCGACCGCCTTCAGGTCGAGCGTCCCGCCCGGCGCGGCGTCGGTCTTCGGGGAATCGACGAGACCATAGCCGCGCACCCAGATTTTGTAGCTGGCCTTCGGCAATTCCGGCAACGCGTAGCGGCCCTGGTCGTCGGTGACGACGATCTTGATGAAGCGCGTCGGCAGATCAGTCGTTTCCGCGATTACCCAGACGCCGGCCTCCGGTCCCGCCGGGCCGGTCACGACCCCCGCGATGGCGTCGGCGGCGGGCGCGTTCTGCGCTCGCGGCGGCGAGGGCCAGGCGACGGAGGCGAGCAGGGCCGCCGTCAAGCAGATGCCTTTCAGGTTCGCGCGACGCATGTCCGCCCTCCTCGTTTCCATCCCGCGCGGCCTTGCCGGCCGCTTGCTCCTATCCATGCACAGTCCCCGCCGGCTGGCAACAGCGCGCGGCGCTTGCCGCGCGCGGGGGCCAGGGCCTAGCATGGCGCGAAACGATGCTCCGGGAGCCGCCAGTGCCAGCATTCATCTGCAACACATGCGCGACGCAATTCGCTCCGACCGACCAGCCGCCGCCGGTTTGTCCGATCTGCAAGGAAGAGCGCCAGTACGTGCCGCCCGCCGGCCAGACGTGGACGACCCACGACGCGCTGACCAAACGGTTCGCCAACCAGTTCAAGCAGCACGAGCCTGGCCTGATCGGCATTGGCACCGTGCCGCAATTCGCCATCGGCCACCGCGCGCTTCTGGTCAGAACCGCCGCTGGCAACTTCCTGTGGGATTGCATCGGCCTCGTCGACGCCGCGACCGTCGAAATCGTGAAGGCGCTTGGCGGCCTCGCGGGCATCGCGATTTCGCACCCGCATTATTACGCGGCGATGGTGCAATGGAGCCGCGCCTTCGACAACGCGCCGATTCATTTGCACGCCGCCGACAGTCAATGGGTGATGTACCCCGATCCCGCGATCCGGTTCTGGGACGGCGACACGAAGGAAATCGCGCCGGGGCTGACGCTGATCCGCGCCGGCGGGCATTTCGCCGGCGCCACCGTGGCCCACTGGGCGCAAGCGGGCGACGGCGCCGGCGCGCTGCTCGCGGGGGACATCGTCTTCGTCGTTCCCGACCGGGATTACGTCAGTTTCATGCGCTCCTATCCCAATCTCATTCCGCTCTCGGCGCCGGCGGTCGAGCGCATCGGCGCGGCGCTGGAGCCCTTCGAGTTCGGTCCGATCTATGGCGCCTTTTTCGACCGCAACATCGCCGGCGGCGGCAAGGACATTGTGCGCCGCTCCGTCAAGCGCTATGTGCGCGCGGTGACGGGCGACGGATCGGCGGAACTGCTGTGAGGCGCGAGCGAGGGAACGGGGCGCCATGAAAATCATGTTTCTCAACCAGGCGCCGCGCAAGGGCGACCGCGGCTTCGCCTACAAGGTCGACGAGATCACGACGTTGCTGAACGGCTACGCGTCCCCCGGCACGACCGTCGAGATTTGTTTTCCCGACGATTACGATGGCGCGCAACTCTTCCAGTCGCTCGGCGAGCAGAGCCACCTCAACGGCCTGCATCACATGATGGAAACGCCGGCCATCGTGCGCAAGATTTTCTGGGCGGCGGAGAATGGCTACGACGCCGTGATTTCCTCGAACACGTTCGATCCCGGCGTCGATGGCGGCAGGCTCGCGGTGGACATTCCCGTGATTGGCTTGCTGCGCGCGTCGATGCACGCGGCGCTGACGCTCGCCGACAAGGTGGGCGTCACCGTGCCCCTCGCGCCGCACGTTCCCTACACGCGCCGCATCCTGCGCGCTTATGGACTCGAGCAATTCGTCACGGACATCCGGCCCATCGGCGTCTACAAGAACGTTCGCGAGCGCAAGGCCGAGATTTTCGACACGACCGCCGGTCTCATTCGCGGCATGGTCGAGCGCGGCGCGGAGATCATCGTGCCGCTGGGCGGCGCGCTGATCCCCTACGTCGTCGATCCCGTCGATCTCGCGCGCGAGACCGGCGTGCAGGTGCTCAACACCAAGGCCATCGGCATCCGCTTCGCGGAAACATGCGTCAACTTCGGGATGACGCAGAGCGCGATCACCTATCCGCGCGCGAAGCTGAGTCTGGAAGATTTCAACAAACGCTTGTGACGCGTCGCCGCCGCGGAGTGAAATGATGAGGGCTTCGCGCGTTCTGGCCGCCTGTGCCGCGCTGCTGGCGCACGCCGGCGCGCGCGCCGACCCGATCGAGGATTTTTACCGGGGCAGGCAGGTCAAGGTCATCATCGGCAACCAGACCGGCGGCGACTACGACCAGTGGGCGCGGCTCATCACGCGATACATGACGAAATACCAGCCGGGCCATCCGTCCTTCGTGCCGCAAAACATGCCGGGCGCGGGGCAGATCATCGCCACCAATCACCTCTACAATCTGGCGGACAGGGACGGATCCGTCATCGGCATGATCGGGCGCAACCTGCCCTATCTCGCGCTGACGCGGGACCCGAACGTGCGCTACGATCCGCGGAAGTTCAACTATCTCGGCAGTCCCGAACTGACGGGCCGCATGTGCGTCGCGATGCGGGGCGCGAACGTGCGGAGCGGCGAGGATCTGTTCGAGAACGAGCTGATCGTCGGCGGCGCAGGCGCCGGCACGGCGGTGACGACCACGCCGAATCTCCTGCGCAAGCTGCTCGGCATGAAGTTCAGCGTCGTCGAGGGCTATGGCAGCGCCGGCAACGTCGTGCTCGCCATGGAGCGCGGCGAGGTCCAGGGCATTTGCCAGACCATCGCGGCGCTGCGGGTCGCCCGGCCCGGCTGGCTTGAGTCGGGCCGCATGAAAGTCCTGTTCAATCTCGAGCACGAGCCGGCGCCCGGCATGAAGGCACCGACGATCTACGCCTTCGCGAGGACGGAGGAGCAGCGCCGCGTCCTCGCCCTGTATAATTCAAGCGTCGATCTGGGTCGCCCCATGGTGGCGCCGCCCGGCGTGCCGGAGGCGCGCGTCGCCGCCTTGCGCAAGGCCTTCGCGGACGCGGTGAACGATCCGGAATTGCGCGCCGAGGCGGTGCGCACGCGCTACGAAATCACCCATGTGTCGGGCGAGCGGGTGGCCAGTCTTGTCGACGACCTGATGAGCACGGCGGAGGAGATCGTCCGCAAGACGGAGGATCTCACGAAATAGGCCTACAGTGGCTCCATGCCGGGCATGGCCGGGCGGCTTTTCGACTTCGGCCAGCGCACGCGGCTGTGTTTCAGGTTCATGCCGGCGAGCATGGCGGCGAGCCTGATGGGCGCGCCGATGCCCTCGACGACGGGCACGCCGATCTGCTCGCTCAGCCAGTCCGGGTTCATGTGGATGGGGCATTGGGTGATGCCGCGGGGGATGATGACGTCGGCGCCGTGTTCGTCGATCAGCCGGCGCGCGGCGGCGATGAAGCTCTCGCGCATTTCCTCCTTGCGGTCGGCCATGGTGCGCAGCCAGGTTTTCGAATCGGCATAGCCCGCGACAAAATGCTCCATGCCGTAATTGCGGGCGAGGACGCGGCCCTTGGGCGTCGATTGCGCGGTGTAGCTGATGACCCCGAACCGGTCGCCGAGCAAGGCCGCGATGTGCAGACACGCCTGCCAGGGGCCAATGACCGGAATATCCACCAGCGAGCGCCCGCCCTCGACGCCGAGATCGAGCATCCCCAGGGGCACGACGGCGTCGTAGCCCTCCTTTTCCGCCTGGCAGAAAGCCTGGTGAAAGTAGGGCGCCGCCTGTTGCTGCTCGGCGGGCAGCAACTCGTTGAAAGGCGTCAGCGGCACCGAGAGAACGCCGATCTCGATCTCCGGCGTCGCGTAGCTTTTCGCCACGTCCTCGCGCAACTTGCGCTGGTCCGGCGGATACTGGCCGATGACGAAGGCGATTCTGACGGCCATTCGGTGCTCCCGTGTCGGTTGGTCGATCTCGCCGAACATCGCGCCGAACCGGCGGGCGTGGCAAGAGGACGCGGAAATCCGCTCGCGCGAAGACGCGCGGCGGGGCATGATGGCGCGTCAGGGGACGAGGGAACGAAGATGAAGGACCAGCATTGCGACATCGTGGTCATTGGCGCGGGCAGCGCGGCGCTCGAGGCGGCCATCGCCGCGAAGGGCGCGGGAGCCGGGCGCGTCGTCATGCTGGAAAAGGCGCCCGAGCCGCAATTCGGCGGCAACGCGCGTTATTCGCACACGGGCTTCCGCTTCGTTCATTCCGGAGCGGAGGAGTTGCGCGGCTTCGTGCCCCAGATCGACGAAGCGCTGTTCCGGCGGATGCATCTGCCGGCTTACACGCGCGAGGATTTTCTCGCCGATCTCGCGCGGGTGACGCAGGGGCGCATCGACCCCGTTCTCGCGGCAGCCATGGTCGACGGCTCCAACGCGGCCGTCCACTGGATGCGCGAGACCGGCGTGAAATTCGAGACGGAAAAGACGACGGAAGTCGCGGGCAAGCTCTACATGTCCCCCGGCATCAACCTGCATCCCGTTGGCGGCGGGCCGGGCATGTTGATGGCGCTGCGCGAGATCGCGCTGAACAAGGGAATTGAAATTCGCTACGAATCGCGCGTGCGCGCGCTGCATGGCAACGAACGCCGCGTCGAGGGCGTGGGCGTCTCGTCGCCGGAGGGCGAATACGATCTCTCGTCGCGCGCGGTGATCGCCTGCAGCGGCGGTTTTCAGGCCAATCGGGAAATGCGGGCGCGCTATCTCGGCGCCAACGCGGACCTGATGAAAGTGCGCGGCAGCCGGCACAACACGGGCGAGGTGCTGACGATGTTGCTGGCGCTCGGCGCCAAGACGGCGGGACACTGGCAGGGCGCGCACATGTCGCCCATCGACGGCAAGGCGCCGGATTTCGAGACGCCGGTGAAGCCCGATGGCCGCGGCAACGCGATGAACCGCTATGATTACACCTATGGAATCACGGTGAACGCGCTGGGCCGCCGCTTTTTCGACGAGGGCGAGGCGAAACATTCGCTGACCTACGCCAAGACGGGCCGCGCGGTGTTGAACCAGCCGGGCGGCGTCGCCTTTCAAATCTACGACCAGACGGGAATCGACCTGTTCCGTCACGGGCGCGACTATCCCGCGACCATGTTCGAGGGCGAGACGATCGCCGATCTCGCGCGAAAGGCGGGGCTCGAGCCCGCCGTGCTGGAGGACACCGTGAGCGCCTACAACGCGGCGTGCCGCGCCGACGTGGCCTTCGATCCCTCGAAGCCGGACGGGAAACGCACGGAAGGAATCGAACCGCGCAAGTCACACTGGGCGCAGCCGCTGGTTCGCGGGCCCTTCCGCGCCTATCCCGTGACGGGCGGCGTCACCTTCACCTTCGGCGGCGTCGAGATCGACACGGGCGGGCGCGTCGTCAACACGAGTTTCGAGCCGATCCGAGGTCTCTACGCGTCCGGCGACGTGGTGGGACTCTTCTTCCACAATTATCCTTCGTGCACGGGACAGACGCGCAACGTCGTGTTCAGCCTCGCCGCGGGCCGCAACGCGGCGGCGTTCGCGCGGGAGAATGGCTGACAACGTCGATGAGCGAAAAGACTCCTAGCCGCCCATGGCCGCCTGGGCCTTTTTGATGACATCGCGCGGCGTGCCGAGCATCCGGCTGACCGCGGCTTCGGTTTCCTCGCCGGTCATCGGGTCGATTTCCGCGCCGACGCGGCTGGCCTCCTCGATGAAGGCCGGATCGCTCATCGTCTCGGCGAAGGCGCGCCGGAAGATCTCGACGCGTTCGCGCGGCGCGCCGGGCGGCATCGCGACGGGCCGGCTGATGGCGAGGCCGAGCGAGAGAAAGTTCGCGATGGCTTCCTTTTCGGGGTCGCCTCTGACGAGGTCCGAAAACAATGGTACGTCCGGCAGGTCGGGGTCCTTGCGCAGGCCGATTTGCAGCAGGACGCGGATGCGGCCGTTCTTCACGTCGTCCGGCGCCGCCGCCTTGTAGCTCACCCAGGTGTTGGTGCCGCGCCCGTCGATCTCGCCGCGCTGCATGGCGAGCATCAACTGGCCCGCGCCGTCATAGCCGTAGACGACGCGGAATCTGGTGCCGAGCATGGCGTTGTAAACCGCGGGCAGGGAGGACGAGATCGAGCCGACGCCGGTGGAGCCGGTGACGACCTCGAAGGTTTTCGCGTCCTCGATGGTCTTCGCGCGCGACGTGTGCCAGACGGCGAGCACGTTGTTGGCCTGGCTGAGGTTGCCGAGCCAGTTGAATTTCGCCAGCGAGGTTTGCAGCCCCGGAGTCCCCGTGGCTTCCTGCAACAGCAGGCCCTGGCTGACGAGCGTCGCGTAGGTGCCATCCTTTGGCGCGAGATTGCCGAAAAAATTCGCGGCTGTGAGGCCGCCGGCGCCGGGCTGGTTGGATACGATGATCCGCGGGTTGCCGGGCACATGGCGTCCGATGTGTCGTCCGAGCAGGCGCACGTAGGCGTCGTAACCGCCGCCGGGCGCGACGTGGGTGGAGAAGGTCACGGTCTTGCCGGCGTAAAAATCCTGGGCGCGCGCGCCAGCCGGCGCGCCAGCGGCGAAAAGCGCCGCGAGAATGATTTGGCGCGTCGGGCAAAAAGTCATTATCCTCTCCCGGACGCGCGGGTCGCGCGTCGCGCGGAGACTAGAGAGCGACCGCGTCAAGTCAACATGGCCAGACGGGAAGGAACGGGAATGATCGCGCGGTGGTCGCGGCTCGCGCAAGCTCTGACGGTCTTGATGCTCGTCGCCACGGCGGCGGGCGCGCAAACCGTCGAATCGTTTTATCGCGGCAAGACCATCGACATCGTCATCGGCCTGACGCCGGGCGGCGGATACGACGCCTACGCGCGACTCGTCGGCCGCTTCCTTTCGAAATACATTCCCGGAAATCCCTCGATCGCCGCGCGCAACATGCCGGGCGGCGGCTCGCGCACGGCGGCGAGCTACGTCTACAACGTCGCGGCGAAGGACGGCACGGTGATCGGCAGCGCCGACCAGTCGTTCCCGCTGCAACAGGCGCTCGGCGATCCGACGATCCTGTTCGACAACAACAGGCTCGTCTGGATCGGCAATCCGGATTCGGACAACAACACCGTCGTCACCTGGCATGCGTCGGGCGTGCGAAGCATCGACGACGCGCGGAAAACCGTCGTCGCCATGGGCTCCACCGGGGTCAACACCTCCTCGCAATACGTCGAGGCGATGAACAGGATCGCGGGAACCAGATTCAGGATCATCATGGGCTATCCCGGCGCCAACGAGATCAATCTCGCGATGGAAAATGGCGAGGTCGGCGGCCGCGGATCGAATTCCTGGTCTTCGTGGAAGGCGACGAAGCCGGACTGGCTGCGCGACGGGAAAATCAACATTATCCTGCAAGTGGGCATCGAGCGGAACGGCGAAATTCCCGACGTTCCGCTGCTGCTCGATTTCGCGCGCGACGATCTCGACCGCGCCGCGCTGCTGGCGCTATCGGCGCCGCCGGCGATCGGTCGTCCGCTGTTCACGGCGCCAGGCGTTCCCGCCGAACGCGTTCGCGCCCTGCGCGAGGCCTTCGACGCGGTGATGAGGGATCCGGAGTTTCTCGACCAGGCGCGCCAGCAAAACCTCGAAATCAATCCGGTTTCCGGCGCGAAATTGCAGGAGATCGTTGCTAGAATGACCTCGCTCGACAAGCCGACGGCGCAACGCCTGAAGGACATCGTCGGCGGTCTCGAAGAGCCGCGCAAATAGCGGCGGCGACCAGACTTGAAAGGACCACGGATGAATGACCCGTCCTCTCCCATGGCGCATTCGCGGCGCCTGCGAATGTTGAACGAAACCGGGCCGGACACCGACATGGGCAAGTTGCTTCGCCGGTTCTGGCAACCGATCGCGCTGGCGAATTCGGTCGAGCCGGGCAAGTCGCGAGCGGTGCGCATCCTGAGCGAGGATCTCACGCTCTATCGCGGCGCCAGCGGCAAGCCCTATCTCGTGGGCGGGCGCTGTCCGCACCGCCTCACGCGGTTGCACACGGGATGGGTGCAGGGCGAGGAGGTGCGCTGCGTTTATCACGGCTGGAAGTTCGCCGCCTCGGGCCAATGCACGGAAGCGCCGGCGGAAGGCGCCGGGACCGCCTGCAAGATCAGGATCGCCTCCTATCCGGTGCGGGAATACGCAGGCCTGTTTTTCGCGTGGCTCGGCGGCGGCGAGGCGCCGGAGTTCGACCTGCCGCGCAAGCCGGTTCTCGAACGCGAGGGCGGCCTCGTCATCGCGCGCGAACAGCCCTGGCCTTGCAACTGGTTTCACCAGGTCGAGAATTCGCTCGACGCCGTGCACGTCAGTTTCGTGCATCACGCGGGCAAGGCGGGGCCCTTCGGCCAGGCCATCACGGGCGCCATCCCGCGGCTCGCCTACGAGGAAACGGATTCCGGCATTCGCCAGACGGCCACGCGCTCGGAAACCAACGTGCGGGTCAGCGACTGGACCTTCCCGAACAACAATCACATCATCATTCCCGCGTTGCCGGGCGATCCGTGGGTCGATGTCGTCGTTTACATGTCGCCCATCGACGACGGGAACACCAACCGCTTCCTCATCTATTCGATGCCAGCGGGCAATCCGGAGGCGCACGCGCGCTTTCGCGAACATTACCGGATGTATGGCGGCTACAATCCGGTCGATCACCACGACGATCTCTTCAACAAGGGCGTTTATCCGGAGGAGCCGATCCTGCAACTGACGGGCGCGCAGGACTACGTGGCGACGCTGGGGCAGGGCGTCTTCGCCGACCGCGACGGGGAGAGGCTTGGCAAGTCCGACGCGGGCGTCGTGTTCCTGCGCCGCCTGTTCTGGCGCGAGATGGACCTCGTCCGCGAGGGCAAGCCGACGAAGCAATGGCGCCGGCTCGATCATTCCGTCGAATTGCCGAAGCCGAAGAGCGTGGCGGCGGAATGACGCGCTTTCTCGCTCTCCTCGTCGTCTCGATCTGCGCCGCGTCCCAGGCCGTCGCGCAAACCCCGGGGCGACCCTTCTCGCAACGCCCGATCACCATCGTGCTCGCCTTTCCGCCGGGCGCGAGCGCCGACACGACCATGCGCATGGTGACGAACAGGGTCACGGAGCAGACGGGCCAAGCGTTCGTCATCAAGAACATGGCGGGCGGCGCCGGCATTGTCGCGGCGACGGCGGTCAGGCGCGCTCCGGCGGACGGGCTGACGCTCCTGCAGGCGACGCTGACGACGATGGCGACCAACCAGTTCCTCGCGGAGGAAAAGCCCTATGACCTCGTCGCGGATTTCAGGCCCGTCACCAAGTTGTGGAGCCTTCCGCTTCTCGCCATGACATCCTCGACCAACGGAGTGAAAAGCCTGCGCGATCTCGTGGACCTCGCGCGACGCAAGCCCGGCGGCCTGAGCTATTCCTCGACGGGCGTCCACACGGTGCCGCACTTTCTCGGCGCCTTGCTGGCCGTCGAATCCGGAGCTCCGATGGTGCACGTGCCCTATTCCGGCGCGTCGCAGGCCATATTCGACCTGATCGCCAATCGTCTCGATCTTTACTTCGTTTCCTACGCGTCCGTGATCTCCTTCATGCGGAACGGCGAACTGCGCGCGCTGGCCGTGGGCGAGAGGAAACGCATGACGGCGCTTCCCGACGTGCCGACCACGGCGGAGGCGGGCTATCCCGGCGTCGTTCTGCCAGCGCACTGGGGATTGCTCGCGCCCGCCGGCACGCCCGACGAATCCATCGGCTTGCTTAACGAAATGTTCGTGCGAGCCCTTCGGGATCCGGCTCTGCTCAAGGCGACGGCGGAGCAGGGAACCGAGATCGTGGACACGACGCCGAGGGAATTCGGGGACATGGTGGAGGCTGAATTCAACAGTCTCCAGCGTGTCTTGAAGGCGACGGGAATGGAAAAAAAATAGTCTCGCGCGCGATGCGCCGTCGTCATGGCGGGGTCGCGGCTTTTGTGCGGAGGGCCGCGAAAAAAGGCGGCGCACGCCGATAAATTGTGCTTTCCTGCACCTGTTTAACCGCGTATTGCTGATTCGTGCCGCGCGGGCGGCTGATCTGGATGTGACGCATTTGAGCATTGGACATAATTCTGGCGACGCGCCCACCGACGCGCGCAACTGGGTCAAGGTCTTGCTCCGTTATCGCCAGCCGAGCCGCGTCCGGAGCATGCTGGAACTCGCTCTGACCGCCGTGCCTCTGGCCGCTCTCTGGGCCGCCGCCTGGTTTGTCTATTCCATCGGCTTCTGGTGGGCGTCCCTGCTACTGGCGGTGCCCGCCGGCTGTTTCATGGTGCGGCTGTTCATCATCCAGCATGATTGTGGCCACGGCGCGTTTTTCGCCAACAAGATGGCGAACGACTGGCTTGGGCGCGCGCTGGGCGTGATGACGCTCACGCCCTATGATTTCTGGCGCAAGACGCACGCCATCCATCACGCCACCTCCGCCAATCTCGATCGTCGCGGCATCGGCGACGTCGACACGCTCACCGTGCGCGAATACCTGGCCCGTTCGCCCTGGGGCCGGCTGAAATACCGTCTTTATCGCCATCCCGTCGTGTTGTTCGGATTCGGGCCGGCCTTTCTGTTTCTCCTGCAACACAGGCTGCCGGTCGGTCTGATGCGCTCCGGCTGGACGCCCTGGATCAGCACGCAGGCGACGAACGCCGCCATCGCGCTCATCGCGGCCGGCCTCATGTGGCTCGTCGGCGCGCCCGCGTTCCTGCTCGTTCACCTGCCGATCATCCTCGTGTCGGCAACGCTCGGCGTGTGGCTGTTCTACGTGCAGCACCAGTTCGAGGGCACCATCTGGACCGAGGGCCGCGACTGGAGTTTCCACGAGGCGGCGTTGCGCGGCTCGTCGTTCTACGATCTGCCGGCGCCGCTGCGCTGGCTCACGGGCAACATCGGCATTCACCACGTCCACCATCTTTGCAGCAACATACCCTATTACCGGCTGACCCGCGTGTTGCAGGATCATCCGGAGTTGCGGCGCATCGGACGGCTGACGCTGCGCGAGAGCATCGGTTGCGTGCGGCTGGCGTTGTGGGACGAGCAGCGCCAGCGCATGGTTTCGTTTCGCGACGCGCGCGCCCAGGGCTGACGCCGCTCACTCGAACAGCTTTTCGCGTTCCTCGCCATATTCCGTGCGGCGAATCGAACGCACGTAGTCCCTGATGTTGACGCCGGTGTGATCGCCGGGGCGCCATGTCGGGTACTTGAAGCGAAGTCCTCCATCGACGGGAATGTCGACGCCGGTGAGCATCTGCGCCTCGTCGGAGGCGAGAAACACGGCGGCCCAGGCGAGGTCCGACGCGCGCGGGAATCGTTCGAGCGGAATGTTCTTGAGATAATCGTCGCGCGAGTAGAGCGGGCGTCCGGGCTCGGCGACGAATTTTTCCTCGTCGATTTCCTCCTTCATCTTCGTCCAGAGCTGGTGCTCGACCGAGCAGGGCGTGATCGTGTTGACGCGAATGCCGTCGTGCGCGAGATCCATCGCCGCGGAACGCGCGAAATTCATCAGCGCCGCCTTCGACGCCGCGTAGGCCGCGCCCTCGGCCTCGCCGAAATGCGCGGCTGTCGAAAGAAGGTGGATGATGCTGCCGCGGCGGCCGCCGGCGATCATCGCGCGGGCCGCGTGCTTGGTCGTCAACATGCCCGCCGTCGGGAAGCTCAGCAGGGCTTCGCTCCATTCCGCGAGGTCCATTTCCAGCACCGAGCGCCAAAGAACGATGCCGGCCATGTTGAGAATGATGTCGAGATGGCCATACGTTTCCACCGCCTTCGCGGTGATGGCGGCGACGGTGTCTTCCTTCGTCGCGTCGCCGGCGACGGCGATGGCCTCGTGGCCCTTCGAGCGGATGAAATCGACGGTCTTCGTCGCCGCGGCCTCGTTGATGTCGTTGACCACGACGCGGGCGCCCTCGCGCGCGAGGAAGTACGCGACGGTGCCTCCGATGTTGGGGCCCGCGCCATAGACGATGGCGACCTTTCCGGTGAGTCTGTTCATGCTGTTTCCCCTGGTTTGAATCCGTCAGCGGCCGCCGGCACGCGCGATGTAGGCCTCGATGAAGCTCTTCGTCTCGGGGCCTGGCCTCAACATGCGGCGCGCCTGTTCATTGAGGCCGGCTCCCGTCTCGTAACGTGGCGCGAAACCGAGAATTTTCGTCGCCTCCTCGATGAATTCCCCGTCTTCGTTCAGTTCGGCGACCGCGGCGCGCAGCGCCTCGACCGCGTCTTTCGGCGAATCCGGCGGCAGGACGATCGTGCGCAGGAGCGACGCGTTGACGCCGAGCATCGCGCGATACGCGTCCCACAGCTCGCCCGAGGGATAAACTCCCTTCACCTCCCGGAAGAATTCATGAAACGGCTTGACCGGCAGGTCGGCCACCGACCTGACGACGTAGAGCCGGTCGCCGGCGACGCCGGGATCGCACCAGAGCGGCAACACGGCTCCGGACTTCACCAGCGGCGCGATGATGCTCTGATAGGCTGGTCGATTCTCCGAATAAAAATTCACCTCGCCCTTTTCGAGGGCCATGCGCACGGAGGTCGTGCCCGCGTAGCCTGGCAAATATCCGTGTTTCAGCCCGAGCATGTCGAGCGTGAGGCGGGCAGTCACGTCCTTCGACGCGGAGGCGCTGATGCCCGCCGCGAATATGCCCCTCGCCTTCATGATGTCGGTCGGGGTTTTCAATCCGGGCTCGATGTCGGCGCGGGCGAAATAGATGGCGGCGCCAGGATTGAACCCGATCATTTCGAAGGTCAGGGGATCGGCGCGGAATCCCTCGGGCGAAAAGACGGCGCGCGCGCCAAAGCCCGTGAAATATCCCGCCGTCAGCCCGTCGCGGACGGGGTCGCGCGCGATGAAGTTGATTCCCGCCATCCCGCCGGCGCCATCGAGATTGCTCGCGAGAATTTTCGGCTCGCCGCGAACGTGTCGCGCCGCGTGGCGGGCGAAGACGCGCGCCTCGAGATCGGCGGCGCCGCCCGCGGCGAAATTGACGACCAGGCGAATCGTCTTGCCCGCGTAGAAATCCCCCGCGCGCGCGGGCGCGGCGAGGGCGAGCGCGGCAAAAAACGTCAGAAGCCCGCGCCCCATGTTTGTCCCGTCCCGTTCGCCGCGTTCCCGCGCGATGACGCATGGAAACTCGCGACGCGTCAACCCTTGCGATTCCGCGCGGCGATGACATGATGCGCGCGACGATCTGGAGAAACGCCATGGACGACCGCAAGATCACGCCGGATGGAATCGAACGCAGCTGGCTCGGTCGCTACAACGGGCCGCACCGCGACCTGCGCGAGTACATCGAGCGCTGCGAGCGCGCCGGGGAAATCCTGCGCGTGCCCGGCGCGAACTGGGATCTCGAGATTGGCGCGCTCTGCGAGATCATCGCGCACAAGCGGTCCGAGGCGCCGGCGACGTTGTTCGAGGACATCGAGGGCTATCCGAAGGGTTTCCGCGCCGTGTCGGGCCTTTCGAATTCCGCGCGTCGTCTCGCGTTGACGCTCGGCTTCGACGATCCGAAATCCGGCGTGGACGTGGTGCAGGCCTATCGCGACCGGATGAAGCATCACCGTCCGATTCCGCCCGTCGTCGTGAAGCGGGGGCCGGTGCTGGAGAACGTCGATCGCGACGACGACGTGAACCTGTGGAAATTTCCCGTGCCGCGCCTGCACGAGCAGGACGGCGGACGCTACATCGGCACCGAAGACCTGATCATCATGCGCGATCCCGACGGCGGCTGGATCAATTGCGCCACCTATCGGGTCATGGTGCTCGATGAAAAAAGCTGCGCCATCTGGATTTCGCCGGGCAAGCAGGGCCGGCAGATCCGCGACAAATATTTCCGGATGGGCAAGCCCTGTCCCGTGCTGATCTGCTGCGGCCAGGACCCGCTGCTGTTCCTCGCGGCCAATCACGAGGTGCGTTACGGCCTGTCGGAGATCGACTACGCCGGCGGCCATCGCGGCGAACCGTTCGAGGTCGTCAACAGCGAGCTGCATGGCTTGCCGATCCCGGCCCACGCGGAAATCGTGCTGGAAGGCGAGATGACGCCTGGCGACGAGGCGATGGAAGGGCCGTTTGGCGAGTTCACCGGCTATTACGGCAATCCCGCGAGCATGCAGCCGGTGGTGCGCGTGCGCCGCGTCTACCATCGCGACGATCCTATCATGGGCCTCGTGACGCCCATGCGTCCGCCGGGCGACGCCTCCTATGGCAAGTCCGTCATCAAGGCCGGCATGTTGTGGGACGAACTCGAGCGCGCGGGGATCGCGGGCGTCAAGGCGGTCTGGTGCCACGAGGCGGGCGTCGCGCGTCTGTTCAACGTGATCGCGCTGAAACAGGCCTACGCCGGCCACGCCAAACAGGCGCTTCTCGTCGCGGCCGGTTGCCAGTCCGGCGCCTACATCGGACGCTTCATGATCGTCGTCGACGAGGACGTGGACCCCAGCAACATGTTCGACGTGATCTGGGCCATGTCGACGCGGTGCGATCCGACCGAGGACATCGATTTCGTGCGGAAAATGTGGAGCGGTCCGCTCGATCCGATGGCGGGTCCGACCAATCAGACTTCGCGCGCCCTGATCGACGCGTGCCGGCCATTCGAGCGTCTCGCGACCTTCCCGAAAGTGGCGACCGCGTCGCCGGACCTGCTGGCGCGCGTCGGCGCGAAATTCAGGGACGTCATCGACAAGGCGTGAGCGATTACGTCCTGTCGCCGCCGGCCGTCTTTTCCTCGGGAAAGCCCGCGGTCCGGAGGGCGAGGGCGACGCGGTTTTGCAGTCCGGCGTCGTCGCCCGAAACCAGCAGGGCGGCGTTTTTGGCGATGGCCTCGCACAGGGCCTCCACCCAGCCGGATTCACTCTTCGCGAAATCCGACAGGACATAGGAATGGACCCGGGCCTTGTCGCCGGGATGGCCGATGCCGAGGCGAACGCGCTTGTAGTCCTTGCCCATGTGGGCGGTGATCGAGCGCAGGCCATTGTGCCCGGCGTCGCCGCCGCCGGTCTTGATCCGCAGCCTCGCCGGGGGAAGGTCGAGTTCGTCGTGGAAGACGACGATCTTCGCGAGGGGGATCTTGTGAAAACGGGCGGCCTGGGCGACGGACTGGCCGGAGTCGTTCATGTAGGTCAGCGGCTTCAGCAGCAGAACCTTTTCGCCGCCGATCTCTCCTTCGCCGGCCTCGCCGAGGAAGCGCTTGCGGAAGGCGGGAAGGCCGCTGGCCCGGGCGATCGCGTCGATCGCCATGAATCCGATGTTGTGGCGGTTGCCCGAATATTCCCTGCCGGGATTGCCAAGGCCGACGAAGAGAAACATGGGCGGTGTCCCCTGCGTCTCCCCCCGGCCCGGGCCGGGGGGAGACGGGAGCGTGTCTTACTTCTTGGCGGCGGGCGCTTTCGCGGCGGCCGGAGCCTTGGCGGCGGCGGCCGGAGCAGCCTTGCCGGCCGCGGCGGCGGCCGCGGGAGCGGCGGCTTCGTCCTGACGGGCCGGCGCGGAGATCGAGGCGATCGCGAGATCGCGCTCGCGGCCAGCGATCGCCGAACAGCCGTCCGGCAGCTTCACGCCGGAAATATGCACGGATTCATTGATGTCGAGCGTCGCGAGATCGATGGTGATCGCCTCGGGGATCGCGTCGGCGGGAACCCGCATTTCGACGGCGTGACGCACGATGTTGAGCGTGCCGCCCTTCTTGATGCCCGGCGAGATGTCCTGATTGATGAAGTGCACCGGCACTTCCACGCGCAGGGTCGAGCCCGACTTCAGACGCAGGAAGTCGACATGCAGAGGC
>CAISEY010000226.1 GCA_903884435.1 uncultured Hyphomicrobiales bacterium | reverse complement strand
TGCCGCCCGTGTTGGACGCGGTGTTGAGAGCGACGTTGGCGGCCTGGTTGACGGCGGAAATCGTCGACGAACCCTGGGCGCCCGCCGTGCCGTAAACGCCGGTCGTGTTACCCGTGGCCGCCGTCGCGACGTTGCTGATCGAGCCTGGATTGAATTTGGTTCCCGAGTCCTGGCCAATCTGGCTGGTCCCGTTGCTCAACTGCAGCGCGCCGCCGATGGCGCTGAACGTGTTCTGGGAGATGCCAGCGTTCTGGTTCAGGTTCTGCGTCGTCGGGTCGATGACCGGGTTCGGGCCGTTCCCCACGCTCGAGCCGGCGTTGTTGGTCGAGGTCTGCGTGATCGCCAAGCCGAGCTGTTTCTGGTCGAGCCCGACGGAGATCGCGCCATTCACCGTCGCGCCGGCGGCGTTGGTGGTCGAGCCGATGCCGAGCGAGGCCGCGTTCAGGGCGCTCTGGGCGTTCTGCGTTCCGCCGAAGCCGTTCACGGTGGCGGCGCCGGTCACGGAAGCGGCCGTCAGGCTGTTGGCGGAACTCTGCACGGACAGAACCGACTGGTTGAGCGCCTGCTGCAGCGAGACGTTGGCGCCGTTGATGACGCCCAGACCGGCGGTGTTGACGCCGTTGGTCGAGTTCTGGTTGCCGCCGGCGGTCACCGCCGAGAGGAAGCCCTGCGTGTTGGTGGAACTCGAGGTGATCGAGTTCGAGGTGCCCTGCGTGAACGAATCAGCCGCGGTGCCCTTGCCGCCGGTCGTCCAGGCCGGGGTCACGCCCACGCCGCCGATGCCGCCGACGACCTGGCCGATGGAAACGGCGCTGTCGCCGGAGAAGAGCGGATTGACCGTGCCGCCCACGAGCGGGTTGCCGCCAAGCTGGTTCAGGTTGTTGGTGTTGAGCTGCGAGGCGAGCGAGGTCGAGGTGACGCCCGAGGCGATCGCGTTGGCGTTCAACGTGCCGGACTGGGCGTTGGTGCCGAGGATCTGCTGCGGATTCAACGCCGAGCTGGTCGGCGTGGCCGTCTGCGCGAAGGCGGACGAGGAAGCCGCGAGCGCGAGCGCGCTGACGGAGACGAGTGAAACAAGCTTGAGGGTTTGCATTGTGGTTCCTTTGACTTTGGCGTCGGGTTGAATCTGGTTGAGTTCCCTGCTGTTAATCTGGAACAGTCCGTTTCCTTCCGCCTGAAGCGCTGTTGGCACCTGAAGCGGCTTCCGGGCCATACCGTTCGTTTGCTGCCCGGTTAATTAGGCTGCATCCTTTCCTTTTAACTAATTAGGCTGCCCCCTTTCCTTTTAACGACGTGTTAACGACGTGATCAAGTCCAATCTGATTCACGGTATTGAAAACCGTTATAGGCCGGACTTGCGCGCATATTTTTCCTGGAGCGGGTCACGAGCTTCGCGTTCGATCAGAAGCGATAGCGAATGCCCGCGCGCAGAAAGTTGAAGCTCACCTTCGCGTTCGCGCTGAAGGGAGCGGGATCGGTTGGCGACATGCAATTGCAGTATTGCTTCGTCACGGCGTAGGACTTGCTCGCAGTCGCGCGCAGATATTCCAGCGCGAACGACCAGCGCTTCGCGAAGGCGTAGTCGATGCCGACGCCATAGACGTATCCGAAGACCGGCGTTTTCGAAGACCCCGAAAGGGCTCCGGAGTAATACCCGACGGACGAGGCGCTCGCGGTCGTCGTCGCGGAAACATCGACGAGGGCGGGGCCGCCGGTGACATAGAGATCCAGGTCGTCGACGGGCGAAAAGCCAAGGCGCGCGCGCGCGCTGACGAGCCAGTTCGATGTCAGCGAGGTCGAAACCGCGCTTCTGTAGGGTTGCGGAACATAGGGAATCTGGACGGCGATTTGCGCGGCCTTGACGCCGGGGTCGGTGAACGCGCCGTTGTAGACGTAGGCGTTTTGACTCTGGTGATCGTAGAACGACGCGTCGAGCGCGACGCCCGCGAAGATCGACGAATCGACCTGAACGTCGAAGCCCGCTTCCAGCGTGGCCGAAAGGGTCTTCGTCGAGACCTTGAAATGATCGTACGAAGGCGGCTGCGAGTCGCAATACTGGTCAAGGCAATAAACGTTCTTGCCAACGAACCGGTCATCGAGGCCGTTGAAGCCAGCGCCGGCGAACACGCTCGCGAAAAACCCGCTCGGGGCCCATGCCTTTTCCACCGGAACGACCAGCTCCAGCACGGGAGGCGGAGGAGGCGGCAACCGTGAAGGAAGGTCCGCGCCGCGCGCCATGACAGGCGAAAGCACGGAAATACAGACAAACGCTCGCGTAATCCGGCGAGGGATCTTCATGACGGCTCCAGTGATACGCAACTGTTACTCGGGACACACTACAACGCTGACTGATTAGCCCCCCGCCTGTCAGCATGATCTTTTCGTTAGTAATTTATTAAGCTACATATTCGACCGGCCGCGCCGGACGCGGGTCCGGGAGTCGCCGGAACGGCGCGACAGCGGACGGGTTCCCGCCCGGGGCGATCCGCGTCGTCGAATTTTCAGGGGGTGATTCAGGATGAGACCCCGACAGGTTTCCCTGCCGGGGCCCTCTCGACGCGCCATCTGGAGCAAGCATCCGGCTTCGAGGAACGGCCCCTCGCGATACGCATCGAGGGGCGCGGCGCATAAAACATCGCCGGAGTTAATTTTATAATAAAATGAAATATATTTACGTTTGTAAGCAATCAATACAAGTATTGAGAATCTGGACGCGCGGCGGCGCCGCGCCGCCGAAGACATTCGTCATCCACGCACTTACGTCAAATCAATATCCTGGGTCGGGGAGGATCCCATGCTGCATCTCCACGACCACAAGCCGTACGTTCCCTCGACGACAAACACGCGTCTGGATTGCTTGATCGAGCGCGTGAAAGCGATCGACTTCGAACGCTTGAGCCACCTTGAACGGAAGGGCGAGGGCCTGGGGACGCCGGGTCGCGTGCGGTGGAGCATGACGCGCAAGGCGATGCTTCTTCGCTTGATCGCGGTCGGGGAAGTCGCCATCATCGACGCCATGCTCGATCACGAACTGTCGATCGAGGAACTGTCCAGATGGGTGGACAGCCTGGAAGCCGGAGGCGTTCGCGCCCTCACGATCACGGACCAGCTCAGAAAGCGCGGCGTGAAGCGGCACGATCAACTTCACGTCGGAGCCTGACGGAAGACATAACGCCGGGGTCGCGGGCTTCTCCCCGCGAGCCGGCCAGCCGGGCTCGCTAGCCAGCCCGCGCGAGTTCACGGCGACTTTCACGCAAGCGCGCGATAAAGCCGGTCAGACATTCCGTCGTTCTGTTTATGTCGGCGTCGACGAGCGAAATCGCCATGGCCGCGTCCGCCCTGGACCAGGCAAGGCCGCTTCTCGCCGAGAAGGCCACCGCCGAGAGATGAAACTGCTTGGCGAAGCCGAGAACCTTGTGAAGAATTTTCCGATATTCGGGGCCTCCCGGCTCCGTGACGGCCGCCAGTCTCGAACGAAAGGAATCGAGATCCTCGAACATCAGCTTGATGACTTCGTCGAGATCGTCTTCGCCGAGCGGAGCAAGCATTTTGGACAGGCTTGATTCATCGATATCGATTTCTGGCATCGAAGCACTTCTCGGGCGTGGTTTCACGTCTGGACGGGTTGTGACACAGCAAGCGTAAGCGGAACCTTGACACTGCCTGACGCCACGTCTGATTGACCGCGCGGCCTCGCGCCAGTCAACCCCGGCGAGGGACCGGCCGGCCTCCCCGCCGCGACGGGAGAGGCGCCACGTGGCGCGACGCGCGCCGATCAATAAATCGTCATTCGAAACTTGTCCTGCGACGCGCAGCACAGTCTCAGATAACGCAGTGTGTGACTGCGCGCGGCGCTCGACGAGAACAGCAACAACGCTTCGCTCTTTTCTCCCTTGAGAAGGACGACCTTCACGAGATAACCCGCCCAGCTATTCTCGATGAGCACCACGACATCGGAGTTCAGACAAATCGTGTCGCGCCGGTAAGGGAGGTAGGGGAAACACGAGGAGCGTCTCGGGTATGACAACCTGCCGCCATCGAACAACGTGCCCCTCTTTTCCAGAAACGACGCCCACACAAGCCAGGCGCCGATCGTCAGAACGATAGGCGCGACGATGAAATCAAGCCATGCGGCGGCCACGGCGAGCAGGACGATCCCGCATCCAAACTCGACGAAGCCGAGAGTCAGGTTGATGTGACGAAAGGCCCAGGAATGAGTGTCGACGGTGGTGTCGGTCATGGATTTTCACGCCTGAATTGCCGATGTGCGAAAACGGGATTTCGCGTCGGCGGCCCGCTTGATCATTTGTTCAGGATAACGAGCGCGGCGGCGCTTGTTACGATCCGCTTCAATAGCTTTTACACAAGGACCGCCCGGCGAAGACGGCGGCATCGGGCGGCGACCCGGAACGCGTCGGGTTGATGGCCCCGGATCGTTTGTCGAAGCTCGCGAGGCTGGACGTTAACCCGTCGTTATCCACGCGAACCGTGTAACGAATTTCGTTTCGTCGAATTTCCCATGATTTCAGCGTCGAGGTGAAACATCGGGATCAAGCTCATGATGGCGCGCGTGACGGCTTTCGTTTTCTTCCTGTCGCTCGCCGGAGTTCCGGAGTCGCGAGCCGGGGAGTTCGATTTTCAGGCGGGCGCCGACGGCGCGACGGATTTTTCCGGACCCGGGGCGGGAATTGACGCGGGCGCCGGGCTGGGCTCGTCCGGAAGGGCCAATATGTCCGGCGCGAGCGGCGGCGCGCACGTCGGATATAATTTTCAGGCGTCGCGTTTCGTCGCGGGCGCCGAAGCCGACATTCTCGCCACGAACATCAAGTCCGGAGGCTTCGGCGCGACCTCCTACAGGCAGGATTATCTTTCGTCGGTGAAAGCGAAGGGGGGATGGATCTTCGGCGATATATTGCCCTATGGCGCGGTTGGTCTGGCCCGTTCGGCCACGGCCTACCAGGACGCCAGCGGCCTCGCGAAAAGGAACCTCAATGGCGTGGTTTACGGGGTGGGCGCGGAACTCTCGATCACGCGGAATATTTCGATCAGGGCGGAGTATCTGCGATATGCGTTCGGACGTCAGACATATCAGACGCCAGGCGCGGCCGTTCCCCTTGGAGTCAGCACGAACATCGTTCGCGTGGGCGCCGGTCTCCGCTTTTGACGCGAACCGCGCGACCGCAGCCCGGCGTTGCCGCCGGACCGGTCAGCGCAAGGACGTCCCGGTCCCGCCAATGACAACGTTCATGGACCCGGTAGAGGACCGGATTGTCACCGAGTTTATGTTTGCGGGAGTCGCCGGACTGGCGGCGGCGAGCGGCTGCAAGCCTCCGCTCAGGAACGACGAGAGCCACCCGGAGGACTGCGCTCCGGGCGCGGTCCCCGTCGACACGAGCGTCCCGTTGCCGGGAACCGTTCCAAGGCCGGTTAGTCCCCCGGCGGCCGTGATCGAGCCGCTGGCTTGCACTTGCAAGCCGCCGCCGAGAAAGGCGGCGAGCCACGTCATCGAGGGGCTCGCGACGGGAACGACGCCGGTCCCGATCAGTGCGCTCCCGACCGTCGCCGACGCGGATACCGTGTTCGTGCTGGACACCGAAGTTCCGGATGACGATCCGCCGGATTGATTGAGCATCACCAGGCCGCCCTGACCGCCGCCGATATTCAGCGTCGCTGAATTCGAGGAGCTGGTCGCCTGCTGGGCGCCCTGTCCTCCGGAGTATCCGCCGGAAACCGTCGCCGTCCCTCCGACGGACGCCGCCGTGAGTGAATTCGACGCGGTGGACGACGACGGGGAAGTCGGCGCCGCTGTCTGGCTCAAACTCAGGACGCCCCCCGCGCCAAGATTGAGAAAGAGCGCGTTGGACTGGTTCAGCGCTCCCTGAACTCCCGCGCCCGCCGCGGCGCCAAAGAGGCTGGAGGAATTCGCGGAAATCGCGTTGCCGGATGTCTGGCTGAACGAAGCCGCAGCGCCGAACGAGTCGCCCACGGCCTGATTTATCACGACGGGAATCGACGACCCCACCGTGAAGAACGCGCCAGCGGATCCGATCTGGTTGAGCGAATTGTCGTTGATCTGTCCACCGCCAGCGGACGCGGTGACGCCGGACGAAACAGCGCTCATGTCGAGTTGCTGTGTTTGCGTGGTGGTCCCGAGCGATTGCTGGTTGAGCACGGTCTGCGCGAGCGCGGAACCGGACAACAGCAGTCCCGCCTGAAGGGAAAGGATCAGCGGACATCTGCGCGCGGCGAGCATGTGGCGGTCAATCGCGGAGAAGGAACGCACGTTTATTTTTCCTGTCATGAAGTTTTGGCCCGTCGACGATCACGAGGCTATCGCCGCCAGTCCGCCTGAAACACGCGAGCGAATCCAACCCGGAAAAGATGCCCTCGATTGTCCTGAGTGGCGGAATAACTCGCCGGCGATCCAAGATAGCCCGGCCCCGAAAGCGAGAACTCTCTCTTGCCCAGGGTGTAATAGAGATATTCGCCCCTGAAGAGCCATCTGTTTTTCAGATGATATTCGAAGCCGGCTCCCATGACGGCGCCAAAAGCCACACGAGGCGGAAGATTGCTCGTCAAGGCGCCGTATTGATAGCTGGCGGAACCCGCGCCCGCCACGCTGGCCGACGCGAGGCCGCCAGTCACGTAGAACATCGCCCTGTCATAGTTGACGCCGACCCTGCCCCTCAGCGATCCGAGCCACCCGCTGTTGTTTTCGCCGCTGTAAAAATAAGATCCATTGACGGGCGTCGGATTGGCGCCGCGCCAGTTGGCGTGCGCCACGTAGCCAAAGTCACCCTCGGCTCCCAGAACAAGACCGTCGTCAAATTGCAGATTGCGTCCGACGACCAGTCCTCCGGCAACGCCGCCCGCTCCGCTGGCGCTCATGAGGCCGCTTCTCGACCAGTTGTTGACGCCGCCTGGAATCACGGGTCTCGTCGTGACCGCGTCAAGATTGTAGCCACCGACCGCACCCAGATAAAAGCCATCCCAAAGTGCGGCGGGCTCCGGCTCGAAAAAGGCGGCAGTGTCGTGACGCGCGTGAATTTCCATGGGTTGCGCCGAAGCGGCGCCCGCCCAGCAGGCGACGCCCGACAGACACCGCGATAAACAACTCCGCCAATCCATCGACATTTCGACACCGTCCTCGACAACCGCCACGTTTTTCTTTTCCGCCAGACCGCGGAACTCTTTCGGAATTCACTCGCCCGGGACGATGACGGAACCGCCGCCCGGCGAGCTGCCGCGCGGTCAAAAACGCGCCGCCTCGCGATCTTCATGCGGCCATGCCGCAATCGACTTCGTCACGATGCGACCGACATGTCGCCGCCTGTCCGCGTCGATCCCGGCCACGCGCGAAACATAATTTCAGTGAACGGGAGCCGCCCGGAATCGACGATGCACAAACAATTGCACTCCAGCTCAAAGAAGGGCGCGCCCCCCCGGATTGTCGGCCCGAAACAGGGTTTGATCCGGACGCCGACGGCCCCGCACTCCGCCACAACATCAATCACGGCTGATGTAACGCGAAGATTTAGGAACGTAAGAAACCACTGAAGTTTCACTACAATAAACTCCTGCAGCGCGAATCATCGCGGCCATCCATCGGGGCAACCAATTCCGGAGCGTCGCGGAAAATCCCGTGACCTGACGCCTCCGGGAAACTCAACGGAGAACGCAAGTGGGGCAATTCGAAAAGCTGTCGCGCATCCTGTTTCGCGTGATTTTGTTTGGATCGGTCCTGATTGCGCCCGCCCGAGCATACGCGGGCTGCTATTACGACTGCGATTACGAACAGCCAAATCATCGGGGCTGGCATTCTTCCATCGTGTACGCCGACGGCGGTTCGGCCTTCCATCCACGCGGTGAATATTACCCTTCCGGCTTTGGCTATCGGACTGCTCCCTATCCTCGAGCGAGCGTCGTCTACTATCCCGTAACCCGCGCAATTCCAGTGCGCGCCTACAGATACGTGACTACCTGGGAACCTGAATACGTCGTTTATCGATCGGTTCGTGCGCGCTCGTATTTTAACCACCGCGCTCGCTTCCGCCACGGGTCGTTTTTCAACTGATCGCCCGTGAGAGCCAGCCCCGTGGACTGCATCCGGTATGGTGGACACCCTTGAAGGCATAATTCGAGATGTCCCATGCGGCGATTTCGCTGCGGTGCCTTTAGGCAAGCTCAGCGCCAATCGGCGCCCTTTTCAGACATCAAGCCCGCGCTTCCAATCCTCCTCCGGCTGCTAACCCAATGAACGAATGACATGCTCCTTTAGACGTGGAGCCGGCATTGACAATGACTCGTACGAAGACTCTCTGATCAGAACCGGTGCGCCCAATCGCGCAATCCGATTGACATGATGCGCCATGGTTGGTCGACGAGGCTGTTCCATGCGTGACAACAGTGGTCGAGGATATCGTTGTACGATTTGAAGACGCGGTTGGAGAGCCAGCTTTCCCGCATGAACTGCCAGATGTTTTCCTGCGCGTTCAATTCCGGGCACTTCGGGGGCAGCGGCACGATGACGATGTCGGGCGGCACGATGAGGTGCTTCGACATGTGCCATCCAGCCTGATCGACCAGCAACGCTGCGATGGCACCCGGGGCAACTTCGGTCGCGATTTTGGCGAGATGCAGGTTCATCGCTTCGATGTTGTAGCGAGGCAAAACGAGGCCGGCGCCCTTGCCTTCCTTCGGACAGATAGCGCCTAAGATGTAGGTCGAGGCCGTGCGCTGATCCTGCGGCGCGGATTGCCTCGTGCCGCGTTTTGCCCATCTTCGCGTGATCTTGTTTTTCTGGCCGACGCGCGCTTCGTCGGCGAACCAGATTTCTATAGCGGCGCGATCGACCCCCTTTTCGCGCTCGATTTCCTCCAGGCACGCGGGGAACTTTTTTATATTCCTCGATGGCTCCGTCGGCCTGCGCGTGATGGCGCGGACGCGCGGAGGGCTTGCGATAACTTAGTACGCGAAGTTCCCGGCTCAATGTCTGTCTGGCGATGACCACGTGGAACTCCTCGAACCGCCACTGGCAGAGATCGACGATCCCCAGCGCACGACGCCATGGATAGCGGGGATCAGGCCACTCTCCACGATCGCGGCGAGGGCCGCGCGATGAGTGTCGTTGAGCCTTGAAGGCTGCCCCGGCTGCTTGCGATCGATGAGGCCATCGGGACCTTCGGCGTTGAACTTCATCACCCAGTCGCGAACGATCTGTCGCGTCGCGACGCCGATCTCCGCCGCCTCGGCGCGCGTGGCTCCATCATAAATCGCCGCCAGCGCCAGAAGCCGCCGCGCCTGCCGCCCAACTTTCGACCCGTTGGCAGCGGCTCTCGTTATACGCACGTCAAAATCAGCCCGAAGCGGAACAGGCATGGCGAACCTCCTGCGTTCGCCATGTTGAATCATTCATTCGCTGATTTGATGTTGTGGAACGACGCTGCTCCTGCGGCATCGTAGCGCCGGAAGCGCGGTCGTGAGTCGGTCGCGCAGCACCGGAGAGGGCCGTTCCATGATCGAGACTACGACAATCGGACTGGATTGTCAAACAGCGCACAATCGGGACCCCGTATCGGCGTCCAATCGGGACCCCTCTGAGCGGTCGAAGAAGGGCGGCAGCGCTCGCCCCGACGTAGCTGGTCGGGGTTGCGCAGTCGGGG
>CAISEY010000225.1 GCA_903884435.1 uncultured Hyphomicrobiales bacterium | reverse complement strand
GTCTCCTCGCCGGCGGCCTCGATCCTTCCTGGATGATCGGCGCCGTGCCGTTGTCGCCGCCGACCGCGGCGCATATCGGCAAGAGCGCGCAATTCCTGCTGGAGGGCGACGAATATCCCTCGTCGAACACCGACAATTCCTCGAAGTTCCTGCACTACCATCCCGCGCACGTGTTGCTGACGCCGCTGGCGCACGACCACGTCAACGTGTTCCCGACCGTGCCGGACTATCTCGCGCCGTTTCACCGGTTGATCGGCATGGTTCCCGACGACGGAATCGTCGTCGCCTCGACCGGCGGCGAGCTCAGCGGCGAGTTTCTCGCCGCGCAAAAACGCCCGATCGTGACTTACGGAACCGGGCGCGGCGAATGGCAAGCGGCGGACATCGCCTGGGGCGAACGCACCTCGTTCACGCTGACCCGCGATGGAAAATCCGTCGTGCGCGTCGGGACCGGGCAGCTTGGCCTGCACAACATCGAGAACATGGTGGGCATCGGCGCCTTCGTGCTGACGCGCGGGCTCGTCACGGCGGACTCCTACGCGAAATCCATGGCGAGCTTCCGCGGCATCAGGCGGCGTCTCGACCGCAAGTCCGAGCGGACGAGCGTGCCGATTTTCGAGGGCTTCGGCTCTTCCTACGACAAGGCGCGCAGCGCCATCGCCGCCATGAAACAGCACTTTCCCGACCGGCGGCTGATCGTCGTGTTCGAGCCGCACACCTTTTCCTGGCGCAACCGCCAGACGCTGCACTGGTACGACGATGTGTTCGAGGGCTGCGAAAGGGTGTTCGTCTACGAACCCGCCTCGCAGGGCGCCGGCACCCACGAACAGGTGACGCTCGACGACATCATGGCGCGCCTCGCGGCGGCCGGCGCCAACGCGACGCCGGTGCGCTCGCGCGAGGAGGGCGTCGCCAAAGTCGGCGAGGTTTTGCGCGGCGACGACGCGATTTTGCTGCTGACCAGCGGCAATCTCGGAGGCCTCATCGAGGCGCTGCCAGAACTGGCCGGGGAGAGGTTTCCCGTCTAGGCAAGCGTCTCCGGCGCGAACAGTTCCTCCACCGTGAACAGGCGCTTCGTCAGCCCCTGTTCGTGGTGATGCCGCAGGCAGGCTTCGAGAGTCTTTCGATTCGCCTCGACGCCGTAGGGCCAGAAATCGGGGCCCATCAGGCCGCGCACGCGCTCGCGCAGGCCGGCGAACCAGGGGATCATGGAGGGCGCGTTGAAAAACACGTCGCTCATGGAATAGCCGTTCATGGCGAGCGCCTTCGCCGCCTCGAACGCCTCCATCAGGGCTCGCGCGATCCAGCGGTTTGCTTCGTAGACGTCGCGGCGGATCACGACAGTGTGCATGATCGGGAAAATGCCCGTGCGGCGAAAATAGTCCGCCTCGACGGGTTCGAAATCCGGAAACAGTCTCCGCGCGTTTTTCGAGCCTTCGCGATAACAGGCGGGGATTTGCGCCGAATAAAGCGCGTCGATCTCGCCGCGGTCCAGCATGTCGCTCAACGTTTGATCCGGCCCGAGATGGTGGATTTCGACGCCCGGCGGCGGATCGAAGGGCGCCCAGTCCGGCGCCGTCACGGGATGGTCGAGGCCGCCGACGTAATGAATCTGGCTTCGCGCGGAAACGCCGAAGTCGTCGGAGAAGGCGCCCTTCGCCCAGAGTCCCGCGTCGTGCCCGTAGCGATGCAACTCGCCAACCTTCTTGCCCGCGAGATCGCGCGGCGTCTCGATGCCGCTCCCGACGTTCACGAAGACCGAGGAATGGCGGAAGAAGCGGTTGGGAAACACGGGGATCGCGACGAAGGGGCCGCCCAGAAGCTCGAGCGAGCGAATGTAATAGGTGACGCCAAGTTCGCTCACGTCGAAGGCGCGCTCGCGGATCATGCGTTCCATGATCACGGAGACCTCGCGCGTCGACCACATGTCGAGTTCGATGTCGCGCGGCTTGACGCGCCCGTCGAAGAGGGCGCGCGTGCGATCGTAGTCCCAGCAGGCTGTCTTGAGTTTGAGCATGGCCGGCGTTCAATCCACGGTGAAGACGTAGAGCACGGTCGAGTTTCGCATTTCCGCGACCTCGGGCGACTTGCCGAGCATGCCGCGGGCGATTTTCGACAGGCCCGTGGCGATGGCGACATATTGCCGGTCTCCGGCGAAGAAGGTCATCGGCGGCGAGGTGAAGCCCGCGCCCATGTTGATCTTCCAGCGCAGGTCGAGCGTTTCGTCGTCCCAGGCCGCGAAGGTGCCGTCGGAATAGCCGGTGAAAACCAGTCCGCCGGCGGTCGCCAGCGCGCCGGAATGATCGGGGTAGGAGAAATGCGCCTGCTTCCTGATTTCGCCGCCAATCGGATCGAAGGCGACGAGATCGCTTTCGAACCGCTCGGTTTGCGACCAGCCGCCGCCCTTCCAGGTGTTTTGCGCGTTGGACAGTTTCGGGTCGATGCGGATTTCGTTGCAGCCGCTCGTCGCGGGAATGTAGAGCAGCTTCGTTTTCCGGCTGTAGGACGAGGGCCAGAAATTGTTGCCGCCGCTGAGCGACGGGCATTGCTTCCTGTTGTTCTTTTCGAGCGTCGCGGCGGCCTCGCCGGAATAGAGCTGCCGGTCGGCGCCGGGAACGTAGTCGACGGGTTTGCCGGTCTTCTGGTCGATGCCCTTCGTCCAGTTCACGTAGGTGTAGGGTTTGGCGAGATGAATCTGGCTGCTGACGCGGTCGAGCGTGTAGACGTGCCCGTTGCGCGAGGAATGCGTGATGAACTTGCGAGTCTGGCCGTTTATCTCGGCGTCGATGACGACATGCGTGCCGATGTCGTCGTAGTCCCAGCCGTCGCCGGGCAGATACTGGAAATACCAGTTCATCTTGCCGGTGTCCGGATCCCAGGAAATCGCGCTGTTGGTGAAGAGATTGTCGCCGGGGCGATAGGTGGGGTCGAACATCGGCACGGGATTGCCGGTGCCCCAGAATGTCTGGTGTGTTTCCGGATCGTAGGTGCCCGTGACCCACATGGCGCCGCCGCCTGTCTGCCAGGCGTTGTTCTTGTCCTTCCAGGTTTCGCTGCCGGGTTCCCCCGGCGCGGGAATGGAAAACTTCTTCCAGACGACCTTGCCCGTCGCGCCGTCGAGACCCGCGATCCAGTCGCGAACGCCGCGATCGCCGCCGGAGGCGCCGACGATGATCTTGTCGCCGATGGGTAGCGGCGCCGCCGTCAGTTCGACGTTCGGCTGGTCCTGCATGTTCGTCTGCCAGACGATCTTGCCGGTGTTCTTGTGGGTGGCGATGACGCGCGACGGCCAGCCGGCGACGGTGATGACGTAATCGCCCCACAAGGCGGCGCCGCGGTTCGACCAGGTCGGCGGCTTCTCGAGGCCCGGGTCCATGCGCCAGACGATGCGGCCCGCCTCGCCCGAACGCACGTCGATCTTGTAGAGGATCGACCATTGATCGACGGTGTAGAGAAAGCCGTCCTCGGCGAGCGTCGTCGCCTGGATATTCTCGTTCGCCGCCGAGCCGCCGAGCGCCACGGCGTAGGCGAGCCGCATTCCCTTGACGTTCGATGTGTTGACGCGCGTCAGCGGCGAGAATCTTTGCCCGTCGTAGGTGCGGTGGTTCATCAGCCAGTTGCCCGGTTCCCTGTCCGCGTTGACGAGGCGTTCGGGCGTCACGGCGTGGACGAAAACAGGGGGAGGAGAAGGTCGCGGCGCCGGCGCCGCGGCGTCCCCCGGCGGATCGGGGTCGTCGGCGTCGGCGAGCGCGGGCAGCACGGCGAACATGGTCGCGGCGACGAGCGAAAGGCGAAGCAAACCTGAACGCGTCGTCATCGATATGGCTCCCGGAAACGGCCGCGCGCTCTTGTCTGGCGCCGCGCGCCTGAATTGACGCGGGAGATTACAGGCGCGTCGCGCGCGTGGCCAGTCCCGCGCGTCAGTCGTTCGCGCGCGAGCGCACGTAGGCCCAGAGCTGTCCGATCTCTTCGTCGGACAGGACGCCGCCCCAGGCCGGCATCTGGTTCTTGCCCTCGGTGACGGATTTTTCGAACCGCGGCCGCTCGTCGGCGCGCAGTTCGCGCAGGTCCGCGGCGCCGCCCGTGCTGACCATGCGCGGTCCATGGCACTCCGCGCATTTCTCCTTGTAAATTTCGCTTCCGGCGCTCACGGCGGCCTGATCCTGCGCCAGCGCGCCGCTCGACAGCAACGTCGCGAAAGCGAAAATTGGAATCGTCATCGGCTTGTGCATCTTCGTCTCCGCCCGTCGCGCTCGCGCCCCGCGATGTTCGATGATTTGAACTTGCCGCGCAAGCGCGTTTCACGGAGGCGCTTGAACTGGCCGCGCCGCGCCGCTAGGTTTCGACCAGCGGGCATGCGCCGCGGTCGATTTCGATCGGGAAAAAACCAGCCTGCCGGGAGGTCACGATGTTCAAGAGGTCCGGTCTCGCAGTCGTCGCCATGTCGGGACTTCTGGCGGGAGGCGGCGCGCCCGCCGCGCTCGCGCAGACGGCGCCCTTCGTTCCCGTCACGGCGGAAACGCTCGCCAATCCGGATCCGTCCGACTGGCTCCATCTCAATCGCACCTACGACCAGCATCGTTACAGTCCGCTGAACCAGATCAACAAGGGCAACGTCGGCCAGTTGCGCATGGCCTGGTCGCGCGGCTTGCCCGTCGGCACGCAGGAATCCACGCCGATCGTTTACAAGGGCGTCATGTATATTTTCGCGCCGGGCGCCAGCATCCAGGCGCTCAACGCGACCAACGGCGATCTCCTTTGGGAATACGAGCGCGACTACCCCAAGGGCGTGTCGGGCACGGCGGCTCGCAGCAAGAGCATCGCCATGTTCGAGGACATGATCTATCTCGGCGCGCCCGACGGATTTCTCGTCGCCATCGACGCGAAGACCGGCAAGATGCGGTGGGAAACAAAGGTCGATGGCGGGCAGATGACCGCGGGCGGATTGCTCGTGGCGGATGGCAAGATCATCTCCAACCGCACGTGCGAACAGGGCAAGCGGCAATATTGCTTCATCGCCGCGCATGACGCGCGGACCGGCAAGGAAGTCTGGAAGTTCTTTGTCACGGCGGCGCCAGGCGAGCCGGGCGGCGACACCTGGGGCGGCCTCGCCATCGACCAGCGCGCCGCGGGTCCGTGGGGTCTGCCCGGTTCCTACGATCCCGTCCGGAAGGTGCTCTACTGGAGCACGGCGAACCCCAATCCCTACACGCGCCTGAAGCGGCACGACGGAAAATACGACGCCGTGCCGTTGTCCTCGCCGTCGGAGCTCTACAGCAACTCGACGCTGGCGCTCGATGTCGCGACGGGCAAGCTCGTCTGGTATTTCCAGGAACTGCCCGGCGACGACTGGGACGCGGACCACAACCACGAGCGGATGCTCATCCGCACGAAGGTCAACCCCGATCCCAACCACGTGAAGTGGATTCATCCGGCGGCGAAGTCCGACGCCGAGCAGAACATCGTCTTCACCGTGTCCGAGGGCGGCGGCATGTTCGCCATCTCGCAGGAGACCGGACAGTTTCTGTGGTCGCGGCCCTTCCCCTACGACGATCCGAACATCAACATGAACGCGATCGACGTCAAAACCGGCCAGACCAGCGTCAATATCGACAAAATCTTCAAGAAGGACGGCGACAAGATCGTCGGCTGCTATCACAACACGCGCGGCCTCTGGCAGATCTCCTATCACCCCGGCACCAATTCCGTTTTCGTGCCGTTCCACGACCAGTGCCTGTCGATGGAGGCGCGCACCTCGACGCCGACCGGCTATGGTCCGCGCGCGGGCGTCATGCGTCCGGGTTCGGACCCGAACAAGTACATGGGCGTCGCCAAGATCAACGTCGCGACCGGCGAGACGAAGGTGATCTTCTCGCAGCCGCAGCCGACCAACGGCTCGGCGCTGACGACGGCCGGCGATCTGATGTTCTTTGGCGATCTCAACCGGCGCCTGCGCGCGCTCGACGTCGAGGACGGCAAGGTGCTCTGGGAGGCCATCGTCGGCGGCATGATCATGAACAGCACGATCACCTACGCCGTCAACGGCAAGCAATATGTCATGGTGTTCACGGGCGAGGGCCAGTCGGTGACGGGCGGTCCGCTCGCGCTGGCGGGCAAGAGCATGCCGGCGGCGGTGCGCGGACACAGCGCCATCTATGCGTTCGCGCTGCCCTGATCCGGTTTGCTTTCGCGCAAAAGCGGGCGGGCTTCCGGGACATCCGGGAAGCCCGCCTTTTTTGTCGCCCGCGGGGCCCGTTCGCCGGAAGGGCGAGCGGCCTTATGGTCCGCGAAGCGAGGTATTATAGTACCACATTGCGGGCTTCCCTTTAAAATCAGGATAAATCGGCGCATTCGGCGTCGCGAAATTGTTGACGGCGGGGGGGCAAGCCGCCTATATGCGCGGGTCCGGAGCCGGGTGTGTCCCGCTTCGGGGTCAAGTTCAAGGAATTCCCATCCCATGTTCGGCAACACGACAAACACCAAGCAGGCGTCGGTCGAGAAGAAGTGGATTTTGATCGACGCCCAGGATCTGGTCGTCGGCCGCCTCGCCACCCTCATCGCCATGCGCCTGCGCGGGAAGCACAAGCCTTCCTTCACGCCCCATGTCGACGACGGCGACAACGTCATCGTCATCAACGCCGAGAAGGTCGCCCTCACCGGCCGCAAGGTCGACCAGAAGATGTATTATCATCACACGGGCTTCATCGGCGGCATCAAGGAGCGTTCGGCGAAGTTCATCCTCGAGGGCCGTTTCCCCGAGCGCATCGTCGAGAAGGCCGTGGAGCGCATGCTTCCGCGCGGTCCGCTCGGTCGTCAGCAGCTCTCCAACCTGCGCGTTTACAAGGGCCCCGAGCATCCGCACGCGGCGCAAACTCCCGTCACTCTCGATGTCGGCGCACTCAACGCCAAGAACAAGCGGAGCGCCTGAACATGGCCGAGATCACTCTTTCCTCGCTGGCCGACCTGAAGAACGCCACGACCGCCGCCGCCCAGCCGGCGGAAGCGCCGAAGTACACGCAGAAGCTCGACAAGCTCGGTCGCGCCTACGCCACGGGCAAGCGCAAGAACGCCATCGCCCGCGTCTGGATCAAG
>CAISEY010000224.1 GCA_903884435.1 uncultured Hyphomicrobiales bacterium | reverse complement strand
GCGACGCCTGCTCCGCCGCGAGGCTCGCGAGCTCCGCCGCGCTGTCCGCGAACCGGTCGCGCGGCTCCGCCTCGACGGCGATGTCGACGCCCATGTCGACATACCATTGCAGGACACGCGCGAGTTCGGCGGGCGACAGGCCGGCGGCGTCTGGCGGGGTGGGGAACATGGGGGGAGAATAGAAGCTTCCCCCGGCCATTTCGAGTCCCGCGACGCGGCCCCGCGCCGCCAGGCCCTCCCGCGTCCCGGCCGCGAGGCTTCAACCGGTCGGGGCGCCCTCGCGAAGGCCTTTTTCGAACGTCGCGTCGCTAGCTTCCGGCGTCGAATGGATTCTCGACCGGTACAAGGAAAAGAAACCGAAGGACCCGACGATCCGCGAGAAATTCAACGCCTGTCGCTTCGCCGGCTTTTACTTCGGCTCTTTCGCGGGAGTCGGGGAATCCCGACGCAGGTTGCGCGCCAGTTCGTTGAGCCGCGTCGCCGAGACGCCATGGGCCTCGGCTTCGATGGACCGGTAAATCTGCACCACGGCCCGGCCCAGCAAGCTGAGGCGGGCGTTGGCGCCGCCCCGCCCGCCCATGCGCGTTTCCACCAGCGGCGTCTCGAACATGTGATTGAGTTCGTCGATCAGCAGCCACGCGCGCCGGTAGGACATCTCCATCAATTTCGCCGAGGCGGTGATGGACCCGGACGTATCGACGAGTTCGAGAAGCCGTACCTTGCCGGGGCCCAGTTGCCGTCCTCCCGCGAGGTCGATGCGTATCGTGAGCCGCTTCAGATTTTCGTCCGGCGGCTTGCCGGACGGCGTGTCACCGCCGGCCTTTTTCGCTCTTGCTGGCAAGATCAGCTCCCGACGTCCGCCCGGTCCCCATTGAGTCGGATTCTGGCGAGACTATCGAAATTCCGCGGGCGTCTCCAGCCGCGGCAAGGGCCGGCCGATCCCGCCCGATCGGGCTCTTGCCGAAATCGCCGCGACGACATAGTTTTTCCAATAATGGCGGCCTTCCGGCCGGTTCGTGGCGTCGAACAGGATATTCCCCTGGTGGAACCTGAAAATGATGGCGCCCATCCGGGGCGACGGGATCCCGAAATTGTCCAGAACATGCTTCGGCGGGCCGTTGTCCTTCACCGGAAGGGCAATCTCGACGACGCGAAATCGCTGTACCTCGAAGTTCTGCGGATAAATCCCGACCATTTCGACGCGCTTCATCTGCTCGGCGTGATCGCCGCCAGGACCAGACGGCACGAAGAGGCGGAACGGCTCTTCATGCGGGCCATTTCCATAAACTCCGAATTCGCCGAAGCGCATTACAATCGGGCCGTCGCGTTGAAGGATCTGAAGCGTCTGGACGACGCGCTGGCGAGTTACGACCGGGCGATCGCGTTGAAGCCGGACTACGCCGAGGCGCACAACAGTCGCGGCAACGCGCTGAAGGCGCTCGGGAGACTCGACGAAGCGCTGGCGAGCCACGCCCGGGCGATTGAATTGAAGCCGGACTACGCGGAGGCTTTCAACAATCAGGGCAACGCGCTGAAGGCTCTCGGGCGTCCGGGCGACGCCTTGTCGAGCTACGAGCGCTCGATCGCGCTGGGACCCGACAACGCCGACGCGCACAATAATCGTGGAAGCGCGCTCAAGGACCTCGGGCGGGCGGAAGAAGCCGTGCAAGCCTATGATCGCGCGATCGCCCTGAAGCCCGACAACGCGGAAATCTTCTACAATCGTGGAAACGCCTTGCTGGACCTCAAGCGTCTCGACGCGGCGCTGGCGAGCTACGACCGCGCGATAGCGCTCAAGGCCGGCCATGCGAAGGCGCACGCGAACAGCGGCGGATTGCTCGTCGAAATGAAGCGCCTCGATGACGCGCTGGCGAGCTATGACCGGGCGATAGCGTCGAGCGACGATCACGCGGGGGCGTATTTCAACAAATCAATGGCGCTTCTGCTGGGCGGAAATTTTCACGAAGGCTGGAAGTTGTATGAGTGGCGCAAGCGCGTGAAGGAGCCTTCCGGCGCGAGAACCTTTGGAAAGCCGCTCTGGCTTGGCGAGAGCGACATATCGGGCAAGACCATCCTCGTTCACTGGGAGCAGGGACTGGGAGACACGATCCAGTTCTGCCGATACGTCCAGCTTCTGGACGAAGCGGGGGCCCGGGTTCTCTTCGCGCCGCAGAAATCCCTGCGTGGATTGATGAAAGGCCTCGCCGCCCCGTGTGAAATCGTCGATGAAAACGACGCTTCGCTGGCGTTCGATTTTCACGCGCCGTTGCCGAGCTTGCCATTGGCGTTCAGAACAACCGCGTCCACCATTCCCCGGAATATTCCCTATCTCGCCGCGAATGACGAGCTTGTTCGAAAATGGAAAGCGATCATCGGCCACGACGGGTTCAGGATTGGAGTTCTGTGGCGGGGAAGCGACAAGGGCGCGGAGCTCGGCAGGTCCTTTCAACTGTCCGATCTTCGTCCCGTCGCGTCCTTGCCGAACGTTCGGATTGTCAGCCTTCAAAAACATTCGGGCCTCGGGGAACTGGAGAACTGGATATCGATGAGCGTGTCGGCGCCGTCGGCGCCCGTTGAAAAGCCGCCGGTTGGGCCGCCGGTCCCGTCGGTCAATGTCACCCGTACCGAGCCGGACGCGCCGCGATAGTCGGCCCAGTCGCCGCTGGCCCCCGCCTCGCCGCCGCCGGTGTGGCCGCCTCCGATCAGCGTGTCGGCGCCCGCGCCGCCGCGCAAGTGATTATTCTCGGCGTTGCCCGTCAGCGTGTCCGCGAAGTCGCCGCCCCTGAGATTTTCGATGTCGACAAGGGTGTCGTTTCCGTCGGCGCCAGTTGAAAAGCCGCCGGTGTGGCCATTGGAAATATCGGTCAGGGTGACTTTCACCGCGCCACCCGCCCCGGCGTAGTCGGCCCAGTCGTCATCCGCCGCGACGCCCACGGGGCCGCCGCCATTGAGCGTGTCGTTGCCCGCGTTGCCGCGAAGATCGTTGTCGCCGGCGTTGCCCGTTATCGAATTGGGGCCGCCATTCCCGCGGACATCGATGTTCGCGCCCCCCGTCAGCGTGATCGACGACACGCCCGCGGCGAGCGTGAGAGTGACGTTCGCGACCGAAGACGGACCATCCACGACGAGATTGCCGACGGTCACCGTTGCCGCTTCGTTGCCGGCGTATCCAGCCTCGAGATGAATGGTGTCGCCGGCGGTCGCCGCCGCCACCGCTGCGGCGATCGACGCGAATTGGGACGGAACGAGCAGAATGGCCATTTGAATTCCAGCAATTTTAGTCAGGCAACAAAAAATCTGACTTGAGAGCTTTTTTCAAGTCTATACAATGATCTTTAAGCATTTTTATTTCAGGTCGTAAAATTGAACCAAACTCAGTTTGGAATTGTTCTGTCTTTTTTCTCGCATTTGCGCATGCCGAGTGCGCTTTTTTGACCCGAGCTGCTCAAAATCTGCCCAAAAGAAAGGTTGAGTGTGTAAATCGGCGTGGGGTCCCGACGCCGATCAGCTCACAATTCCTTGATTTTCTTAAATTGAACCGCGCCGGGTTTGCCGGAGGCTCCAACTCTTGAGAAGGTGGAGCCATGACAAGCAAAACGACGAACAAGTTTTCTCCTGAAGTTCGCGCCCGGGCGGTGCGGATGGTTCTGGATCACGAGGCTGGGCACGCATCGCGATGGGCTGCGACTGTTTCGATTGCGGGCAAGATTGGCTGCACGGCGCAGACGCTTCATAATTGGCTGGACAAGGCCGAGCGCGACAGCGGGCGCAAGGCTGGTCCGACGACGGATATGGCCGCCAGAACGAAGGCGCTGGAACGAGATGTTCGGGAGCTTCGACAAGCCAACGAGATCCTGCGCAAGGGAGTGCGTATTTGGCCCAGGCGGAGCTCGACCGCCCGTTCAAGAGATGATCGCCTTCATCGACGATCATCGCCAGGAGTATGGGGTCGAGCCGATCTGCAAGGTCTTGCCGATTGCCCCTTCCACATATCGCGATCATGCAGCCCGGCGGGCTGATCCCGCGAAGCTGTCGGCGCGGGCCAGACGGGATATGGCCCTCAAGCCGGAGATTGCCCGCGTTTTCGCGGAGAACTTCGAGGTCTATCGCGTGCGCAAGGTCTGGCGGCAACTCGGGCGAGAGAGCAAGAATGTTGCACGCCGCACTGTTGCGCGGCTGATGCGCAACATGGGCTTGCAGGGCGTGATCCGCGGCAAGCCAGTGCGCACGACGGTGAGCGACAAGGCGGCGCCATGCCCTCTGGACCATGTGAACCGTCAGTTCCATGCGCCAGCGCCAAACGTGCTCTGGCTGTCGGACTTCACCTGTGTCTCGACCTGGACGGGCTTCGTCTCTGTCGCCTTCGTCATCGACGCCTATGCGCGCCGCATCGTGGGCTGGCGGGTCAGCCGCACTGCCCACGCCAGCTTTGTGCTCGATGCGCTGGAACAGGCGCTGCATGACCGGCGGCCGGTCCATCGGAGCGGTCTTATCCATCACTCCGACAGGGGAAGCCAATACGTCTCGATCCGCTACGCCGAGCGGCTGGCGGAAGCTGGTGTGGAGCCTTCAGTCGGCAGTGTCGGCGACAGCTATGACAATGCTTTCGCGGAAACGATCAACGGCCTCCACAAAGCAGAGGTCATCCATCGGCGCGGACCCTGGCGGAGCTTCCAAGCCGTCGAGTTCGCGACGCTGGAATGGGTAGACTGGTTCAACAATCGCCGGCTGCTGGAGCCCATCGGCAACATCCCGCCGGCCGAAGCCGAGGAACGCTATGACGCCATGCTGACGCAACCAGCCATGGCCGCGTGACTCAAACGAAACGGCCTCCGGCAAACCCGGGGCGGTTCAGCGCCCGCGAGTTCGCCGTACTTTGAACCCGGTTAGAAAAGACGACAAAATCCGCCGCTGGACAAGCGAAAGTTCAATCCAACCCGCGAAAATGGCTGTCCCGAAAGCCATTGAAATCAAACGCGAATTCAGCGCCGTACTTTTTCGGGAGAGTCCACGGCTTTGGAGAACGCGGGCGTCCGGAGAGCACTTTTCGCCACTTTTCCGATAGCGACGGTTCGCGGGCCGGTCGATAAATCATTGCAAATACGGCGAATAATGAGGGCGGTCGAAATTCACGGAGGCTTTACCGGCGCGAGGTCGTGGCGGAGGGAGCGGGATTCGAACCCGCGTTACGGTTTCCCGTAAACACACTTTCCAGGCGTGCGCCTTCAACCACTCGGCCACCCCTCCGTCTTTGCCGGCGACTCCCGAACCGCGCGCCGGGCGCCCGCGGGCGTCGACGCTGGCGTTCCGGTCACTGTCGCCAAGGCGGCGCAATATAGTCGACGCGGGCCGGGGCGCAAGGCGTCGCGGCGCGAATATCCGGGAAATCGACCGGCGCTTGCCAACGTCTCCCGCGGCGCCCAGAGTGGTCCCGGTCAATCCATGGAGGCGAACATGCGCGCGGGATGGTATGAACGGACGGGTCCGGCCGCGGACGTCATCCGGACCGGCGAGATGGAGACGCCGAAGCCCGGCGCGGGCGAGGCGCTGGTGCGGCTTCATGCCTCGGGCGTCAACCCGTCCGACTACAAGCGCCGCGCCAACGCGAATGTCGCGCCGGAATTTCCCCGCGTCGTCCCGCATTCCGATGGCGCGGGCGTGGTCGCGGGCCTTGGCGCGGGGGTCGCGGGTTTGCGCGAGGGCGACCGCGTCTGGGTCTACAACGCCCAATGGCGCCGGGCGATGGGCACGGCGGCGGAATATGTTTGCCTGCCCGCCCGCTTCGTGAAACCTCTGCCGGCCGGCGCGAGCTTTATCGAGGGCGCCTGTTTCGGCATTCCCGCGATGACCGGCTATCACGCCGTGCACGTGGCGCGCCCGGTCGCGGGCCGGACGGTTTACGTGCCTGGCGCGACGGGCCGCGTCGGCGCCTACGCGGTGCAATTCGCCAAATGGCGCGGCGCGCGGGTCATCGCCTCGACCGGCGGCGGGCCCGACCGGATCGAGGCGGTGCGGGCGCTCGGCGCCGATGTCGTTCTCGACCGCCGGGCGCCCGATCTCGAGGCGCGAATTCTCGCGGAGACCGGGGGGCGCGGCGTCGATCACATCGTCGAGGTCAATCTGCCCGCGAACATGGCCTTCGACGAGCGTATTCTCGGCGAGGGCGGCTCGATCGTCTCCTTTGGCGCGGCGAGCGCCCCCTCCGTTCCCGTCACCCAGACCGGGCGTCGCGCGCGCAACATGGGCCTGCATTTCATCTTCGTCTATCTGCTCGACGACGCGACCTTCTCCGCCACCTGCGCGGGGATCAACGAACGCGCGGCGGCGGGAGGATTGATCCATCGCGTCGGAGGCGTGTTCGCGCTCGCGGACCTCGCGAAGGCCCACGACGCCGCCGAAAAAGCCACGGGCACTGGCCACTTCGTCGTGGAAATATAGCCGTCAGCGCTGGCAGACGCCGCAATAAAACGTCGAGCGCCCGGATTGCACGGTCCGCGCGATGGTTCCCCGGCAGCCCGGTTTCGGGCAGGGTTCGTTTTCGCGGTCGTAGACGCGGAAGTTGTGCTGGAAATAGCCAAGAGAGCCATCGGCCTGGCGATGGTCGCGCAGGCTCGAGCCGCCGGCCGCGACGGCCTCCTCCAGCACCTCGCGGACGCAGCGGGCGAGAAGCTCCGCGCGCTTCGTCGGGCCGCCATCCTTGCGCGCGAGGTCTCCCGCCTCCCGGCGCGGCGAAAGCCCGGCGCGGTGCAGGGCCTCGCAGACATAGATATTGCCGAGGCCCGCGATCAGCGTCTGGTCGAGCAGCGCGGCCTTCAGCGGCGCGGCCTTGCCCGCGAAGAGGCGCGCCAGCAGGGCGCCGTCCAGTTCGTTGCCGAGCGGCTCCACGCCGATGTCGCGGAAAAACCTGTGATCCGCCAGCGTCGCGCGCGGCTCCAGCAGCATGAAGCCGAAACGGCGCGGATCGTTGTAGGTGATCGCCGCGCCACTGGAGAGATGAAAGACGACGTGATCGTGCGCCGCGAGTTTCGAGCGGTCGTGGTGAAAAACGCCGGGCATGTCCGCGTCGACGCGAAACGATCCGCTCATGCCCAGATGCATGACCAGCACGTCGCCATTGTCGAGATCGGCGAGAAGATATTTGGCGCGCCGCCCCAGCGCGTCCACGCGCCGTCCCGTCAGGCGCTCCGCGAAATCCGGCGGGAAGGGAAAGCGCAGATCGGCGCGGCGCTGCTCGACCTTCGTGAAACGCGCTCCGGTCATCGCGGGTTCGAGGCCGCGGCGGACGGTTTCGACTTCGGGGAGTTCGGGCACGGGGCGCCTTCAGCGAGGGGTTCGGGTGACGCGCCGCGTCACTGGTAATATTTGCGCGCGATGTCGATTTGCGCGGATGTCGCCTCGAACGCTTCGGCGACGGTCTTTTCGAGGTCGAGATGGGTCGCCGGCGTCAGGTCCAGTTTCTGCCGCGCGGCGTCGGCGAGATAGTCCTGATCCCGGTTCATCGACTCGAACGCTTTCCGCAGGGCCTCGACGCGATCCGCGGGAACGCCCGGCGGCGCGACCAGCGGCTGGCCGATTTCGTCCGGACCGAAAAACAGCGAAAACACCGCCCGTTCGTCGTTGGTTCGCGCGAGCTCGAAGATGGAGGGCGTCGCCGCGAGGTCGCCGACGGGCTTGCGCGTGTATTGCGCGATCACGTTGATCTTCCTGTCCCTGATCCAGTCGGGATGAGCGAGCTTCATCAACGTCCACGGCATCACCACGGCCTCGACCTCGCCCTGCTCCATGGCGAGCGTCGCGTCGGTCGTGCCCTTGTAGCCCTCGATGATGCGGAATTTCGCGCCGACGACCCCGTTCATCATGCGCGACGTGATCTCGACCTGGCTGAGCGGGCCCGTGCTCGCGACAATGGTCTCGCGCGTCTTCAGATCGGCGATCTTCGTCGTCGCGGACGTGCGCCAGGTGAACAGCGTCGCGGTTGGCGAAACGAGGCGGCCGATCCAGTTGAACTTGCGCGCGTCGTAGGCGATGGAGGACACGCCGATGACCTGCGCGAGCGCCACGTTCGGCACCAGCACGCCCATGGCCGAACCATCCTTCGGCGCGACGCCATAAAGCCAGTTGGAAGCGATCATGCCCCCCGCGCCGGGCATGTTCTGCGCGACGACGGAGGGCTGGCCCGGCAGGAAGCGCCCGAGGTGCTTCGCCGCCAGCCTGCCATAGAGATCGAACGACCCGCCCGGCGCGTTGGGGATGACGAGATTCAGCGTGCGTCCGCGATAGAATTGCTCCGGCGATTGCGCGCGCGCGCCGCCGCAAAGAAACGCGAAGGCGAGCCCCGCGGCGGCCATTTTCCCCAGCATTGACCTTTGTCCCGTCGAGATAAATCGTGACGGGAACCTAGGCGCGCGCGTCCGCTCGCGCAACCCGCGCGAATTGCCGCGCGCCGGACGCGATGCTAGTTTCGCGCCCTGTCGAAAACGGGAGACGCGCGTGGCGGGTGAACGGACGCAAAAACTGCGGGATCGCAATCTCTGGAATGAACTCGTCGCGCTGCGCGACGAGCAGCGCGCCGATCGCGCCACGGCGGTGCAGGTCGTTCGCGGCAAGGATTTGCCGCGAGAAAGCAATCCGATGGGCCTGATGCGGTGGTACATGCATCCGGGCCTCCGCGACATCGCGCTGAAGACGCTGTCCATCTACGAACAGGAACTGCCGCCGCGCGGACGCTCCGGCCGCCTGCAATTCCAGGGCGGACAGATCATGTTCATCATCGAGGGCAATGGCCACACGCTGATCGACGGCGTCAAATATCCCTGGAAGAAGCGCGACGTGGTGAACCTGCCGACCAGGAAGGACGGCATCGTCGTGCAGCATTTCAACGCCGACGAGGAGAAGCCGGCGCGTTTCCTCGTGGTCGAGCCCAATCTCTTCGCCGCCACGGGCGTCGATCGCGGTTGCGGCTTCGAACAGCTCGAGAATTCGCCGGATTTCCGGCCCTGACCTTCCTCTGATTTCCGGAACAAGCCGATGGCCGATATCGAAAGAACCCGCACGCGCGAACGCGAGCCCGCCGACAAGACGCCCTATGACATGTTCATGCGGCTCCGCCAGGAATTCCACGACCGGCAGTCCCGGGGACAGATCGTCGTGGGCCTCGAGGATCGCGAATACCACACGACCCGTCAGGGTCAGTTGCTCTATTACCTCAACTCCGACATCTACAAGAACACCCCGTTGCAGGACTGGCGCGTTTTCACCCATTCGCTGATCAAGCAATCGGGAAAGCACCGTCACCAGGGCGGCCTCGTGATTTACGTGATCGAGGGCAAGGGCTGGTCGATCGTCGACGACGAGCGCGTCGACTGGGAAGCGGGCGACCTGCTGCTTCTGCCGATCAAGAAGGGCGGCGTCACTCACCAGCATTTCAACGCCGATCCGGGCTCGGAATGCCACTGGATCGCCTTCTCCTACATGCCGTTTTTCGACTACAACGCCTCGGAATTCACGCAGGTCGAGGCGTCGCCGCAGTTCAAGGGTTGACTGGACGCGTCGGCCCGGCGGGAATCCGGACCTCGCGCCGCATAGCCACGGACGGCGGGGCGGTCTATGGTCGCGCCCTTCGGAGCGCTTCATGACCACGCCGCTGACACGGGACCAGGACGAGACGCATTTCGGCTTCCGCGGCGTGCCGCTGGGGGAAAAGCAGACCCTTGTCGACGAGGTCTTCCAGAAGGTCGCCGCGCGCTACGACCTGATGAACGACCTCATGTCCGGGGGCCTGCACCGGGCGTGGAAGGACGTGCTCGTCGGCATGGTGAAGCCCTCGAAATCGCGGCCTTTCAGCCATCTCGACGTGGCCGGCGGCACCGGGGACGTGGCCTTTCGCGTGGCGGAGGCGGGCGGGCCGCTGACGCGCGTGACCGTGCTCGACATCAACGCGGACATGCTCGGGGTCGGCCGCGAACGGGCGAAAAAGCTCGGTCTCGGGCACCTTGAGTTCGTCGAGGCGAACGCCGAGGCGCTGCCGTTTCCCGATGGCGTTTTCGACGCCTACACAATCGCCTTCGGCATTCGCAACGTGCCGCGCGTCGAACGCGCGCTGGCCGAGGCGCGCCGGGTTCTCAAACGCGGCGGACGGTTTCTCTGCCTCGAGTTTTCGGAAGTCGACGTTCCCGTGCTGGAGCGGCTCTACGACGTCTGGTCCTTCACCGCGATTCCCGCCATCGGCAAGGCCGTGACGGGCGATGGCGGGCCCTATCGCTACCTCGTCGAATCCATCCGGAAGTTTCCCCGCGCCGACGATTTCCGCGACATGATTTCCGACGCGGGGTTCCAGCGCGCCTCGTACACTCGGCTCACCGGCGGAATCGTTGCCATTCATTCCGGCTGGAAACTGTAGCGTGATCTCGGCGATCTATCATCTGGCGAGACTGGCGCGCGCGGGTTTCGTGCTGGCGCGCGAGGGGGTGTTCGCCGCCGTCGATCCGCTGCTCGCGCCCCCCGCGGCGCGGCCGGCGCTGGCGCTGGCCCGGCTGCTCGCGCGGCGCGGGCTCGAGCCGGACGCGAGCCGCATCGCCATCGCCATCGCGCGGCTTGGCCCGTCCTACGTGAAGCTCGGGCAATTTCTCTCGACGCGCCCGGACGTGGTTGGTCCGAGGGTCGTGCGCGAACTCGAAGCCTTGCAGGACCGGATGCCGGCCTTCCCGCGCGACGTGGCGGTGAAGATCGTCGAACGCGCCTTCGACCGGAAACTCGACGAGGTTTTCGTGGAATTCGGCGAGCCGGTCGCCGCGGCGTCCATCGCCCAGGTTCACCGCGGCCGCGTGCGCGACGCCCATGGCGAGCGCGACGTGGCGGTGAAAATCCTGCGGCCCGGCGTCGAGCGACGTTTCGCGCGCGACCTTTCCGACATGTTTTTCGCGGCGCGGTTCGCGGAACGGCATTTCGCCGAGGCGCGGCGGCTCCGCATGGTCGAAGTGGTGGAAACGCTGGCGCGCAGCGTGCGCATGGAAATGGACTTCCGCCTCGAGGCCGCGGCCGCCTCCGAATTCGCCGACAACACCGCGAAGGACGCCGATTTCCGCGTGCCCGCCATCGACTGGGACCGCACCGCGAAGGACGTTCTGACGCTCGAATGGATCGACGGGACGCCGTTGTCCGACCTTTCGACCATCGCGAAATCCGGCGCCGATCTCGCCGGGGTTGGCCGGAACGTGATCCAGTCGTTCCTGCGCCACGCCATGCGGGACGGCTTTTTCCACGCGGACATGCACCAGGGAAACCTGTTTCTCGACCGCGAGGGACGGCTCGCGGCGGTCGATTTCGGCATCATGGGGCGGCTCGGCTTCAAGGAGCGGCGGTTTCTCGCGGAAATTCTCTATGGCTTCATCACGCGCGACTATCTGCGCGTCGCCGAGGTGCATTTCGAGGCGGGCTACGTCCCCGACACCCACCGCGTCGAGGATTTCGCCCAGGCGATCCGCGCCATCGGCGAGCCCATCCACTCGCGCACCGCCGACCAGATTTCCATGGCGAAGCTGCTGACGTTGCTGTTCGAAATCACCGCCCTTTTCGACATGCGCACGCGCACGGAACTCGTGCTGCTGCAAAAGACCATGGTCGTCGTCGAGGGCGTCGCGCGCTCGCTCGACCCGAAACTCGACATGTGGTCGACGGCCGAACCCGTCGTGCGCGACTGGATCGAGCAAAATCTCGGGCCCGTCGGTAAACTCCAGGACGCGGCGCGCAATCTCGGCTCACTTGGCCGCGCCGCGCTCAACATCCCGGAGATGCTGGAGCGGGCCGAGCGCGCGTCCCGCCATCTCGACAACGCGAGCCGCGGCGGGTTCGAACTCTCCGCGTCCTCCATCGAGGCCATTGGCCGCGCCGAAGCGCATCGCGCGCGCTGGGGCAACCGCGCGCTGTGGGTCATCGCCGCGGCGCTCGTCTGGTTAATTCTGGTAAACTGAGAACACGACGGACCGCCGGGCCACGTTGCGGTCGGGGCGGGCATTTCCTATTGTGACGCCGACGCGTGACGGGGCCGCGTCGGCGGTTTTGTCCCGAGCGCGGCGTTTCGTGAGTTGCAGCTTGAAACACAACGGGCAATTCCTGTTTCCCCGGAGCGTGGCATGACCTCGCTCGCCTCCGCGCGAATCCTGCTCGTCGTCGGCGGCGGCGTCGCCGCGTACAAGTCCCTCGATCTCGCGCGCCGGCTGCGCGAGCGCGGCGCGCGCGTGCGCGCGGTGATCACGCGAGCGGGCAAGCATTTCATCGCGCCCCTGTCGCTCGCGGCCCTCACCGGCGAGAAGGTTTTCGAAGACCTGTTCTCGCTCACGGACGAAGCGGAAATGGGCCATATCGAATTGTCGCGCGACGCGGACCTGATCGTCGTCGCGCCCGCCACCGCCGACCTGCTCGCGAAAGCCGCGCACGGGCTCGCCGACGATCTCGCCTCGACGCTGCTGCTCGCCACCGACAAGAAAATCCTCGCGGCGCCCGCGATGAACCTGCGCATGTGGCTCGCGCCGGCGACGCGGCGCAATGTCGCGGCCCTGCGCGACGACGGAATGCTGTTCATCGGGCCCAACGACGGCTCCATGGCCTGCGGGGAATTCGGGCCGGGACGGATGGCCGAGCCGCTCGAAATCGTCGCGGCGGTCGAGGCCGCGCTGTCCTCGCCCACCACGATCCCCCTGCCGCCCAGCTTCGTCCGCGGCGGCGCTCTCGCGGGAAAGCGGGTGGTCATTACTTCGGGGCCGACGCACGAACCCGTCGATCCCGTGCGTTACATCGCCAATCGCTCTTCGGGCAAACAGGGCCACGCCATCGCCCGCGCCGCGGCCGAGGCGGGCGCGGAGGTCGTGCTCGTGAGCGGGCCCGTCGCCATCCCCGATCCTTCTGGCGTCGACGTGGTCCGCGTCGAAACGGCGCGCGAAATGCTGGCCGCCGTCGAGAGCGCCCTGCCGGCGGATATTTTCATCGCCGCCGCGGCCGTGGCCGACTGGCGCGTCGAGGCCGCTGGCGAAAAGCTGAAAAAGGGCGCCGATGGCCCGCCACGTTTCGCGCTGGTGGAAAACCCCGACATTCTCGCGACGGTCGCCGCGCGCGCGTCCGGTCGTCCGCGTCTCGTCGTCGGCTTCGCCGCGGAGACCGAAAAGGTCGTCGAGCACGCGCGAGCCAAGCTCGCCCGCAAGAAATGCGACCTCGTCGTCGCCAACGACGTGAGCCCGGCGACGGGAATCATGGGCGGAGACGCCAACGAGGTGAGTCTCGTCGGTCCTGACGGCGTCGAAAGCTGGCCGAAACTCGGCAAGGATGAAGTCGCGCGAAGGCTGGTCGCGGAATTCGCCCGACGCCTTTCGAGCGGCCAACCGGACGAGCCATCTCGATGAGTCCATCCATACCCGTCAGGCAATTGCCGCATGGCGAGGGCTTGCCCTTGCCCGCTTATCAAAGCGACGGCGCCGCCGGCCTCGACCTCCTCGCCGCGATCCCCGCGAACACGACGCTCGTCATTGAACCGGGCGCGCGTGAACTCGTCCCGACGGGCGTCGCCCTCGAGCTGCCCCCCGGTCTCGAGGCGCAGGTGCGCCCGCGCTCGGGCCTCGCGCTCAAGAACGGCGTCACCGTTTTGAACGCGCCTGGCACGATCGACAGCGATTATCGGGGCGAGATTGGCGTCATTCTGATCAATCATGGCCGCGAGCCCTTCGAGATCACGCGTGGCGCGCGCGTCGCGCAACTCGTGATCGCGAGGGTTGAACGCGTCGCGCTCGTCGTGGCGGACGAACTGTCCGCGTCCGCGCGGGGCGCCGGCGGCTTCGGTTCAACGGGCGCGTCGGGGGAAGTTCGGGAATGATTCTGCTGTCGCAGCGCGGGTTGCTGGCGATCGCCGCCGTGGTCGACGTGGCCTTGCACGCGCGTCCGGCGCCCGTGGCCGCGAAGGCGCTCGCCGCGCGGCACGAATTGCCGCCCCGGCATCTCGAAACCTTGTTGCAGACGCTGGTGCGCGCCAACATTCTGAAGGGCGTGCGCGGGCCGCGCGGCGGCTATGAACTCGCGCGCGAGCGCCGCCGCATCAGCATGGGCGAAATCGTCCGCGCCGCCCTGAACGAGAATGAGCATCGCGGCAAGGCTGGTTCACGCCTCGTCGAGGCTGTGATCGAACCGCTGGTCTCGGAGGCGAGCGGCGTGTTTCTGACGGCTCTCGACGCGATCAGCGTCGATGATTTGTGCCGGCGCGCCGAGGAACAGGCGGTTTTCGGCGCCATCGACGTGAATTCGGATTTTACCATTTAAGCCTGGAGTGCTAGCCTTTCCACACGTCCGGCGGGCGTTTCTCGCGTCCGCCCCTGATACAGGGAGTATCGCGATGACTTCAGAAAAATCCCCGGCGTCGCGCGGCCGCGGCCGCGTTTACGAGTCCATCACCGACACGATTGGCGACACGCCGCTGGTGCGGCTGAAACGCATCGGCAAGGACAAGGGCGTCAAGGCGAATCTTCTCGCCAAGCTTGAATTCTTCAACCCCATCTCCAGCGTCAAGGATCGCATCGGCGTCTCCATGATCGACGCGCTGGAAAAGGCCGGGCGCATCCACCCGGAGACCACGGTTCTCGTCGAGCCAACGTCCGGCAACACCGGCATCGCGCTCGCCTTCGTCGCCGCCGCGCGCGGCTACAAACTCAAGCTCGTCATGCCCGAGACCATGTCGATCGAGCGCCGCAAGATGCTGGCGCTGCTCGGCGCCGAACTCGTGCTGACGCCGGGACCGCAGGGCATGACGGGCGCCATCGCGAAAGCGAACGAGATTGTCGCGCAGACGCCCGGCGCGATCATTCCCCAGCAGTTCGAAAACCCCGCCAACCCCGAAATTCATCGCCAGACGACGGCCGAGGAAATCTGGAACGACACCAATGGCTCCGTCGATTACGTCGTTTCGGGCATCGGCACCGGCGGCACGATCACCGGCGTCGGGCAGGTGCTGAAGGCGCGCAAGCCGTCGCTGAAAATGATCGCCATCGAACCGGAGGATTCTCCGGTTCTGTCGGGCGGCCAGCCTGGCCCGCACAAGATTCAGGGCATCGGCGCGGGCTTCGTGCCGGCCATTCTCGACCGTTCGGTCATCGACGAGGTCGTCACGGTCGGCAACCAGACCGCGTTCGACACGGCGCGTCTGCTGGCCCGCACCGAAGGCATCCCGGTGGGCATCTCCTCCGGCGCGGCCGTCGCCGCCGCCATCGAGGTCGGCTCGCGCCCGGGCATGGAGGGCAAGAACATCGTCATCATCATTCCGTCCTTCGCGGAACGCTATCTGTCGACGGCCCTGTTCGAAGGTCTGTGAGACCGGCTTGAATCAAGGCCCGCCGCCTCGCGGGAGGCGGAGGGCCTTTTGTTGTGCGCGATCGCGGGGCGTCTTCACCCCACCGGCGGAATGTTCTTCACCGGCTTCGTGTCGAGGCCGAAGAAACGCGCGGCGTTGCCGCCGAGAATGTTGCGCTTCGCCTGCTCGGTCAGGAACGGCTGGTCGTAGATCACGCCCGGCAGATCGAAGTCCCAGTGCGGATAGTCCGACGACCACATCAACTGCGTGTCGGCCTTGATCATCTTGAAGGTCGCCTCGAGAATCGAGGGATCGTCCGGCATTTCCATCGGCTGGGACGAATAGAACATCTCGCGCATGTATTCGCTCGGCTTGCGCTTGAGCGAGGGGCAATCGGACGTGCGCATCTTGTAGGAATGGTCGAGGCGCTGCATCAGGCTGTAGGCCCAGGTGAGGCCGCTCTCGATCCACAGCGTCTTCAGTTTCGGGAAGCGCTCGGGAATGCCGTTCACGACCCAGTTCGTCATGTGCACCATGTTGAACCACATGAAGCCGAGGGCGTGCACGGCGATGAAGCGGTTCGTCAGGGACAGCGACTGGTCGTTCCAGTTGTAGGCGGCGTGGAAGGACAGCGGCTTGCCCATTTCCTCGAGCAGCCGGTATGTCTTCATGTAGGCGTTGTCGTGCACCGGCTTGTAGCGCGGCGCCGTCACCATGAAGCCGACGACGCCCTTTTTGTCGCCGAAATCCTTGACCATCTTGTAGGTGGCGTCCGGATCGTTGAACGGCAGATAGAGCATCGAGATGATGCGCGGTTCATGCGCGAGGATGCGCTCGCACAGCCAGGCGTTGTAGGCGCGCGCCATCGCGACCTCGATCTCGACCTGCGGATGCGTGCCGAGAAACAGCATGGGCGTCGGGAAGAGGCAGGCGTAGTCGACGCCCATCGCGTCCATCCAGCGCAGGGTCGTCGTGATGTCGCGATGGTTGGTCTTGTCCTCGACCTTCTCGTGCTTGCGCAGCCAGTGGCGCGTGATGCGCCCGCCGATGTCCTGGTAGCCGACGGAGCCGCCAAGCATGCTCGAGCGTCCGCCGCGGCCCGCCGATTCCAGCGCCTGACGGCGGATGACGGGGTTCTCGATGTATTTGAAGACCTCGCCGTAGGATTCGCTCTCGTAGTGATGCGCGTCCACGTCGACGATCAGAAAGTCCTTGTAGTTGCGCTTGTGCGCCTGTTCCGTCGCCTTGACGAGCGACTGGGAGGAAGAAAATTCGTCGAAGCGCAATTCGCGCACTTCGTTGCCGGGCGTCTGGATGGTCATGGTTTCCCCGCTCTGTCAGGCGATGACGAAAACGTCGTCGCCGCGCTGGACGACTTCGTAGGATTTCAGCTTGAGACGGCGGTCCCCGACACAGACGCCCGTTTTCATGTCGTATTCGTAGCCATGCCAGGGACAGACGAAATGCATTTCGCTTTCGTCGAAGGTCTGGCCCTGGTAGGTGCGGTCCTCGGCGATGATGTCGACGACCTTCGGGATCGTGACGCCCTCGCAGGCGGGACCGCCGGAATGAACGCATTTGTTGTCGTAGGCGTAGAACGCGCCGGCGTGTCGGAAGACGCCAATTTCGCCGCGCGCCGTTTTCACGATGCGCCGGTCGCCATCGGCGAGTTGGGATTGTTTGGCGACGAATATTTCGGGCATGTCAGTCCTTCCATTCGAGCAGGCGCGCCGCTTCCAGCAGCACGGGTTTTGGAGTGTTCGCGACGCGTTTGACAAGGGTCTCCACCGCCGCGCCCGTGTCGGGCCGCAGGGGAACGCCGAGCTTGCGGGTCTCGGCGAGAAACCCGGGGTCTTTCATGGTCGCCGCGTAGGCCGCGCGCAGCGTCTCGACGCGATCCGCGGGAACCTCCGGCGCCACCCATTGCGCGTAGCCAAGCACGGTGGGCAACGACACGAGATCGACGATCTTGCGTTCGTCGTAGGTCTTCATGAGGCTTTGCAGCATGGGCACGGCGCGCAGTTCAGGCTCCGGCTCGAAGCCGATTTGCACGAGAAAATTCAATTTCTTCTGTTCGACCCAGTCGCGGTTGGAACTGAGGAGGCTCGACCAGGAATTGCCGCCGCGGCCCTCGACCTCGCCCCGCTCCAGCGCGAGATGCACTTCCTTGCTGCCGCCGGCGTAACCGTTGATCACCCGGAATTTCGTGCCGATCATGTTGTTGATCAAAGTCGGAAAAATGTGCGAGTCCGAATTCGTGCCGGTGCCGCCGAGCGTCACGGGCGTCTTCATCGCGTCCTCGATCGTCTTCACCTTGCTCGTGTGCCAGGTGTAGAGCAGCCCGTTGGAGCCGCCCATCGTGCCGAGCCATGTCATTTTCGCCGCGTCGAATTGCGCGGCCTTGCCGCCGAGCAATTGATACATGGGCATGTTCTGGTTGACGGCGGCGATCACCGTGCCGTCCTTCGGCGCGCCGGTGTAAACATAATTGGCGGCGCGCACGCTGCCCGCGCCATCCATGTTCTGCACGACGACCTTCGGATTGCCGGGAATGTATTCGCCGATGAACCGGCCAACGAGCCGCGCGTAAAGATCATAGCCGCCGCCGGCGCCAAAGCCGACAATGATATTGATCGTCTTGCCCTTGTAGAATTCAACCGCGGTTTGCGCGCGGACGCCCGCTCCCGACAACAGGAACGCGGCGGCGAGGGCGCCAGTCAGCGTGGCGCGGATGGGCATGGGCGAACTCCCGGAAAGAACGCTGGTGTTTACAGGCGTTCCGCGAGGAAACGCAACACGCGCGGCGCGAAGGCGTTCGTGTAGCTGCCCGGCTCGTCGATGGGCTCCGAATTCCAGCCGTGCGCCGCGCCGGGATTGACGAAGTGGAACGCAGGATTCAGATTTTGCTTGAGGGCGAGGAGAAAAGCGTCCGACTGGGCCCGATCGACGATGTCGTCCTCCGTGCCATGCGAGAGCAGGAAGGCGACGGACGAATTGTCCTTCGTGACGTAGCTCATCGGTGAAGCGTCGAAATAGAGCTTGCGATTGTCCATCGGCGCCGCGCCGAGATATTTCTCGACGATGTTGTCGCGCGGGCGGCTCAGCACGTCGTGGTTCCATTGCTGCACCATGTCGAAAATGCCGTAATTGGAAATCACCGCCTTCACTTTCGCGCTGACGCCCGCGTAGGAATCGTCCATGTAGGCCGCGCCCCTGAACGTCGGGTGATCGCCGGCGAGGCCGACGAGCGCCACGAGATGCGCCCCGGCGGAATCGCCCATCAGCGCGACGCGATCCGGATCGACCCCGAGCGCCTCGCCGCGCGAGCGGATGAACTGGATGGCGGCGCGCACGTCGTGCACGGATTCCGGAAACATCTTCTTGCCCGGCGGCATCAGCCGGTAGCTGGCGGCGAAGAACACATAGCCACGCCGGGCCAGCCAAGGCCCCCAATACTGCCAGGTCGTTCGTGAACCGCGCTGCCAGCCGCCGCCGTGAATGCCGATCACGACGGGATATTTTCCGGGCGCCGCGGGCTGCCAGAGATCGCCGGTCAGGGAGACGCCGTCATGCTTGCCATATTCGATGTCGCGGCTCGAAACCACGTTGCTGGTTTGCGCGCGCGCCGGCATGGCCGCCGTCGCGGCGAAGGCGCCAAATCCGGCCAGCGCGGCGCGGCGTGTCGCGAGATGCATTCGATCCTCCCCCTTTGTCGAGGCGGTCAGCATACATCCGGCGCGCGCCGAGTCCACATTGTCCGGGGCGGCTATCCGGCTTTCCCGCGGATGAGATTGATGATCCCCGAGAAATCCGCGCCGCCCTCGCCCCACGCGTTGTGCACGGCGTAGAGCTGCGTCGCCAGCGCGCCCATGGCGGTCGTGGCGCCGACGCTGGCGGCGGCTTCCTGCGACAGGCGCAAATCCTTCAACATCAGCGCGGAGGCGAAGCCCGGCTTGTAACCATTGTTGGAGGGCGCCGCCGGCACGGGGCCGGGCACGGGACAGTAGGCCGTCGTCGACCACGATTGCCCCGATGAAGTAGACACCACGTCGAACAACGCCTGTGGCGTCAGGCCGAGCTTTTCTCCGAGCACGAAGGCCTCGCAGGTCGCGATCATCGTCGCGCCGAGGATCATGTTGTTGCAGATTTTCGCGGCCTGTCCCGCCGCCGCGCCGCCGCAATGGACGATGCGCTTGCCCATGTTCTCCAGCAGCGGCCTCGCGGCGGCGAAGGCCGTGTCGTCGCCGCCGCACATGAAGGTCAGCGTGCCCGTCTTCGCGCCGCCGGTGCCGCCGGAGACCGGCGCGTCGACGAAAAGGAAGCCGTGTTCCTTCGCCAGCGCGTGGGCTTTTTTCGCGCTGTCGAAATCGATGGTGGAGGAATCGACGATCAGCGCGCCTTTTTTGGCCCGCGGCAGGATTTCGGCGAGCACCGCGAGGACATGCTTGCCCGTCGGCAACATGGTGACGATCACGTCCGCGCCGGCGACGATGTCCGTGTTCGAGGCGCCGATGGAGACGCCGTCCCTGGCCGCGGCCTCGCGCGAGACGGGCGAAAGGTCGAAGCCTCTGACGGCGTGTCCGGCCTTCGCGAGATTGGCGGCCATGGGGCCGCCCATGTTGCCGAGGCCGATGAAAGCGATTTGGGTCATTCGGATGCGCCCTGATTTGTATTTCCAGTTTCTGGCTCGCGAATTTGGTCCCACTTCTCTTTGTATTTATCAAGCCAGCCTGAAGCATGGGACTCTGTCATTTGGAATTTGCTATAATCTGGCAAAAATCGTCGCATCGGACCATCTTTGCGAATCTTTCCAGATTTGGCGGATTGCCCGAGCCAATTTTTGTGCGACGCCCTGAGCGCTTCGGCAACTATCGAACTGGGGACGATCCAGCATTGAGGTCGGCTGTCTACGTCTTTCCAAAAATCAACAAAACAATAAAAGATACTAGACGAAGCGATTTTTTCGTGTTTTTCTTTCATGTGCCAGCCGCCATCGGAGCCAATTTCCCTGCGTGTTTTCACCTGTATGGCGCACAAGCGCGCACCAATTTCATCGGTGACGATGATGTCCGCGTATGGCACTCCAGCTGGCGCCAGCGCGGCAATCCAGCCACGCCTCAAGAGCTGGCACATGACGTAGTGCTCGCCAGAGGCGCCGATAAGCGAAGATTGCGAGGTGATTGTTCCCATCGCTATCTCCCCACCAGCCCCCGCGCCACGATCACCCGCATGATCTCGTTGGTGCCCTCGAGAATCTGGTGCACGCGCAGGTCGCGCACGATCTTCTCGATTCCGTAGTCGGCGAGATAGCCATAGCCGCCGAGCAATTGCAGCGCGTCGTTGGCGACCTTGAAACCCGTGTCCGTGGCGACCCGTTTCGCCATGGCGCAAAGCCGCGTGGCGTCGGGCGCTTTCGCGTCGAGCGAGGCGGCGGCGCGCCACAGAAACGTGCGCGCGCATTCGAGTTCGGTCGCCATGTCCGCGAGGCGGAATTGCAGGGCCTGAAACTCGTCGAGCCTTTTGCCGAAGGCCTTGCGTTCCTTCATGTAGGCGAGCGCCTTGTCGAGCGCCGACTGGCCGCCGCCGAGCGAACAGGCGCCGATGTTCAGCCGCCCGCCATCGAGGCCCGACATGGCGATGCGGAACCCGTCGCCTTCCGCGCCGAGGCGGTTCGCCACGGGCACGCGCGCGCCCTCGAAAATCACCGCGCGCGTCGGCTGGGCGTTCCAGCCCATTTTGCGCTCGTTGGCGCCGAACGAAAGTCCGGGCGTCCCCCCCTCGACCACGAGGCAGGAAACGCCCTTCGGCCCCGCCTCGCCGGTGCGCGCCATCACCACGTAGAAATCATCCGGGTTGCCCGCGCCGGAAATGAACTGTTTTTGTCCGTCGAGCACGTAGTGATCGCCGTCGCGGCGGGCGCGCGTCGAGAGAGCCGCGGCGTCGGAACCGGAGCCCGGCTCCGTCAGGCAATAGCTCGCGAGCCGGTCCATGCGCATCAGCATCGGCAGCCATTTTTCCCGCTGCGCCCCGTCGCCGTAAACGTCGATCATCCACGCGACCATGTTGTGGATGGAGAGATAGGCGGAGACGCAGGGGCAGCCCGTCGCCAGCGCCTCGAAAATCAGCGCCGCGTCGAGCCTGCCAAGGCCGGAGCCGCCATGATCCTCGCGCGTGTAAATGCCGGACATGCCGAGCGCCGCCGCCTCGCGCAGAACATCGACGGGAAAGTGCTTCTTCTCGTCCCATTCGAGCGCGCGCGGCGCGATGCGCGCGTCGGCGAAGTCGCGCGCCATGTCGCGAATGGCGATCTGTTCGGGATTGAGCGAGAAAAGCATTTGGTGACGATGGTCCGGCCTCCCGGACGCCTCCGGGCGCGCGCAGGTTTCCACGCGCCTCCCGCCATTGCAAGCTGGACGAAAGGCGTGGAACGCGCCGACGCCCGCTAGATCTTCACGGTCGCGCCAGCGAGGGCGGAGCGGCCCATCGCCTCCATCACCGCGACGCCATGCACGGCGTCCGCGACGGGCACGGGAAAATCCGCCCGCCCCTCGATCGCGTCGGCGAAAGCCTCGACCTCCGCCCGCTCCGCGTCGATTTCGGGAAACCGGATGTCTTCGCGTTCGCCCTCCGCGGGCTGGAAGGTGAAGTGCCGCGATCCCCGGATTTCCGCCCAGCCCCGGTCGCCGAACACATGGAACCGGTAGAAATCCGGCGTCACGCCAACGGCGGTGAGAAGTCCGCTCTGGCCCGTCGCCGACTTCAGCAAGATCGCGGTGGAGTCGGCGAGCGGGTTCGCCGACACGTCGCGTTGCGCCAGCGCGGTGACTTCGACGATCGGCCCGAGGGTCTCGATCGTGAGGTAAAGCATGTGATCGGCGAGGCTGCCGGCGGGAATGTGCGCGGGATCGGCCTTCCAGTCGCCGGCCCTGATCTCGCCATAACGATCGACGCAGAAATTGCCCTCGCTGTGCAGCACGCGGCCCAGATCTCCCGCGCGAAGGCGCCGGCGCAATTCCGCGACATTGGGGAAAAAGCACCGGTTGTAGCCGAGCGCGAGCAGGACGCCGGATTTCGTCGCGGCGCGTTCGAGCCCGCGCGCGTCTTGCGCGCTGGTCGCCATGGGCTTCACCGCCAGCACCGGCTTGCCGGCCTCCAGCGCCGCCAGCGAATGCGCGGCGTGCAAGTGCGCGGGGCCGCAGGAGACGACGCCGGCGATCGCGGGATCGGCGAGAACGGCCGCGTAATCCGTCGCGACTGTCATCCCGTGCTTGCCCGCGAACTCCCCGGCCCGTTCGGGACGGCGGACGACCGCGGTCGCGAAGCGAACCTTGTCCGATTTGCCCTGCACGGAGGCGACCAGTCGCTTGCCCCAGCTTCCAAGCCCGACGATGGCGAGTTGCAGCACGGCGATCTCCTGTTGATTTGCGGCAGCTTCGCCGGCCACGACCGCGCTGGCAAGCCTTCCCGTCCATCCCGCGAATCATGCCATAGTGGCGCATGACTGCGCCCAAAAAACGTCGTCCCACGCTCCGGGAAATCGTCGCCGACCGGCGGCTCGCCCTCATGCTGGCGCTGGGCTTCAGCTCCGGCCTGCCGTTTCTGCTGATTTTCTCGACCCAGTCGGCCTGGCTGCGCGAAGTCGGAATTTCCAGAAGCGACATCGGCCTGATGAGCTACGTGGCGCTGGCCTTCACCTTCAAGTTTCTCTGGGCGCCCGTGATCGACACCTGCGACGTTCCCTTTCTCGCGCGGCTGCTCGGGCGACGGCGCGCCTGGATGATGCTGGCGCAAATCTGCGTCGCCATCGGGCTCTGCGGCGTGGCCTTCGGCGACCCCGCGCGTTTTCTCGGCTGGACGGTCGCCTGCGCGTTCTTCGTCGCCTTCGCGGCGGCGACGCAGGACATCGTCATCGACGGCTGGCGCATCGACGCGGCGGAGGCCGAAGACCAGGGGATGATGTCCGCGACCTACCAGCTGGGCTACAGGCTGTCTCTCCTGTGCTCGGGGGCGGGCGCGCTCTACATCGCCGATTTCGTCAGCTGGAAGGCGGCCTATTTCGCCATGGCGGTTCTGATGCTGGTGGGCGTCGGCGCCTGCCTCGCCTCGCCGCGCCTCGCGGACAAGGCCGTCGCCGGCACGGGCGGCTTTTCGCTGACGACCTCGTTTTACCAGCCGCTCGCCGATCTCGTCGCCCGCCATGGCTGGCGGCTCGTGTTCATCCTGCTGCTCGTCTCGATCTATCGCCTGCCGGATTTCGTCTCGGGCGTGATGGCGAACCCGCTCTACATCGACCTCGGATTCTCGAAAACCGACATCGCCACGGTGTCGAAACTCTACGGCGTGTGGATTGGCATGGCCGGCATTTTCGCGGGCGGCTTCAGCGTCGCGCGCCTCGGTCTCATGCCCACGCTGATGATCGGCGGCGTCGCGGCCTCGTCCTCGCATCTGACGATGGCCTGGCTCTCGGCGCATGGCGCGCGGATCGAACTCCTGACGGCCGCGATCAGCGTCGAGAATTTCGCCGGCGGGTTCGCGGGAACCGCGCTCATCGCCTGGATGTCGTCGCTCACGTCGCCGTTGTTCGCCGCGACGCAATACGCCCTGCTGAGTTCGCTCTACGCCCTGCCAGGCAAGGTTGTCGGCGGCCTGTCCGGCTTCATGGTCGACAGTTTCGGCTACACGAAATTCTTCGTTTCGACCTCGCTGATTGGAATTCCCGTGGCGGTCCTGTGTCTCGTCGTCTGGCGGCTCGCGCCGCCTGAAGAAGAGCCGGCGGAAGGCGGGCCGGCGAAGGCGGGCGCGACAAGCTGAGCGCGTCACGCGCGGGGCTTGTCTTGGGCGCGCCACGCGGCGAAAACAGCGGCGGTCTTTTTCAGGGAGCGGAACATGACGGCGGCGAGCGGCGGCGAATTGCGGATCATTTGCGCGGGCGGGTTCCGCGCGGCGATGGAGAAAATCGCGCCGATTTACGAAAAGGCGAGCGGAACGAACATCATCCTGACGTTTGGCACGCCCGCCGCGACGCGGGAGGCCGTCTCGAAGGGATCGGGCTTCGACGCGGTCGTCGTCACCTCCGTCAGCATCAACGCGGAGGCCGCGGCGCAACTGCATTCGCGCTTCGTCGTGGCGAAGAGCCCGGTGGGCATTGGCTTCAGCCCGGCCTTCGGCGCGAAGCCGGTCGGCACGCTCGATGAATTCGTCGCGGCGATCCGCTCGGCGCGAACCATCGGACTGTCGGACCCGAAGGCGGGCACGAATCTCGGCGCCGACATCCTCGCGGCGGCGGAAAAGCTCGGCCTCGCGGACGATCTGCGCGCCCGCGCCAGGTTCGTGATGGGGCCGGGCTCCGTCGTTTCCGCCGAAGTCGCGAAAGGCGCGTTCGACGCGGTGATGACCCTCGCGAGCGAGATCATCACGGTGCCCGGCGTCGTCTGGGGCGGCGTGATCCCCGACGCGATGGGGCTTGGAACGCCCTTCGAGGGAGGGATTGGCGCCAGCGCGGCCGCGACGGAGGCCGCGCGCGCCTTCCTCGACTTCCTGCGCGCGGAAGAGGCCCGCGCCATCATGCGCGGCACGGGGCTTGTGACGGTTTGAGAGGAGCCGCGCGCGTCAGCCGCCGTGCGCGATCCGGATCGCCACGGCGATCAGCGAGCCCGCCATGAGAACGAGGCAGGCGATGGCCTGAACGCCAAACCCCGGGCCGCGCTTTTCGGCCGCGGCCATGTAGCCGACGATGAAGAGGATGCGTCCGGCGATCCAGACGAGGCCAAGCAGGGCCGCCCAGCCGTCGCCGACGTAGAGCGCGAACAGCCAGAGCAACGGCAGGAAAATCGGCATCCACTCGAGCGTGTTCATCTGCACGCGGAAAACGCGCTCGAATTCGGGATTTCCGGTCGTCGCGGGCGCCGGCACGCCCAGTCTCGCGCGCGCGCGCCCGACGAGCCCCGCGGTGACGAAGTAAAGCAGAATGGCCAGAATCGTGACGAGCGCTGTATAGTGCGGCATGTGGCGTCCATTCGCGTGATCGGGAAGCGGATTTCGCGCGAGCTTCATGGATCGCGCCCGGCAACATAGGTCCGGAGCGGGCGCGCGGCAAACTCCTTACTTCCCGACCGCGTCCATGATCGATCGCACCTTCCGCACGAGGTCCTTCGGCGTCGCCAGAACTTGCGCGACGGCGCGCTGGACCTCGTCCCCGGTCATCGGGTCGATCTCCGCGGCCATGCGGGAGGCTTCCTCCAGAAAGGCGGGATCCTTCATTGTCTCGTCGAAGGCGCGGCGCAAGATCGCGACGCGCTCCGCCGGCACGCCGGGGCCCGTCGCGATCGGGCGTGTCATCGCCCAGTTGAGGCCCGTGAAACGCGCGATGGCTTCCTTCTCCGGATCGCCCTTCACCTCGTCCGAGAGCAAGGGCGTGTCCGGCAGGGCCGGATCCTTGCGCAGGCCCACCTGCACGATGGCGCCGACGCGCGCGGCCGTTTCGCGCGGCAGGCCGGCGACGAAGGTTGGCCAGGCCGTGACGTTGCGCCCGTCGAGTTCGCCGCGCTCGCAGGCGAGGTCCATTTCCGCGCTGCTTTTGTAGCCGATGATGAGTCTGAATTTCGTGCCGAGCAGGGCGTTGTAGAGCGCGGGCAACTGGGCGGACGTGGAGCCGACGCCCGTGGCGCCGACCTTGAATTCCCGCGCCCGCGCCTCCGCGAGCGTGCGAACCGTCGATGTCGGCCACGCCATCGCGATATTGTTGGACTGGCTGAGGTTGCCGATCCACTTCAGCGCGCCGAGCGAGGCCTGCATCCCCGGCTGTTCCGTGAGTTCGTGAATGATCAGGCTCTGCGTCACCTGGGCGAGCCAGGTTCCGTCCCGCGGCGCGACGCGCGCCATGTGATTGAACGAGAGCAGCCCGCCGGCGCCGACCTGGTTGACGACGACGACGGAGGGATTGCCCGGCACGTGCGCGCCGAAATGGCGGGCCATGAGCCGAATGTAGGAATCATACGTGCCGCCGACGCCGACGTGGACGGACACGCTGATCGTCTTTCCGGCGTAAAAATCGTCCGCGCGCGCGGCGCCGGAGCACGCCGCCGCGAGAGCCGGAATCAAAACCCGCCGAATTCGCCCCGACACGCGTCTCTCCTCAATTCGCCGCCATCATCGCTCGCACGGCGGCGACAACGTCCGCCGGATAGGAATAGGCCCTCGCGAAAGCCGCCGCCATCTCCTCGCCAGGCACGGGATCGAGCGTCAGATGCCTTTTTTCGAGATCGGCGCGCAGATCCGGATCGGCCACCGTGTCGGCGAGCCCCTTGCGCAGTTCCGCGACGCGTTCGGGCGGCGTGCCCGGCGGCGCCATCATGGGGCGATTGTAGGTCTGCGACACCATCAACAATTCCAGTTCCCGCCGAACCCGTGGATCCCCGATGAATTCCATCGCGGCGGGCGAATCGGGAAATCCCGCGATCCGTCTGTCGCCGATGACGACGGGGACATTGATCTTGCCCTGCGCCATCCACTGCGGGTGCAGGGCCCTGTACGTCGTCAGATGCGTTCCGCAGCGTCCGTCGATCTCGCCGCGCTCCATGGCGAGATCGATGTCGCTGCCATTGGCGTAACCGCCGATGATCTTGATTTTGGCTCCAAGGCGCGTGTTGAGAAACGTCGGATAGAGCCCGGTTTCGGAGCCGGCGCCCATCGTGCCGGAGGTCATGGGCTTCGAGATCAAATCCGCGAAAGTCTTCACGCTCGCCGTGTGCCAGACGGTGCAGACGCCATCGGCCCTGTCGAGCGCCGCGAGCCAGTTGAATTTTTGCGTGTCGTAGCGCGCGCCATTGGCGCCCCACAAGGGCGCCATCGGCGTCGTCGAATGAACAAGCCCGATCGTGGTCCCGTCTTTCGGCGCGAGCGAATAGACGTGATTCATCGCGAGCAGCCCGCCCGCGCCGGGCATCGCCTGCACGATGACGCCCGGCGCGCCCGCGAGGTGTTTCGGCAAGTGCTTTTCCAGCGCGCGCGCGTATTCCGCGTAGCCGCCGGCGACGCCCGTCGAAATGACGATGCGCAGCGTCTTGCCCTTGTAGAAGGGCTCCTGCGCCCGCGCGGCGCCGCTGGCCAGCAGCGCGAGGCCGGCGAGAACTGGCAAGCTTGCGCGCATCGCGCCCTCCCCGGAAATCGCGCCTCGCGGCGCTAGAACGCGCACTCGATGACGTCGAGCCCGCGCGCCTTGTCGGTGAACCAGATCAGCCCGCGCGAATCCCGCGACACGTCGTTGGTGTAGGGCTGCGTCTTGCCGGCGCCGGGCCGGGGAATGAAAAAGCCGCGCTCCACGGGCGCGTCGGGATCGCCGATGTCGAGAATGCGCAGGCCCGCGGCGAACCAGGTGACGTAACACAGGCAATCCGCGTCGACTTTTTCGCGCAATTGATGCGCGCCGAAGCGCACGCCGGGACCGGCGTGCGGCGCGCCTGTTTCGGGAACGTGAAACGACGAAAGCAGCCTCGGCTTTTTCGGGTCGCTCACGTCCCACGTGCGGAAGGGCGCGTGCGGCTTGCCCTCGTCCGGGCCGCGCTTCGTGCGTTCCTCCTCGGTGGACACCGCGATGCTCCGCCCGCCGATCCTGAAGGGAACCTTCAGGAACGTGTGCGTCGGCTCGGGCGAGGGCGGATCGTATTGATAATGGCTCAACGTGCGGGGGCGGGCGATGTCCGACACGTCGACGATGGCGAGGCCGGAGCCCCAGTAGCCCGCGTACATTTCATCGCCGCAACGCAGGGCGTGATGCAGGCGATGCTCGGTCTTTTTCGGATGCGGCTCCTCGCCCGCGGCGACGTTCTGTCCGGGCAGCCACCATTGCGAAACCTTCGCTGGCCTCGCGGGGTCGCGAATGTCGTAGGTCTCCAGAATATTGCCGACGAAGCCCTCCGCCTCCGTCGAGACGTAGACGTAAGTCTCGTCGAGATCGAAGCGGTGCACGCCCTTGCCATGGGTCTTCACGAACTTGATCAGCCGCGGGTTCGTCCGGTCCTTCACGTCGTAAATCCGGAAGCCGCCGCCCTGAAAATCGGCGCGCCGCCCGGAGCCTGGCTGATGCTCGCAATTGACGATCATGATGTCGCCAACGACGCGCACCTTGTGCGTGTGCGTCGTCGGATCTGGAACCATCGTGACGCTCAGCGTCCTGGGCTCGCGCGGATCGGAAATATCGAGGATGGTGGTTCCTTCCGGCCCGTTCTGGTGGCCAATGTAGGCGTGGCGTCCATCGATGGTGATCTGCCCGCCGCCGGCGGTCTCGAGGCGGCAGAGATGCTTGATGCCTCCGGAGGAAACCGGGGCGAAATTCTGGTCGTCGGGCACGGGCTCGCCTCAGATGTTCGAGATGAATTCACGCACGCGCGCGATCACGGCGCCGGGCGCCTGATCGGCGACGTCGTGTTGCGAATCGACGACGACCATCAGGAGTTTCGGATACTCGCGCTCGAGACGCTCCAGCACTTTCGGATCCTTCCAGCGATCAGAACGCGCGCCGCGCAGAAACATGACGGGACACGTCACTTTCGCCAGGTCGTCCCAGACGTTCGAGGGCGGCCGCCTTGGCAGTCCGGCGGCTTCGCCCACCGGGTTCGCGTTCTGGAAATCCGGATCGCGCCGCAGCATGTAGCCATTGTCCACCTTGACGAGCGCCGCTTCCGCGCGCGCCCGGTCGTGCGAAACGCGCGGAGGATTGGCGAGTTTGGCGAAACTCGCCATGGCCGCCTCGACGCTTTCGAAAATCAGAAGCGGATTGCCGGTCGTCTGGCGCTGTCCGCCTCCCTCTTCGCCGCCCATGCCGCTATCGGGCACGATCAGCGCCGCGACGCGATCGGGAAAATTCGCCGCGATCGTGATGGCGAGCCGCCCGGACGCCGAATGTCCCATCGGAATGAACTTGCGCCAGCCAAGTTCGCCGGCGATCATCATGGCGTCGCCGACATGCGCGTCGAGCGAGTAATCCTTGCCGGGGCTCCAGGTGGAATTGCCGAAGCCGCGCTTGTCGTAACAGACGACCTCGCGGTCGGTCGCGATCCCGTCGGCGACCGCGAGCCAGTCGAGGGAATCAAAATAATTGGCGCCGTGCATGATCAGCGCCGGCGCGCGGCCAGGCTTGCCGAAAACCCGGTAAAAGATCGTCACGTCGCCGGAGACGACGGTTCCGGTCCTGTGCGCGCGAATGGCCATTCTCGCCTCCCTGTTTGCGTCAGCGCGCCAGCGGGTCGGGCCGCAACTGGAATTTCACGACCTTGGGCCGCGTGCCCTTGCCTCCCTCGATGTGGAAGGGCGCGCGTTCGGCGTAGTTCGACCAGAGCCCCTTGCCCTTCCATCCGGCGGCGGGATCATCGACGCGTCCGTCCATCCCCTTGGAGAAAAACCCCATGGGGTAGGGCACGCGCAGTTCGACGAATTTTCCATCGACGAAGGCGTGCAGCGAGTCCGACAGGTTGCCGGTGGCGAGCGGCACGCCGCGGCCAAGGCCAAGCGTGTCGTGCTGGTCGACCCAGGTGAAATAGCTCGCCTCCGCGCTGCCGGATTCGCTCACGCCGCGGTATTGGGGAACCGGAAACGGATGCAATGTCCAGCCTTCGGGGCAGTGCTTGCCGGTCGCGGTCGGGCCGTTCAGCACCTTGCACTTGCGCCGGTCGAAACTCGCGAGGTGTCCGCTCGCGAGCGGAAGCCAGGCGACGCCGTCGCGGTCGATGTCCATCCCGCGCGGCGAGTAGCCGCTGACGGGCGCGCGCGGATCGTTGAAGGGAACCTCGTAGATTTCGGCGAGCGCGGTCGTCGAGGGATCGCTCCCCGGCGCGATGCGCACGACGGCGCCGGGAAACGCGACGACCGAGCCCCAGATGGAGCCATCGACGGGGTTGTACGCGATGCCGTAGAGCGGGGCGACGATGCGCTTGTCTTTCGCTGGGTCCACCGCGGCTCGCGGCTCGACGTATTCGTCGCGCTTGCCGTTGCCGTTGGTGTCGAGGATCAGCGGCGTCCAGCCCTGCGCGCGTTGTTCGTCGCCGGTCTCGTCGAATGTCTTCGTGTCGAACCAGCCCACGACGTCGCCGCCGCCATTGCCGCCGAACCCGGCGCTGAGCCAGAGCGTGTTGTTCGCGTCCTCGGCGAATTCGAGGTGATGCGTCGAGAAACACGTGTCGATCATCGTGATTTTCTTCGTCGCGGGATCGTAGACGGACAGCTGGCGCGCCGAGCGCGGCAGCGGAAACACTTTCGCCGAGGGATGCGACGAGCCCGCCTGGCAGAAGGCGGGGTTCCTGTCGTTGCGGATGCGTTGCGTGAACCAGACGCGGGACTTTTGATCCATCATCGGATTGTGCGGGGACGTCTGGCTGTCCCAGACGCGTTCCTCGCCCCAGTAGGGCGAGGGCGCGTACATCGGATCCTCGCGCGAGGAAATCGTGCGCGGATCGCGCACCGGCAATTTGATCTCGCTCGCCGCGTGGGCGACGGGATCGAGCACCGGAACCATGTCCGAGCTCCATTCCGGCGAACCGTAGAGCGGCCCGTTGGCGTTGACGCGCGGATCGCGCTTGTCGGTCCCGATTTCGTCGTGAATGTAGACATAGGGCCGCGACCAGTCCCACAGCGTCACCACGAGATTGCGCTCGACGCCTCGCGGCCTCTCCGGTTTCGACGCCGGCAGTTCGCCGGCGGCGATCCGGTCGGTCCAGTCGGCGAAATGCCGGATCGCGCGCGGCACGTCGAGGCGGCTGATGTTGCGCAACATGAGCTCGCTCGCCTGGCCCGAGTGGATGCGGCGAAACCACGCCTCGGCGGATGTCGCGAACTTGCCCAGTCCCTCGGGAATGGTTCGCGTCGCCAGATTGCCGAGCTGGTGGCAGGTGTTGCAGCCATGCGTCTTGATGCCGTCGAGCCAGTGGCTTTGGGTGCGAAGGGCGGGCGGAATCCGGTTGCCCTTGCCGCCCGTGCCGGGAAACTCCGAGGCCGCGGGCACGTCGAGCATCGAAAGCCAGTAGACCGCCGGGTAATATTGCGCGGCGGCTGACTCGTCCGGCGCGACGACCGCCGCCAGATCGAGAAGGCGGCCCGGCGCCGATTGCGTCTTGGCGGAATCGACGAGCCCGTATCCGCGCACCCAGACGTTGTAATTCGCCTTCGGAAGTTCCGGGACGACGAAACGCCCCTGGTCGTCGGTGACCACGATTTTCGCGAATTTCGTCTTCAGATCCATCGTTTCCGCGATGACCCAGACGCCTGCTTCGGGGCCGTTCGAGCTTCTCACGACGCCGCCGAGATCGTTCGCGCCAATCGAGACGGCCCCCTCCTGGGCGAGCGCCGGCGCGAGTCCGGCGAGGATGGCGAAAAGGGCTTTTCCGATCGCCATGCGGCGCCTCCCCGATGATTTTTTCCTTGTCTTATTCACGCATAATCGCGCGCCGGGCGCAACGTCCCGCGATGGAGCGGGCGACGGCGGGGCTCTGTCGTCCCTTCGGGACGCTGGCCCCGCCGACGCCCCGGCGCGTCGGGAGTCCGGATATTCCCTTGACGTTCGTCCGGATTTACGCTTGAAAATCAATCTCCTGTAGTCCGGGCCCATGGTGATGGGCCGGTTTCGCGCGCGAATGCGAGGCGACCATGGATGGATTGCTCGGGCATTTCCTGAAAAACTTCATTCGCGAGGGGACTCTCGTCGTCACCCGGTCGTCGGGACGCGTCTTTCTCGCCGGCGACGGGACGGGGCAACCCGTCGGCGTCCGGTTCGCGTCCACCGCGGCGGAACGACGTCTGATGATGGATCCTGAACTCGCTCTTGGCGAGCTTTACACGGACGGCCTTCTCACCGTCGGCCCCGGCGATATTTTCGACGTCATCGAACTGGGCCTGCGAAACCTCGGTCGCGCCGGCGAGCCCCGCCGCATCCGTTTCCTCAATCGTCTGCGCGTCGCCACCCGCCGCCTGCGCCAGTTGAACAACGCGCGGCGCGCGCGCCGGAACGTGGCGCATCACTACGACATCGACGCGCGAATCTACTCGATGTTTCTCGATTCCGATCTCCAGTATTCCTGCGCCTGTTTCGAGACGGCTGTCGACACGCTCGAAGACGCTCAACTCGCGAAGAAGCGCCGCATCGCGGCCAAGCTCGCGATCGATCCTGGACAAAGAGTGCTGGACATCGGCTGCGGCTGGGGTGGTCTCGCGCTGTATCTCGCCCGCTATTGCGAGGCCTCCGTCACCGGAGTGACCCTTTCGCGGGAGCAATTCGCCATGGCCCGCCAGCGCGCGGTCGGGCGCGCGGCGAACATCGATTTCCGCTTGCAGGATTACCGAAGCGTGTCGGAAAAATTCGACCGCGTCGTCTCCGTCGGCATGTTCGAACACGTCGGCGTCGGATTTTTCGACACGTTCTTCCGCAAGATCGCCGACTGCCTGACCGACGACGGGATCGCGCTCGTCCACACGATCGGACGAACGGACGGTCCCGGCGACACCAATCCCTGGATCACGAAATACATTTTCCCCGGCGGCTACATTCCCGCCATGTCGGAAGTGCTCGCGGCGATCGAACGGGCTGGCCTCCTCGTCACCGACGTCGAAGTCCTGCGCCTGCACTACGCGATGACGCTGAAGGCGTGGCGGGATCGATTCATGGCGCGGCGCGGGGAGGCGGCGGCGATCTACGACGAGCGATTTTGCCGGATGTGGGAGTTTTACCTGGCCGCGTCCGAAGCATCGTTCCGACGCGGCGAAAACGTGGTGTTCCAGTTTCAGCTCGCCAGGAAAGTCGACGCGCTTCCGTTGACGCGCGATTACATGAAGGAGCGGGAAGACGAGCTGCGGCGTCTCGAAACCGCGCCGCGCGGCGTCAGGCTCGCCAGCGAACAGGGGCGCTCAGCGCGCCCCCTTCGCGGCGGGTTCAATATTGCCGCAGACCCGTGATGACGTTGAGCGTCACCTGCTGGCCGTCTTCCACCTTGCGCAGCGCGCGTTCGATCGCGGGGATCAGTTTCGCCGGATCCTCGACGCGCTCCCCGTAACCGCCGCAGCTTTCCGCCACCTTCTCGAAATCGGGCGACGGCGCGAGATCGACGATGGGCAGGCTGTTCTGCTTGGCGGCGACTCCGTCCGGATACATCGACATGGTGGCGCGGCGCACCGCGTACCATTGCGAATTGTTGAAGACCATCGTCAGCGTCGGCAGCTTTTCGGCGCGTCCCACGTAATTCGCCGCGAGGGGCACGCCGAACATGTAGGAACCGTCGCCCACCGTGCAGATGACCTGACGATTGCCCGCTGCCGCCTTGGCGCCGAGCGCCTGGCCGAGGCCCATGCCAAGCGCGCCGGACGAGCCGGTGATGAACGCGTCGGGGCGCGCGATGTCCAGGAAGAAATAGGGCACGCCCAGTTCCTCGACGACGATGGAATCCTTCGCGCGCACCTGGTTGAGCGCGTGCGCCACGAGGATCGGGCTGATCGGCGCGGTGCTGATCATTTTCTCGATCATCGCCTTGCGGGCGTCGACGCCCTTCTGGCGCAGGTCGAGCAGGCGGGCGCGGCGCGCCTCCACGACGCTCTCGTGACCGCGCTGCCTGGTCTTGAGCATTTCGCGCAACATGACGAGCGCCGCGCCGGGATCGCCGGCGATGCCGAGATCGCTCGGGAAGCCGCGCATCGGATAGGTCTGGTAGAGCGGATCATGCGCGATGTGGATCACCTTCGCGTTCGCGCCGGGCTGCATGACGCGCGGCAGCCACGGCACCGGCGATTCCAGAACGACGATCACGTCGGCGGCCTCCAGCAGCGGCTTCGTCAGCGCGCCGAGGTTCATCGGATTGTCGGAGGCGATGTTTGGTTGCGGGCCGCTCGTCACGGCGATGGCGTGTTCAAGCGCCAGCAGGCCAAGCGCGTCGAAGGCGCCGGGCGAATTGCCCGAGCGGCCGGCGACGATCAGCGGAAATTGCGCTTTCGCGATCATGTCCGCCGCCTGTTCGAGGGCGGCGACCGCGGGCGCGGCGGCGGCGGAGCCCGTGGGCCGTCCGCGCGGCATCGGGCCCGGGTCGATCCCGGAGTCGCCGAGCGCCTCGCGCGGCAGCGTCAGATAGACGGGGCCCTTCGGCTCGCTCATGGCGATGTCGAGGGCGCGCGTCACCAGCGTGTTGATCGGCTGGCCGTGGCGAAGTTCGTAATCCCACTTGACGTTCTGGCGCAGCATGGCGCCCTGGTCGGCCTGTTCCTGCGCCCAGTGAATGCCGATGTCGCGCGAGCCGGCGTGCCCTTGTTCCGTGAGCGGCGTGCGGCCGGCGGCGAGCAGCATCGGCGTGTTGTCGCGTTGGGCGTTCATGACGCCGCAAATCGTGTTCGCGGTGCCGACGTTGACGTGAACCATCACGGCGGCGGGGCGGCCCGCCACCTTCCAGAAGCCCTGGGCCATGGCGGTGGCGACGTTCTCGTGCGGAACCGTGATGAAATCCGGCGTTGGCTGGCCGCGCGAGCGCATCTTGACGATGCCCTCGATGAGCGGGGCGAAATCCGTGCCGCCATTCGAGAAGACATGCGTGATGCCGCAGGCGTGCAGGGCTGTGATGTAGGATTCGGCGACTGTCGTGTCTTTGTCGGTGGCCATGGGCGTTTCTCCGGCGGATTGTTCAGGGATTGTTGACGAACTCACGAGGGCGGGGGCGGGCGAGAGGGAACGACGACGGGCGCCGCGTCCGCGTCACTCCGCGGCGATGGTGCTGGAGCCGCCGGCCGCGGGCTTCCCGATGTTCAGATCGGGCAGGATTTCCCGCGCGAACACATCGAGCCCCTGCCGGAACGGATAGAACTGGAACATGAACAGATCGATGCCCATGTCCCGGTAACGGCGGATGCGCTCCAGCACGGTCTTGCGCGAACCGATGAGATTGGCGCCGAGCGCGCCCGAGGCGGACTGGATGGATTTATCGACCGCGAGTTGCGCGAGATAGCCCTCGGCGATGGCGTTGGCCTCCGCGTCGGTGTCCGCGATCAGCACGCAGGCGTTGATCCCGTAACTCACCTTCGTGCCGTAATGCCGGCAACGGCTCGCCATGACGCCGGTCTCGTGTTCGATGCGCTTCAGGCTTTCCTCGTATTTCGTGTAATCCTTGTCGTAGTTCACGAACCACGTCGAACACTCCCGCGCGACGACGTTCATGCCGCCGTCCGCGCGGCTCGCCGCCATCACCGGCGGATGCGGCTCGCGCACGGATTTCGTCGGCACCGTTCCGTGCTCGACGGAATAGAAGTCGCCATGAAAGGTGAAATCGTCCTGGGTCCACATGCCCTTCATCACCTGGATGAATTCGTGCATCCGCTTGTAGCGGCGCTCGTCCTGTTCGAGCCATTCGCCGAACACCCTGAATTCCTGCGGGCGCGTGCCGTTGACGATGTTGACGCAGAAGCGTCCGCCGCTGATCCGGTCGATCGAGGCGGCGTGCTTGGCGATGATTCGCGGATCCATGATGCCCGGATGCACGGCGGCCATGATTTCGATGGATTTGGTTTGCGTCGCGAGCGCCGAGGCGAAAATCCATGAATCGAGATCGGGGCCGAGGAATCGCTGGGCGATCAGCGTGATCTCGAAGCCCAGTTCCTCCGCCCGCCGCAACACGTCGGCTGAATAAAGGTAATTCCGGTCGACGCCGCCGCCATGGCGGGTGAGCCCGTCAATGGCGGGTTTGGAAACCTCGTCGGGGCGCATGGTGAGGGGCGCGGGAGTCCAGATGCCAAGTTTCATGGTGGTTTCCTTTGCGCGGAACAACCGGTCCCTGACCCGGGCGGGGCACCGGTTCGCGGCGCGCGCGGCGTCTCCGCGCGCGCCGCCGATCGCTCAGAAGCGGTAGAGCCGCGCCGGATTGTCGACGAGCATCTTCTTTTGCTTGACCGGATCCCCGGAGCACAGCGGCACCAGATCGACGAGATCGCCGTCGTTCGGCATCACCTTCACGTTCGGATGCGGCCAGTCCGTGCCCCACAGAACGCGATCGGGAATCGTGTCGATGAGCTTCGTCCCGAAAGGGACCGCGTCGTGGAACGGCGCGCCGGTCTGCGAGGCGCGCTCGAAGCCGCACACTTTCACCCAGCATTTCTGGTCGCGCGTGGCGAGATCGAGCAGCGCGTTGAAGTTCGACTGGTCGAGGCCCTTGCCGGCGTTGACCGTGCCCATGTGGTCGATGACGTAGGAGACCGGCAGCGCCGTGAGGATCGGCGCGAAATCGGCGACGGTCTCGGGATCGAGGTAGATCACGACGTGCCAGCCGAATTGCTTGATCATGTCGACGACGCGGTGGAACGACGACATGTCCGGCGTGCGGCCGAGGCGCTTCAGGAAAGTGAATCGACAGCCGTGTATGCCGCCCTTGTCGAGCGCCTCGATCTGCTTTTCGGTGAAGGTGTGATCGACGTTGCCGACGCCCTTGTAGCGCCCGTTGCTGGCGGCGATGGCGTCGGTGACGACGCTGTTGTCGAGGCCGTGGCAGGAGGCGTTGACGATGACCGCGCGCTCGATTCCAATCTTGTCGTGCAGCTTGCGGAACTCGTCGAGTCCCGCGTCGTGCGGAATGTAGCTCGCGTCGGCGGCGTAGGGATATTTGTCGCCGGGTCCGAAAATATGCGTGTGCGCGTCGCAGGAGAGGGGCGGGGCGCGGAACTTCGGAGTGTGTGTGTTCGGGTCGGGCGGCAGGATCGTCGGTGCGCGTGTCATGTGTGCCTCGTTCGGGTCTTGAAGTATGGGCGCGTGGCGCCGGACCTCCCGGCGAGCGGGGGGAGGGGAATTGCTAGGCCTTTCCCGCGCCGCGCTCCTGCGCGTCGGCGACTGCGCGCGACAGCGAGCCGTCCATGCCGAGATCGTCGAGCATCATGCCGGCCTCGCGCATCTCGGCGGCGCGGCGAACGCCATGCTGGTTGACGCGTTGCGCCATGTAGCGGGCGAGTTCCTCGAATTTCACGCCAGGGAAGCTCGCGTCGAGCGAGGCGAAGACCTCCTGCTGGACGTTCCAGTCCTTCGAGGCCCGCGCGCAATCGACGATCAGCGCCTCGATGCCCTTGATCATGATGCTGCGGCAGAGCTTCATCGCGGACGCGCGGCCAGGCTCCGTGGTCACGGCCTTCACGTTCATGCCAAGTTCGTTGAGGATGACGGCGGCCTCTTCCGCGGCGGGCCCGCCCGCGAGGATGGGAACCTTGAGGTCCGGTCCGGGGACCGGCGCCATCACCGCGCCCTCGACATAGCGCGCGCCGCAGGCGTTCACCGCCTTCGCGGCCCTCGTCTTGGTGCCGGGCGAGGCGGAATTGATGTCGAAGAAAATCTGGCCCGGGCGCAGATAGGTCGCGGCCTGTTCGGCGACCTCGAGGGCGGAACTCGCCGTCACCGCCGAAATCACGATGTCCGCGTTCGCGCAGGCGGCGGCGTGGCTTTCCGCCGTCGCGACGCCGGCGACGCGGGCTTTTTCCAGCAAGGCGGGGCCTGCGTCCGTCGAGGCGAACTTGATGTCGTGGGTGGAGACGCGCACGTCGCCGCGCGCCAGGAAATCGCGCGCGAAGGTCTGGCCGACCTCGCCGAAGCCGATGATGGTGAGATTGACGCTGTTTCGCACCCGTCCGCTCCCGTGGCGCCGCGTCGCGGCCAGAGAATATCCTTCCGGCTGTGTGCCGCCGGCGCCCGGCCCTGTCAACTCACCGCCCGCCCGCGCGCGACAGCAAGTCACGCAACCGCTCGACGACCGTCGGCGGCGCTCCGAGAATTTCGCCGAGAATGTCGCGGATTTGCGGCCCGCCGACGGGGTTGATCTCGAGCCCGGTCTTCCGCGCCTCCGCGAGAAAGGCGGGGTCGCGCATGGTTTCGAGAAAAGCCTCCTGCAGGGCGGCGACGCGATCGGCGGGAACGTCGGGCGGCAGGGCGATGGGCCGCGCCATTTTGAACTTCAGCGAGAAATACCGCAGCGCCTCGCGCGAGGCGGCGTCGGGCGCTATTTCCATGGCGGTGGGAACGTCCTTCAGATCCGGCAGCCGCGCGTCGCCAAACTGCACGAGGGCCGCGGCGCGTCCATCGCGCAGCCAGTCCGGTTTCGTCACGAAGAAATTGCTGACGCCGGCGCTGTTGGCGTGCGCCTCGCCGCGGTCGAGGGCGAGGAAGATGTCGCCCTGGCCCTGATAGCCGGTGACGAAGTCCATTTTCGTCCCGGCGAGCTGGTTCAGCAGATAGGGCAGAATGTAATTGTCGGCGGACGTGCCCGTGGAGGCGACAATGATCGGGCGGGCGCGCAAATCGGCGATGGACCGCGCCGCCGCCGACATCGCGAACAGGGCCTGCGGCTCCTGCAGCGGCGAACCGATCCAGCCAAATTTCGTCAGGTCGAAGGCGACGTTGCCGCCCTCGCGCGACAATATCTTCAGTTGCGGTTCGAAAGGCACGCTGTTGTTGGGCATCCCCATCGCCGTCCCGTCGCGCGGCGCGCGGGCGTAGAGATAGTTTGTCATGATGAGGCTCGTCGCGCCCGGCATGTTCTCGACGACGAAGTTGGGATTGCCGGGAACGTGGCGTCCCATGTGGCTCGCGACGACCCGGCCGGGAATGTCGTAGCCGCCGCCAACCGCGGCGCCGACGATCAGACGGATGGTCTTGCCGCGGTAAAAATCGGCGACGGTCTGCGCCGGCGCCGCGGTCGCGACGAGCGACAGGGAAAGCGCCAGTCCGAAGCGAAACATGGCGCTCTCTCCCTATCGCGCCAGCGAGGCCAGCAATTTTCCGTGGCCCCGGATCGGAGCGCCGATCCCCAGCGCCCGGAAGGCGCAGAAGAAATTGGCGTGGGTGTAGGCGATGACGATCTTGCCGGTGTCCTGCTCCAGTTGCTCGACCACCTGGGCGCCCTGCCATTGCGGGCAAGGCAGATAGATCGTGTCGCAGTCGGGAGCGCGCGCCGCGACGCCGGCGGCGAAGGCGTAAATTTCGTGCGGCGGCTGCTTTTGCAAATCCTTGAACGGCAGGCTGGTTCCTTCCGCCGCGACCATCTCGAACCCGAAGGAAGCGAGGTAGTTCGACATGGAGGCGTTGTGCCCCGGTGGATAGGGCGAGGCGATGGCGACTTTTTTCGAGCCCATGTGGCGCAGCGCCTCCATCGCCGAACGAACGCCGGTCGTCGCGGGCTTGCCGGAGGCCGTCTCGATGTCGCCGACGATCTGTTCCTCGTAGCCCTTGCCGCGCGCCACGACGAGCGGGCCGCCGCCGTGAATGACGTAATCGACCGAGCGCGAGCCGAGATAGGCGGCCGCGGTCTTCACCTGGGCGAGGCCCTTGTCGAATTCCTCCGGGCGCCAGTCGTCGATGCCGCAGGTGACGCCGACGAGGCCAATTCCCTCCGGCGCGAAACGATAAAATTCGTAGGGCAGCACCTCGATGACCGTTGGCGAAATATATCCGATGCGCTTGCGCCAGCCGAACATGAGCAGTCTCCCGTGAACCCGCGCGATCCTAGGGTATCGGAAGGCCCGGGCGCAACGTCACCCGTCCTGCTCGCGCCGCTGGTGTCCGCGCCAGACGCCGCCGGTCGCGCCCGCCAGCATGGCCGCGACCACGATGAACACGCCGCCGGCGCCGCTCGCCGTCGCGACCACGCTGCCGAGGAAGGGAAACAGGACGAGGCCAACCCGGTTGCCGGTGAGCCGCAGCGACAGGGCGATGCCGCGCGCGTTCGCCGGCGCGACCTCGACGACGCCCGAAATCGTCAGAGTCGCCGAGACGCCGAGTCCGGTTCCCGCGACAATGACAGCGGCATACATGAGCCAGACGGGGATTGGCAGGGCGATGACGAGGAAGGACGCCGCCGGCGCCAGCATCGTCGCGTAGGTGAGGGGCATGCGACCGAGAAGATCGATCAGCGGCACGTAAACGAGGCGCGCCAGCATCGAGGCCGCCGCCCGCACCGCGAGCAGCATTCCGATCGTGCCCGCGTCGATCCGGCGTTCCGCGCCGAGCAGCGGCATGTAGATCACGATGATGTCGAGGCCGGTGATGGTGACGAGACTCGCGACGATATAAGCGACGAGGCCCTTGACGCGCACCAGTTCCGCGAGCCGCGTTGAACCCTGGGCGCGGCCCGCGCCGCCGCCCTTCGGCGCCATCGTCACGCCGAAGGAAACAACGAAACAGGCCAGCGCGACGATGGTCGCGATCCTGTAGACGAGCAAGGTCGGCGGCAGCGCGGCGGAACCCGCCAGCCAGCTGATGACGAAGGGTCCGAGCCCCTGGCCCGCGGCGATCGCCACCATGTGATAGCCGAAGATGGCGTCGCGGCCGCGCTGACCGCGACTCGCGCGCACGGAGACCATCTGGTGGCCCGCCATGCAGGCGAGCTGTCCGACGCCCAGCACCGCGGTGTTCAGCAACAGGCTGACCGCGCTCGCGGGAATGAACTGGAAGCCGGCGCAGGCGAGCAGCACGAGGCCGGATCCGGTCCATGTCGTCAGCGCGTCGTGGCCGCGGTCGATGAAGCGCCCGACCGGGACGGCGAGGATCGCCGGCAGCAACGCGAAACTCGCGGATATCGCGCCGATCCAGATCACCGGCAGGTTGAGTTCGATGGCGCGATAGGTCGTGTCGACCCGCGCGAGCAGCACGGCGGCGTGCAGCAGCACCGTGTTGACGACGATCGGGAGGAACAGCCGCAAGTCGATCTCGTCGAGAATCGAGCCGTGTTCCCGCGTTTTCATGTTCATCGTGAGCTTCTGTGTTCGAGACGCGCGTTTCCGCGGGCGTTCGCGCGCGCCTGGCGATTCAGGCGTCGGGGAGCGATTGTTTCGTCACCAGAATCGCCCGAAAATCGTTGACGTTGGTGCGCGTCGGCCCGGTGACGACCTGGCTCGCGAGCGCCTCGAAGAACGCGTGCGCGTCGTTGCGCGCCAGAAAATCCTTCGGGTTCAGACCGAGCGCGAAGGCGCGCGCCAGCGTTTCAGGCCCCGCGATCGCGCCAGCGACCTCCTCGACGCCATCGACGCCATCGGTGTCGCCGGCGAGGGCGTGAATCCCCGCCGCGCCATTGAGCGCGATGGCGAGCGACAGCAGAAACTCGACGTTGCGTCCGCCGCGGCCCCCGCCGCGCACCGTCACGGTTGTTTCGCCGCCGGAAAGCAGCACGCAGGGCGCGGGCGCGGGCTCGCCATGACCGGCGCAGGACAGGGCGATCGCCGCCAGCACCTTGCCCACGTCGCGCGCCTCGCCCTCGACGCGGTCGCCCAGCATGACGGGAGTCACGCCGGACTCGCGCGCGACCGTCGCCGCTGCGAGCAGGGCCATGCGCGGCGTCGCGACGACGTGCGTTTCGGATCGCGCGAGCCTGGGATCGCCCGGCTTCACCGTTTCCCCGCGCCCGCTTTCGAGGAGGGCGCGCGCCGGCGCGGGAAGATCGATGTTGTAACGGCGCGCGATGTCGAGCGCGTCGGCGCAGGTGGAGGAATCGGCGACCGTCGGCCCCGAGGCGATGTCCGCGAGCGCGTCGCCGGGCACGTCGGAAATCACCAGCGTCGTCAGCCGCGCCGGATGACAGGCGGCGGCGAGCCTGCCGCCCTTGATTCCCGAGAGGTGGCGGCGCACGACGTTCATCTCGCCGATGGGCGCGCCGGAGGCGAGCAGCGCCCGGTTGACCGCCTGCTTGTCCGCGAGGTCCAGACCCTCGCCGGGCAGGCACATGAGAGCCGAGCCGCCGCCCGAAATCAGGCACAGGACGTGATCGTCGAAACGCAGGTTGCGCACCCGCGCCAGAATGCGTTCCGCCGCCGTCACGCTGTCCGTGTCCGGCACGGGATGCGACGCCTCGACGATCTCGACGTGGCGGCACTTCGCGCCATAACCGTGTCGCGTGACGACGAGCCCCTCGATCGCGCTCGACCAGTTGTCCTCGACCGCCTTCGCCATTTCCGCCGAGGCCTTGCCCGCGCCGACGACGACGAGCCGGCCGCGCGGCGGCGCGGGCAGATTCGGCGGAACGCAGACTTCCGGTTGCGCGGAGGCGATGGCCGCCGCGAACATGTCGCGCAACAGGCGTTCGGGATCCGGATGCATCGCGTTCAGACGCCGCCGGTTTGCGCGCGATAGGCCGCGATGATTTCCTCGCCCGTCGCGAACCAGGCCTTGTCGCTCCAGGCGATGTGGGCCAGCGCGCGGTCGAGATATTTGATGCGGTGGGGCGAGCCGATCAGGAAGGGATGCAGAGCGATGCCGAGCACGCGCCCGTTCGTTTCGCCTTCCTCGTAGAGGACGTCGTAGGCGTCCTTGATCCGGCGCTCGAAATCCTCGATGCTGATCGAGGGAACGTTGAACAAGGGCATGTCGTTGAGCTCGATCGAATAGGGGATCGAGTAGAGCCCGTTGTTGAATTTGTAGGGCAGGTCGTCGTTGACCCAGTCGCACACGTATTCGACGCCCGCTTCCTTCAGCAGATCGAGCGTGTTGAATGTCTCGGTCAGGCCCGGCCCGAGCCAGCCCTTCATCGCGAGGCCGTGGTCCTCGATGATCTTCTTCGTCTCGAGAATGACGGCGCGCTCGGCGTTTTTCTCCATGCCCGCCAGCGGGAGGGAGTTGGTCATGCCATGGCCCATGAGCTCCCACTCGAGATCCTTCATCGCCTGCATGATGCGCGGATAATATTGTCCCACCTGGCCGTTGAAGGCCACGGTGCCGCGCGCGCCATGCTTCGCCATGACCTCCATTACCCGCCAGATGCCGACGCGGTTGCCATAGTCGCGGCGCGAGTGGTTGCGGATGTCCGGCGAGGGATTGCCGATCTCGATCCGGTATTGCTCCACGTTGGGAATGACCCACACCGCGACGCGCGCGCCGTTGGGCCACTGGATTTTCGGCGCGTCGACGATGGCGCGATAGGGAAACAGACCGTGCGGATCGGTGTTGACCACTTGAAACTCCCTGAACCTATTCCGCCGCCGCGAGCTTGCGCCCGCCGAAGGTCGCCTCCGCCTCGTCGAGCGACATGACGACGGCGTATTTCGCCTGCATGTCGAACAGATTGGCCGCGTGCGCGTATTCCGACCTGTCGAAGCAGCATTCATCGACGACGAACGTCTGGTAGCCGTGCGAGAACCCGTCGACGACGGTGGCGCGCACGCAACCGGAGGTCGAGACGCCGCAGAAGACGAGCGTGTCGACGTTCTGCTTCGTCAGATAGGTCGTCAGCGCGGTCTGGAAGAATGCGGAGGCCTTTGTCTTCGCCAGCACCCAGTCCCGCTGGCGCGGCGCGATGGCTTTCGGAAAATCGTTGAAGCCGGGCTTGCGCGAAACAGCGCCGCTCTTCGTCGCGTTGCCGGCCCATGGTGCGTCGGGAAGATTCGCGAGCGAATAAACGATCGGCAGGTCTTGCCGGCGAAAGAGTTCGATCAGTCGCGCGATGCGCGGCATCGCCACCCAGGACGAGGGCCCGCAGGCGGTGGGATATTCGGCGACGGCCTCGTCGAGCGTCAGGCCCTCGGAGCCGCAAAAGCCCATGGTCACGTCGACGACGACGAGCGCCGCGCGGTTGCCCGGCTTCAGCGTGCCCATGAAACCGGCCTTCTTGTAAAAACGCTGTTCAGAGGCGGGGATGAGCTTTTCCCAGTCGCGCATGACAAACTCCTCTCGTCGAAACGGGGCTTGCGGGCATCCTAGGACGCGCGGGCGCGTCCGTCCACCGCGGCTTGACCCGCGGCGGGGCGAAGCAATATCCGTTCCGGCGTCAATCAGGAGACAACGCATGACACAGCCGACCGGACGCATCGCCGACCATCCCGTCGCCGGAATTTTCACGCAACGCTGGTCGCCGCGCGCCTTCACCGACGCGCAAATCCCGGACTCCGACCTGATGACGATCTTCGAGGCGGCGCGCTGGGCTCCGTCCGCCTCCAACCTGCAGCCGTGGCGGATGATCTATTGCAAGCGCGGCGCGGACAATTTCGACAATTTCGTCGCCGCTCTCAACCCCGGCAACCAGGTCTGGGCGAAATCCGCCGCCGCGCTCGTCTGTTTCGCCTCGAAGACGACGCTGACGCGCGACGGCGCGGAAGTTCCCTCGCAGTCGCACGCCCTCGACACGGGCGCCGCCTGGATGGCCTTCGCCCTCCAGGCGACCATGCTCGGCTGGTACGCGCATGGAATGATCGGCTTCAACCACCAGGCGATGCGCGAGGCGCTGGGCGCGCCGGAGGGGTTCGCCCTCAATCTCTGCGCCGCCGTCGGCCGTCCGGGCCCGAAGACCCTGTTGCCGGAAGCCGTGGCGGCCCGGGAAATTCCCAGCCACAGGCAGCCTCTCGCCGAAATCGTCTTCGCCGGGCGCATGGGGCAATAAAATTCGCGTGGCCGGCGCGACGGTGTTGCGCCGGCCCTCGAATGTGGCAAATTAACGGCGTTTCGAGTTCATTGATTCGTTTTTGTGCTTTGGCCCATATTTGGGAGACGACCGGTGCAGGCTGTCGACATCGAGGGCGCGCGGCGCGACTTGGCCCACTGGAGTCAGCCGGTCATCGCGGACGTGATCTCCGAGAGCTATGTCGCGATCATGGGGCCGGATCACTTTTCCCTGCGCGTCCTGATCTCGATGCACGCGCGCCTGTGGCGGCTGATGCTGCTCGACGAGCGCGAAAAGCTCGGCGGCGCGCGCAAGGAACTGACGGATCTCGCGCGGCTCGCTGGCCTCGCACGACCGGTTCTCGACCAGATCGACCAGGCCGTTCTCGAGGAATTGCTCGATGTCGTCACCGCGCGTTTCTCGCGCTCGGCCGATCTCGTGCGTGGCTACAGCAGACTGTTGCTGAGGGCCTCCGCGGTCCTCGCGGAAATGCGTTTCGTCACGGCCTGAGCTGAACCCGGACCGCGACCTGGCCGGACGCGTTCGCCAGCAGCGTCAGACGGCCGCGACGACGGCGATCTCGACCTTGTATTCGGGCCCCGCGAGTTTCGCCTCGACGGTGGCGCGCGCCGGCCCCTCGCCGGGGATGACCCATTTGTCCCAAACAGAATTCATCTCGCCGAAGGTGGAGATGTCCGCGAGCCAGATGTTGCACCAGACGAGCTTCGACTTGTCGCTGCCGGCGTCCTTGAGAAGGCCATCGATGATCGCGAGGATTTCAGTGGTTTGCTCGGCGACGCTCTTGCCCTTCGACGCGTCGGCCACCTGGCCCGCGAGATAGACCGTGCCGCCGTGAACCACGGCCTTGCTCATGCGCGGACCCGCGCCAATGCGACGAATGCTCATTTCGAAACTCTCTCTTGAAAGAAGCGCCCCGCGCGCGAACGCGGGGCGCGGAACGTCAGGCCTTGGGCATGCCGGGAACGACGCCGAGGAAGTCGCGCTTGCCGACTTCGACGCCGCGATGACGCAGGATGTCATAGGCGGTCGTGGCGTGGAAATAGAAGTTCGGGAAGGCGAAATGCATCATGTATTCCGTCCCGTTCATCGTGACCTGACGCGGGCCCATGGGGAAGGTGATGGGCTTGTTCGCGTGGGCGTCGACATCGGCGGCGGAGACCGAGTTCACGGCGGCGATGGCCTTGACGATGCGCTCGCGCAGGGCCTCGAGGGTCGTCTCGTCGCGCGCGGGCAGATTGGCTTCCTTGCCGGCGAGGCGCAGGCTCGAGCCGGCGGCGTGATCGGTGAAGGACTGCACCTGACGGGCGAAGTTGAACATGTCGGGGAACAGGCGATCGTTGAGGATGAAGGCCGGATCGTATTTCTTCGCCGCGACGTGGGCGATGGCCTTGTCCATGACGTTCAGCATGCCGCCGAGGACCTGCTGGTAGGTGGGAACGGAAAATGCGTAGAGCGACATCGAAGACCTCCCTGAGTGCGAGGGCAGAGTGATAGACCGGCGGGCGGCGTCGTTCAAGCGGAGGACGCGGCCTCGCCGTTCAGCGGATTTTGCGGATCCCAGGAATAGTTCATGGTCTCGAAGCGCATGGCGCGCGTGTCCATGAGCAGGATGCGGCCGACGAGATTTTCGCCAAAGCCGGTGATCTCGCGAATGACCTCGAGCGCCATCATGGCGCCGACGACGCCGGTCAGCGCGCCGAGAACGCCGGCCTCCGAACAGGCGGGGATGGAGCCCGCGGGCGGCGGCTCCGGAAACAGGCACCTGTAGGTGGGATTGGGCTTGCCATTCTCGCCGGCCTCGAAGGGGCGCAGCGTCGTGATGGAGCCGTCGTATTCGCCAACCGCCGCGGTGACGAGCGGGCGCCTCGCGTGAAAACAGGCGTCGGAGACGACATAGCGCGTCTCGAAATTGTCGGAGCCGTCGCCGATCACGTCGTAATCCGCCAGCAACGCCGGGGCGTTCGCCGCGTCGAGCCGGAACGGATGCTTGACGATTTGCACGTGCGGATTGACGCGCGCCACCGCGTCCCCGGCGCTGTCGACCTTGAGCCGTCCGATGTCCGGCGTGCCGTGCAGGACCTGGCGCTGCAAATTCGAGAGCGACACCGTGTCGTTGTCGACGATTCCGATCGTGCCGACGCCGGCGGCGGCGAGATATTGGATGAAGGGCGAGCCAAGCCCGCCCGCGCCGACGCTCAGCACGCGCGCGGCCTTCAGCTTTTGCTGGCCGGGCCCGCCGACGCCGTGCAGCACGATATGGCGCGCGTAGCGCTCGATTTCCTCGGGTGAAAGCGACATGCCGCCTTCATATCAGGCGCGGCGCGGGCCGCAAACAGGCCCTCACGACAGCCCCTGACGCTTGTAGAAACGCATCATGACGAGGGTCGCGAGGCAGCCGACCGCGAAGGGCATGGCGGCGTAGGCATAGAGCTTGTCCGTCGGCAATTGTTGGGAAATCAGCACGCCGCCGAGTACCGGACCGACGATGGACCCGAGCCTTCCAATGCCGAGCGCCGTGCCCGAACCGCTGGAGCGCACCGCCGTCGGATAAAGGATTCCCGACAGGGCGTTGATCGAGAATTGCACGCCGAGGCAGCAGACGCCCGCGACGAATTGCAGGACGAACACGAGCGCCTCGTTCTGCGCCACCGCCGCGTAACCGATGCCCGCGACGGTCGGCACGGCGAGCGCGAAGAAGAAAACCACGGGCAGAATGCCGTGCCGCTCCATCAGGCGGAACCAGAACATCAGCAGCCCCGCGAAGACGCCGCCGAATTGCAGCAGCACGCCGGCGAGCGCCGCCTTCGAGGGATCGATTTTCGCGGCCTGCAGCACCGCCGGGGTCCAGCCCAGCAGGAAGAAATAGCCCATGAGATTGGCGATGAACAAAAGCCAGAGCAGCGGCGTGAGAACGGCGAGCGGTCCGCGGAACAATTCCCCGAAGGCGAAGCCCTCGGGCCTGTTCTCGTTGGCGACGACGAAAGTCGCGTCGGCGCTGACCGGCTGGACGGCGTCCATCCGGGCGAGGGCTTTCGCCACTTCCTCGCCGCCCTTGCCCCTGACGACGAGATACTTGACGGATTCCGGCAGCATCCACACGCACAACAGGGACACCAGCACCGGCAGCGCGCCGCCGACGTGAAAAATCACCTGCCAGCCATGTTTGCCCACGAGCGTCGCGGCGACGACTCCGGGCAACGCGCCGCCGAGCGCGACGCCGGTGAAGGTGAGGATGATGATCGCCGCGCGGTAGCGCGCCGGCGCGAGTTCCGAAATCAGCGCCGTGACGTTGGGCAGCAGGCCGCCAATGCCGAGACCGGCGAGAAAGCGCAGCGCGAGAATTTGCGTCGCGTTCGTCGCGAAGACCGTCACCCAGGTGAGAACGCCGAACAACAGGCAGGACGAAATGATCGCCGCCTTGCGACCGAAGCGGTCCCCCACCCAGCCGAACAACGGCGACCCCACGAGAACGCCGACAAGGCTCGCCGCGATCATCCGCCCCGCGATGGACGGATCGGTTATGGCGAAGTCCTTCATGATGCCGGGAATGGCGAAGCCGATGGAACTGATGTCGAATCCGTCGGCGATCACCAGCAAAAAGGTGATGATCACCAGGCGCTTGATGAAGACGCCCGTCTCGCCCTCGTCGATGAGTTTCGATACGTCGATTGTCTGCCGCGCCATGAGCCCCTCCCGATTGATTTTTTTTTCGACACGCCCCGGAGCCCGGACGTTAAGCCAGGTCCGCCCGCGCACCAAGCCCCGCCATCCCCGCGCGCCGGATAGTCACGACGGACGGCTTTATGAACCGGGATGCCCGGGAAATGGCCAAAAAAGTCCAATCGCGAGGCCATCCGCCGATTATTTCAGCAGTCCGGCTCTGGTACGCTGATTGCTTCCCGGTCAAGGTGGATCGTGGACGCACGGGAAAACCCGCGGGCTGGATCGCGGTTTCGAACGACCCGTAACGGGATTTCCACGGCGGACGGCGCCGGACACGGAGAGACGCGTCAGTGACGATTTTCGCGGCCATTCATCACGTTACCCATTACAAGTACGATCGCCTGGTCGGTCTCGGGCCGCAGACGATCCGCTTGCGGCCGGCTCCGCATTGCCGGACCCGCGTTCCCTCCTATTCGCTGAAGGTCACGCCCGCCGGGCATTTCGTGAACTGGCAGCAGGATCCGCACGGGAACTGGCTGGCGCGGTTCGTGTTTCCGGAAAAGGCGACGGAACTGAAAATCGAGGTCGATCTGACGGCGGAGCTGGCTGTCTACAATCCTTTCGATTTCTTCGTCGAACCCTGCGCGACGGCGTTCCCGTTCGACTATCATCCGGAACTGAAGGGCGAACTCGCGCCCTATCTCGAGGCGGAGCCCCTGGGGCCGCGCCTCGCCGCCTACATCGCCGCCATCGACCGGAGCGCCAGAACCACGGTGGATTTCCTCGTGGCGCTGAACGCCGCCGTGCGCGAGAGCGTGCGCTACGTCATCCGGATGGAGCCTGGCGTCCAGTCGCCGGAGGAGACGCTCGAACTCGGCTCGGGCTCGTGCCGGGATTCCGCCTGGCTGCTCGTGCAGATGCTGCGCCATCTCGGACTCGCGGCGCGCTTTGTCTCCGGCTACCTCATCCAGTTGAAGGCGGACGTCGATCCGGTCGAGGGGCCGCTCGGTACGCGCAAGGATTTCACCGATCTGCACGCCTGGGCGGAGGTCTATCTGCCAGGCGCCGGATGGATCGGCATGGACGCGACCTCGGGCCTGTTCTGCGGCGAGGGGCACCTGCCCGTCGCGGCGACGCCGCATTACCGCTCGGCCGCGCCGATCAGCGGCCTCGTCGATCCCGCCAACATCGATTTTCATTTCGACATGACGGTCACGCGCGTCGCCGAGGCGCCGCGCATCACCGCGCCGTTTTCGGACGACGCCTGGGCGGAACTCGACCGCCTCGGCGAGCGGGTCGACGCCGATCTCGTGGCGCAGGACACGCGGCTCACCATGGGCGGCGAGCCCACCTTCGTTTCGGCGAGCGATTTCGAATCGCCGGAATGGAACATCGCCGCCGTGGGGCCGACGAAACGCGCCCACGCCGACGAACTCATTCGCCGGTTGCGCGAGCGCTTTGCGCCAGGCGGGATGCTCCACTACGGCCAGGGCAAATGGTATCCCGGCGAAAGCCTGCCGCGCTGGGCCTTCGCGTTGTACTGGCGCAAGGACGGACAGCCCGTCTGGAAGAATCCCGACCTCATCGCGACCGTCGCCGGCGCGCGAAAGGCGGAACGCGAACAGGCCGAAGAGACGGCCCGCGGCATCGCCGCGCGGCTGGGAGTCGGCCCGGAATTCGTCATCGAGGCTTATGAAGACCCCGCGCACTGGCTGCTGAAGGAAGGCAATCTCCCCGACAATTCCGATCCGCTCGATCCAAAGATCGAGGATCCCGAGGAGCGCGCGCGCATGATGCGCACCTTCGAGCGGGGACTTTCGCGACCGACGGGCTATGTGTTGCCGGTGCAGCGCTGGAACGCGGCGGCCGAACCGCGCTGGACCAGCGAGAGATGGCGTCTGCGCCGCGGCAAGCTGTTCCTCACGCCAGGCGATTCGCCGGTCGGCTATCGCCTGCCATTGTCCTCGCTGCCCTGGATTCCTCCGGCTTCCTATCCCTTCAGCGTCGCGCGCGATCCCTTCGAGCCGCGTGGGCCGCTGCCGGCGCACGCCGACCTGACGGGTCTCGCCGCCCAGCGCCGGGAAACGGGCGCGGCGGACGACGTGGCGCGGCAGGAGCGCACGGAACAGGAAATGGTCGAGGGCGCGGTGCGCACGGCGCTGTCGGTCGAGGCGCGGGACGGCGTTGTCTGCGTGTTCATGCCGCCGGTCGAACATCTCGACGACTATCTCGACTTGCTGGCGGCGATCGAGGCGACGGCGGAAGCAACGGGAACGCCGGTGCATATCGAGGGCTATCCGCCGCCCTTCGATCCGCGCGTCGACGTGATCAAGGTGACGCCGGACCCCGGCGTCATCGAGGTCAACATCCATCCCGCGGCGAGCTGGCGCGCCGCCGCCGACACGACCATCGCGCTCTACGAAGAGGCGCGGCAGTCGCGACTCGGCGCCGACAAGTTCATGACGGACGGACGCCACACGGGCACCGGCGGCGGCAATCACGTGGTGCTCGGCGGCCCGACGCCGGCGGATTCGCCCTTCCTGCGCAGGCCGGACCTGCTGAAAAGCATCGTTCTCTACTGGCAGCGCCATCCCGCGCTCTCGTATTTCTTCTCCGGCCTCTTCATCGGCCCGACCAGCCAGGCGCCGCGTCTCGACGAAGCGCGCGCCGACAATCTCTACGAGCTCGAGATCGCCCTCGCGCAGGTGCCGAAGCCCGGCGATACGACTCCGCTGTGGATCATCGACCGGCTGTTCCGAAATCTGCTGACCGACGTGACCGGCAACACCCATCGCGCGGAAATCTGCATCGACAAGCTCTATTCGCCGGACAGCGCGACCGGGCGGCTGGGTCTCGTCGAGTTTCGCGCCTTCGAAATGCCGCCGGACGCGCGGATGAGCCTCGCGCAGCAATTGTTGATCCGCGCGCTCGTCGCCTGGTTCTGGCGCGAGCCGCAAGAGGGCGGCCTCGTGCGCTGGGGAACCGCCCTGCACGATCGTTACATGCTGCCGCATTTCATCTGGCGAGATTTCCTGGGCGTTCTCGACGATCTCGGCCGCGCCGGCTACGTCTTCGATCCGGCCTGGTTCGAGGCGCAGCGGCAGTTCCGCTTCCCGGTCTTCGGCGTCGTAGAACACGCGGGCGTCCATCTCGAAATTCGCCAGGCGCTCGAACCCTGGCACGTCATGGGCGAGGAGGGCGCGGTTGGCGGCTCGGTCCGCTATGTGGACAGTTCCGTGGAGCGTTTGCAGGTCCGGGCGACGGGCTTCGTCGCGGGACGGCACGAAATCGCCTGCAACGGCCGGAAAATTCCGATGGCCCCGACGGGCGTATCCGGCGAGGCCGTCGCCGGCGTGCGTTTCAAGGCCTGGAAGCCGCCCTCGGGCCTGCACCCGACAATTCCCGTGCACGCGCCGCTGACTTTCGATATCGTCGATACCTGGACGGGCCGCTCGCTGGGCGGCTGCGTTTATCACGTCGCCCACCCCGGCGGCCGAAACTACGAAACGTTTCCTGTGAATAGCTACGAAGCGGAGGCGAGACGGCTCGCGCGCTTCCAGGATCACGGCCATACTCCGGGGACCATCCGTCTGGCGAGCGAGATTTCGCCGGGCGAATTTCCCCTCACCCTGGATTTGCGGCGGCCTCCGTCGACATGAGAGTTGAATGCCCGCCACGAGCCAGACGACAAAATCGCGGTCGAAGGCCCAGCGGCTCCGGGAACTGATCTCCGGCTACGCGCCGCTGAACGGCATTCCCGACGAACTCATCGGCGCCGATGGCCGGCCTCGCGCGGCGTGGGCCCGGTTTCTCGATGAACTCACGAACCTCGATTCAGAGCACATCGAGAGCCGCTTCGCCGCCGCCGACCGGCACATCCGGGACACCGGAGTGTCCTACCGCGCCCCTGGCGAGGCCGGAGAGCGAATCTGGCCTCTGAGCCACGTGCCGTTGCTGATTTCCGAGAGCGAATGGCGCGAGATCGAGGCCGGCGTCGGCCAGCGCGTCCGGCTGCTCGAACATGTTTTGTCGGACGTCTATGGCGACGGACGCCTCGTGTCGGACGGCGTCCTCCCCGCCAGCGCGATCACCGGCAGCCCGGATTATCTGCACCCTTTGCAAGGGGTGACGCCGCCTGGCGGCAAGTATCTGCATTTTTACGCCGCCGACCTCGGCCGCGGGCCCGATGGCCGCTGGTGGGTTCTCGGCGACCGCACCCAGGCTCCGTCCGGCGTCGGCTACGCCCTCGCCAACCGCCTGGTGCTCTCGCGCGCCTTTCCCGCCCTGTACCGGGACATGAACGTCGAGCGGCTCGCCCCGTTTTTCCAGAGCCTGCGCTCCGGCCTCGCCGACGCCGCGACGCGCGCCGATCCGCGGATTTGCCTGCTGACGCCAGGCCCTTTGAGCCAGACCTATTTCGAACAGGCCTATCTCGCGCGCTATCTCGGCTTCCTGCTCGTCGAGGGCGGCGACCTCACGATGCGCAACGGGCAGGTGCACGTGCGCACCATCGCCGGACTGAAACGCGCCGACGTTCTGTGGCGGCGCATCGATTCCGATTTCGCCGATCCGCTCGAGCTCAACGCCAGATCGCAACTCGGCGTGCCCGGGCTGGTCGAGGCCTTGCGCGAGGGAGGCGTCGTCGTCGCCAACGCGCTGGGGTCCGGCATTCTGGAAACGCCGGCGCTGATGAGCTTCATGCCCTCGATCAGCAGGCACGTGCTCGGCGAGGATCTCGCGCTGCCGAACATCGCGACCTGGTGGTGCGGACAGAAGCGGGCGCGCGGAGAAGTCCTCGCCAGCATCGAGGACATGGCGATCGCCGGCGCGTTCGGCAATTCCGTGCTCGGCCGTCCGCCCGGCCAGCCCGTGCTCGGCGGCGAGCTCGACGCGGGAGAGCGCGCCCGCCTGATCGAGCGGATCGGCGAACGCGGCGTCGATTTCGTCGGGCAGGAAGTGGTTCATCTGTCGACGACGCCGGTCTGGAACGAGGGCCGGCTGACGCCCCGGCCGTTCGTTCTGAGAGTCTACGCGGCGGCGACGCCCGATGGCTGGAAGATCATGCCCGGCGGGTTCGCCCGGGTTTCGGATCGCGCCGACGCGCGCGCGGTCGCGATGGGCGAGGGCGTTCAATCGGCGGACGTGTGGCTCCTCGCCGAAAAACCCGTCGCGATGACGACGCTGCTGCCCAGCGACGACAAGGTGCGCATTCGCCGCATCATGGGCAACCTGCCAAGCCGCGCCGCCGACAATCTGTTCTGGCTGGGGCGTTATCTCGAGCGGGCCGAAGCCACGTTGCGGCTGATCCGCTGCATGGCGGGTCGGCTGATCGACACGGACGCGCAGCTCGAGGTGCGCACGCTGAACGGGCTCAAGAGCCTGCTTGGCGCCTGGGGCGCGGCGCCGTTCAAGAGCGCTCCGGCGATGCCGTCGCTGCGCCTCGCCGCGGTGGCGCTGCACGCCCCGGACGAATTCGGCTCGGCTCTCTCGCTGGTGCGGGACGCGCATCGCGCCGCCTCGTTCATTCGCGAGCGGCTGTCCGTCGACACATGGCGGCTGATCGGCTCTCTGCTGACGCGGCTCGACGTCGATGTAAACGCAGACATGACCGAGGCCGGCGTCTACGACCGCGCCGACGACGCGCTTCGCGTCCTCGCGGGAATTTCGGGCCTCGCCCAGGAAAACATGAACCGCGTGGCGGGCTGGCGCTTTCTCGAGGCTGGCCGCAGGATCGAACGTGGCGTCAACACCTGCCGGATGGCGCGGAACTTCGCCTATTCGCCGGCGCCCGCGGAGGACCTCGACGTTTTGCTCGACCTCGTGGATTCGCAAATCACCTATCGCTCGCGATACCTCACGGGCGTCGCGCTCAATCCGGTGCGCGACATGGTGTTGCTCGATCCGTTCAATCCAAGGTCGGTCGCGTTCCAGGTCGAGCGTCTCGACGAACACCTCGGGAGCCTGCCCGTGCTCAACGACGACGGGATGCTGGAGGCGCCGCGGAGGCTGATCGTCAAACTGTCCGCCGACCTCGCCGTCGCGCGGGCCGATCATCTCGACACGAACAGGGTTCTGGCCTTCGAACAGCAATTGATGAGCCTCGCCGACGTGATCGCCGACCGCTATTTCCTGCAGGGCGCGCACGCGGTTCAGGCCGACAAGATGAGCGGTCTCGCGTGATCTACGACATCCGCCATCTCACGACCTACAAATACGACGCGCCCGTCACGTTTTCGCATTGCGCGCTGCGGCTCCTGCCCGTCGACGGGCCCGGGCAATCGGTGAAGCGCTACAGTCTCGCGATCGACCCCGTCCCGGCGGCGATGGACGAGCGCATCTGCTTTTTCGGCAATCGCGTGACCTCGATCACGATCGACGCGGCGCACCGGCAACTCAGGATCGAGGCGCGCTCGACCATCGATGTCGCGCGCGCGCCCGCGCCGCCGCCCGAAGCCACCCAACCCTGGGAAGACACGCGCGACGCCGCCTTTTCGAGCGACACGCTGACGCCGGAATCCCCCGCGCATTTTTTGCACCCGAGCCGCTTCGTTCCGCGGTTTCAGCCGGCGGCCGATTACGCGCGGCAAAGCTTCGCGACGGGCCGTCCGGCGCTGGACGGCGCCGTCGAACTCATGCGGCGCATCCGCGACGATTTCGTCTACGACCCGAAGGCGACGGTCGTCTCGACGCCGCTGTCCGAGGCATTCGAAAAGCGGCGCGGCGTCTGTCAGGATTTCGCGCATGTCATGATCGCGGGACTGCGCGGCATCGGCCTGCCCGCCGCCTATGTTTCCGGCTATCTTCGGACGATTCCGCCCGAGGGCAAGCCCCGCCTCGAGGGCGCCGACGCGACCCACGCGTGGGTCGCCCTCTGGTGTGGCGAGCCGTTTGGCTGGATCGGGCTCGATCCGACGAATTCCATGATGATCGGCGACGATCACATCGTGCTGGCGCGAGGCCGGGACTACGCGGATATTTCGCCCGTCGCCGGGATCATTCTCAGTTCGGGCGATCAGGAAATCGACGTCAAGGTCGATGTGATCCCGCGGGGAGACGGCGCGCCGGCTTGAACCCCCGCGCGCCCTGGCCTATTGCTCGAGAACAGGCGCGTCCGGCGCCCCAATTCGGAGGAAACATGTCGATTTCGCTGCACCAGCTCTCGATTCCCGTCGTCGTCCAGATGCTCTCCGGCCTGTCCGGCGTCATCGACAAGGCCGCCGGCTACGTCGCCGAAAAGAAGGTCGATCCGCAGGCGCTGCTCACCGCGCGGTTCGCGCCCGACATGTATGATTTCGCCAAACAGGTGCGCGTCGCCTCGACCTGGGGCGTCTGGATCGCGGGCCGTCTCGCCGGCGTCGAGCCGCTCAAGTTCGCCGACGACGAGAAGACCTTCGACGAGCTCAAGGCTCGAGTGGCGAAGGCGATCGAATTCGCCCGGGCGCAGGACGCCGCGGCCATCGACGCCGCCGCCGACAAGGTGATCTCCTTTCAGGCGGGCCCCAACGTGCGCAAGTTCAAGGGCAAGGATTTCCTCATGCACTTCGCGCTGCCGCACTTCTTTTTTCATTGCACGACGGCCTACGATCTCGTTCGTCACAGCGGCGTGCCGCTCGCCAAGCGCGATTTCATGGGCCCGGTGCAGGGCGCCATCGAGGGCTGACGCTTCGCGAAAACAAAAGCCGGGACGGGATGTCTCCCGCCCCGGCCTTTTTGTCCCGAACCTCGCGAAAATTCAGCGCGCGGGAATCTGGATGAGTTCGTCGATCTGCGCCTTTGTCAGCGGCGCGGAAATGAACTTCATCTCGACGGCGTCGGGCATCACGAGATCGAGACCGATAATTTTGTCCGGATCGATGGAGGCCTTCGGGAAAAATCCGTCGCGCGTTCGGCGCGACAGATCCATCGGAATTCCAAGCCAGCCCGAGTGAATCTCCAGCGCCTTGTCGTCGGCGTACATGAAATCGACGGTTTCCCGATAGGCCTTCATGTAGCGGTCGATGACCGCCTTCCGGTTCTTGAGCGCGTCGACGTGCGCGATGTTGACGCGCACCGTCTGGCCCTTGAAGTTCGTGTCGTTGCCGGTCGCGATGATGCGGATTTCCTTTTTGTCGAGCTGTTGGAGGCCGAAGGGCGGCGCGGCCCAGCCAACGTCGACCTGGCCCGACATGACCTGCGTCAGCGTCGAGGGCGGGCTGCCGGTCGAGGTCGGCTTCGCCGTCAGTTTTTGTTCGCGGATGAAGGCGGTGACGACCCCGTCCGTCGACGAGCCCTTGGTGGAGAAGGCGATCGTCTTGCCGGCGGTGTCGGCGAGCGTCTTGATCGGGGAATCCGTCCGCACATACCAGTAGAGATCGCCCGCGCCCGTGGTTTCCGCGCCGATCACGCGCACCGGCGCGCCCTTGGAAAAGACGCTCATGGCGCCCACGGTGCCCGCGCCGATGCCGATGTCGACGGCGCCGGAGATCACCGCCTGCTGCGTCTCGCCGCCGCCCTGTGTGTAGAGAATCTCGAGTTCGATTCCGTGCTTTTTGAAAATGCCGGCGCGCTGGCCGATTTCGCCAACGGACGTGTCCCAGTTGCCGCGCTGTCCGGTGGCGACCTTCAGCTTGTCCTGCGCGAGGGCGGGGGCGGCGAGAAGGCCGAGAGCCGCCGCGAGGCGGCCGAAACGGGCGAGCGACATGAATGTCTCCTTCGCGGCGGGGCGCCGCTTTCCTCGATCAAACGCCGGATTCCATAGCCCGCGCCCCGCGGCCTGTCGAGGTCGCGGCTCAATACGACTTCGGCAGCCCCAGCACGCCATGGCCGATATAGGCGAGCACCATGTTGGTGGAGATCGGCGCGATGCGCTGCACGCGCGCGGCGCGCCACTTGCGCTCTATGTCGTATTCGCGCGCGACGCCGAACCCGCCGTGGGTTTGCAGGCAGGCTTCCGCCGCGTTCCATGCGGCCTCGCCCGATTGCATTTTGGCGAGGTTCGCCTCGTCGCCGCATGTCTGGCCCGCCTGAAACAGCGCGGCGGCGGCGCGCGTCATCAGGTCGGCGCCGCGATATTCCGAATAGGCCCGCGCCAGCGGAAACTGGACGCCCTGGTTCTGGCCGATCGGCCGGTTGAAGACGACGCGCTCCCTCGCGTAGGCGACCGCCTTGTCGAGGAAGAAGCGCGCGTCGCCGATGGATTCGTGCGCGAGCAGGATGCGCTCCGAGTTCATGCCGTCGAGAATGTAACGAAAGCCCATGCCCTCCTCGCCGACGAGGTTTCCGGCGGGCACGCGCAGATTGTCGAAGAAGATCTCGTTGGTCTGGTGGTTCACCATCGTCTCGATGGGGCGGATGGTCATGCCCGCCCCCTTCGCCTCGCGAATGTCGACGAGCAGGATCGACAATCCATCGGTGCGCCGCTTCACCCGGTCGAGCGGCGTCGTGCGCACGAGCAGCGTCATCAGATCGGAATGCAGGGCGCGCGAGGTCCAGATTTTCTGGCCATTGACGACGTAGCTGTCTCCGTCGCGCGTCGCGGTCGTCCTGAGTTCGAGCGTGTTGGAGCCGGTCGCCGGCTCGGTGACGCCAAAGGACTGAAAGCGGATGGCGCCGCTGGCGACGCCCGGCAAATAACGGGCCTTCTGCGCGGCGTCGCCGTGTTTCACCAGCATGTGCATCATGTACATTTGCGCGTGGCAGGTGTTGCCCTCGCAGCCGCTCGCGTGGATTTCCTCGAGAATGACGCCGCCGGCCCGCAACGGCAGGCCCGAGCCGCCAAACTCCTCGGGAATCAGCGCCGCGAGAAAGCCGGCCTCCGTGAGTTCAGCGACGAATTCCGTCGCGAAGCCGCCGCTGTCTTCCAGCGCGCGCCAGTAGGCGCCAGGATATTTCGCGCAGATGGCGCGCACCGCGTCGCGAATGTCCGGCCAGTCGCGGCCGAGCGGTACGCGGGCGAAGCCGTCTTCCATGGCCGGCGGTTGTGTCACGCCAGCCTCCCGGGCGCGAACGGACGCCAATGTCCGCCTTCGATCACACGCATTGTTGGCGTATCCGGCATTCTGGCCCCCTGTTCGCCGCAGTTTTGCCGGGCGTCCGTGAATTTGCAACCGCCGCTCTTGCGCGCGCGGCGCGGGCGGCCGACATTCGGGAAAGCAGAGGGACGCGCGCCGTGAACGCACCGCCAGAATCGCCCGTGTTGTCCACCGCGGAAATCGCGCGACGCCTCGCGGGCGAGTTGCCGCGCTGGCGCCTCGAGAATGGCTTCCTCGCGCGTGAATACAAGACGCGGGGCTGGAAGGCGACGCTGATGGTGGTCAACGCCATTGGCTATCTCTCGGAAACCGCGTGGCACCATCCCGACCTTCACGCCTCCTTCGCGCGCGTCGGCGTGCGTCTGCAAACCCACGACGCCGGCGGCGTCACCGAAAAGGATTTCGCCCTCGCCCGCGATATCGAGGCCCTCGTGGCGAGGCGGCCGGGGAACGAGGCCGGCGCGGAAGACGGGACTTGCGTCGAGCCCGACCATTAGGCCGGACATCACGCGATTTCACCGGGTCCGTCGCCTTCGCTCGGGCGATTAAACGATTGTTTACTCTACTGGCGCATTTTTTCGACATGTCGCGCGGTCGGGCAAGGAGCATTCAGCTCCGTCGAGCCGGACGCGTTTCTCAGTAATCCGGTTGCCGTCATGTTCAGTCAAACGGCGCCGGCGGGGATCTGGTCATGTCGTACGATCTGGAACCGGCGCCGAAGTTGCGCCGCGCCGCGCCGCGGTATCACATCCTGACCGCCACGCTCTTGACGACAGCCGCGATTGGCGGCGGAGCGTTTTACTCCCAATATTCCCGTTCCTCGGCGGCTGGCCCCGACGTTCTCGCCAGCGCGCCGCCGATGGTGCTGGCGCCGGCGGAACCCGTGAAGGTTCGGGCCAGCAACGAGACTCCCGCGAAAAAAGCCGGCGAGCCCGCGCGCGCGACCGATCTCGCCGCGGCGGCGCCCGCCCAGAAGCCCGACCCGAAGCGCGAGGCCCGGGCGGAACCGAAATCCTACGTGCCGCTCACGACGAAAGTCGTGCGGACAATCCTGATCCGTCCGGATGGCAGCCTGATCGAACCGGGCGAGGCGTCAGCGGCGCAGAAGCGCGCCGCCGAAACCCAGGCCGCCCTGAACACGCGCCCCGCCGCGCCGTCGTCGACCCCCGCCACGCCTCCGGCGCTCCGCCCGGCTCCCGCGACGCCGCCGGCGGC